>NZ_JACUTS010000058.1 GCF_014859695.1 Sulfurimonas sp. | reverse complement strand
CGATATAACTCTTTGGCATATCTTTTATCTGGTTATAGCTTTTGGTTTTTCCGCCGACTTCTACAACAAAAGTATCTTCTACACTAAAATCGCCCTTTGCTGATAGTGTTATATCTTTTTCATCAAACATGCTCATAAAAAAGACCTCTCTTATAGTGCCGATTTCCACTTGATTACAGTAGCTATAGTGTAGATTTGTATTGGCAAGATAGATTTTATCGGGCTTTACAAAGATAGAGTCTCCTTTACTTTTGGCTCTTAAGAGATTTAAAATCTTTCCTCTTTTGAGATACTCTAGGTATTTGTAGAGTGTTTGGTAGTCGCTTATGCCTATTTTTGTGGACAACTCTTTTATGTTGACTTTAAAAGGCTTTGATTGGCACACTAAACGGACAAGTTTTTTTAAGTTTATGATTCTGTCGTATTCTATGGGAAAGATGGAGGGGATATCAACCTCTATAACAGTGTTTATTGTCTCTTGGAGTTTGAGCAGATAGCTTTGCTCATTTTCAAAATAAAAAGGATAGTATCCATACTTTAGGTACTCTTGAAAAAACTCAAAAGGTTTAAAATCATTACCCAGTTCATAAGCTATATCGATATGGTTACTAAATATTTCTTGTGTTGTAAAAGTGGGTAGTTTTATGGACTTTTTAAGCTCTATAAACTCTCTAAAAGATAACCCTTTCATGTGGTAGAGCAATGCTCTTCTGCTCAAATCTCCTTTTGAGTGATCTAACCTTATGGCACTACTACCGCTAAATATTACTTTGAGATTAAGCATGTCATATATCTTTTTTAACTCTATCTCAAAGTTCTTATATTTGTGGATTTCGTCTATGATGAGAAGCTCTCCACCCTCTTTAGAGAATTCAAATGCTATATCAAAGAGTGAATCCAAATCTATGGCATCTGCACTAAAATAGAGCTTTTTTGAAAGTGGTAAATCATTTTCTTTTAGATACTGAAGTAAAAAAGTCGTTTTTCCAACTCCTCTAGCTCCAATTATGCCGATGAGTTTTTGGTTGAAATCTACTACGCCGTGTATATATCTTTTGTAGTTTGTATCTAACACTCTTAGATAACTCTGTTGATACTCTTTAAGATTTTGCAGCATTTTTATCCTTTTATGGATGGGTATATAAAATTATAGCTAAAAATTATGGTTACAGCCATAATCTGCTACTTAGTGCATGTCATTAATATTTATTTATAGACTAAATATGTCTAAACAAATCCCTACAATTTCCTCAGTAAAAAAATTAGCGAGGAAACAACGATGTTAGGTTTTATCTTTAGAAGTGGCACTTACTACATTTTATGGCAAAAGTTTAAAAAGCAGATCATCACGCTTCTTGTTTCTGTCGGGCTTGTTTTGATAATAATGGGTGTCTATAATGATCTCTTTAGCGTGCTTAAAATATCCAACAAAGAGAGCATACTTTATCTGCTGTTTTTAAAATGGTTTTTAATCGTGCTAATAGTTGGCCTCAATATCTTGATGCTAAAAAGGCTAAGCACTAAAGAGTTCAAAAAGGCTATAAAAATAGAGGAAGCAAAACAGGTCAAGCTGCCACTTACGCAAGAAGAAAAACTTCTCCAAAAAGAGAAACTGCTTACAACCACAGACCTTATTTTGGCAAAGTATGCAAAGAAAAAAGCAGAAGATGAGCAGAGATGAAAAGACTTCTCTTTTTACTCTTTGCAGTTGTTCTAATTGCAAAAGAGCAGCTTTTTGTGCATGTGCCGAGTCCTTTGCCTTCTAGTGCCACAAACACATCTTTTGGCAGAGAGCTGTTAGTGCTTATTGATGATGCAAAAGAGGAGATCAGTTTTGCTATCTATGGACTTAGAGGACAAGATGCTGTTTTAGAAGCACTTATAAGAGCAAAAAAAAGAGGCGTTACTATAAAAGCGGTTGTCGATAGTGATTCACATGGCAATAACTACTATACAGATACACATACACTCTATAAACATTTTAGCGTTGTGAGTGATGGTAAAAGTTACATTATGCATAACAAATTTTTTATCATCGACAGAAAAACTCTTTGGAGCGGCTCGGCAAACATAAGCGATACGGGTACGGGCGGCTACAATGCAAACAACGCCGTAACAACCGACGATAAAAGAGTTGTATCACTCTATCAAGAGGAGTTTGATGAGATGTTTGATGAAAAAAAGTTCTCCAAAAAAAAGAACAAAAGAGGTTATGAGCGCATAAAAACAGAGGATTCCATAATCTCTGTTTACTTCTCTCCAAAATCAAACACTTACGAAGAGGGGATAAAAGAGCTTATTCAAAATGCCAATGAGTATATTTTTATACCTATTTTTTATCTCACCCACAAAGAGCTCTCACATGAGCTTATAAGAGCAAAGAAGAGAGGGGTTGATGTAAAAGTCATCTTAGATGCAAGTGCCGCAGGCAATAAGTACTCCATGCATAAAAAGCTAAGAGAAGAAGGCGTAGAGGTCAAAGTTGAAAACTTTGGCGGCAAAATGCACTGCAAATCTATGATTGTAGATGACAGCTTCATCGTAAGCGGCTCCATGAACTTCACAAAAGCAGGCAATAGCACAAACGATGAAAACACACTCATCATACAAAACAGCGCTTTAGCTATCAAGTATAAAAACTACTTTTTAGAGCTTTGGCAAAAAATACCTGATAAACAATAAGTGTTACTAAATAGACAAAATAAGTCCAACTAAATATCTACAATTACATAAAAAGGAGTTAAACATGCAAGAACTAGTAGAAAAACTCAAAGGTATGAAAAGCGCAACAGAGGCGCAATATGACGCAATGATAGAGAGCCATGCACATAAGGAGGTGATCAAAAACCTCAAAGAAGCAGGGCTTGAAAAAGATGACTTATCTGATGAGGAATTTCATGCACTTTTGAGTGAACAAAAAAAGAGAGCAAACTCCTTTGCAAAAGGTGCTTTAGGTGCATCAGGGATATTTCTCTTTTTAGAGCTTTTGGGTTAAGTATGTCAAAGATAACACTGCTAGATAAACTTTTAAAAGAGTACCGTAAATGGACGCTCAAGCTAAAGACGGCTTCTCAAAATATTGAAGATAACATCTTGCAAAAAGATTCAAGTGCAGTGCTTGAAGAGAAAGTTGTAAGCATTGTCATCTCCTCTGTGCTTGTTTATATCGTCATTGGGATTGTCGGTTTCTTTGGCGTGAGTGTTGGCGGAGTATGGGGCGTAGTTGTTTTTGCTATTGGATGGTTTTTATCTAAAGCAATCAACAAAAAAGTGTTTGGAAAAGAGCGCCCTGTAGAGTCACTCAAAGAGGAAGAGAAGCTTCTGCTTGAGAAGTTAGAGCAACTAAACCATAGACATGAAGAGATACGAAGTCACCTACCAGCGATGCCTGTCTTTTTTACGAACTATCCATCACTCAAAAGAGAGTTTGGAGAGATGATCAACAGACTTCTGACATATAACGCCTCAAATTTGGCGCTTAAATATAGATACAGACATGCTTATCTTGTCAAAAAGTATCAAAATGAAGTCAATACATTTCATAAAATCTACGCAAATAAAAAGGAATCTAGCAAATGATGACCAATGCCATAACTTTAACAATCAGCATAATGATAGTGGCTCTTTTTATTCAGAGCATTAAAAACAGAGGAAGAAGTTTCAAAAACGAGATAGTAAGCCTTGGAATACTAGGAACTTTTATAGGTATAGCTATCGGTCTTTATCACTTTGATGTAACAAACATCAAAGTGAGCATGCCGCAGCTCCTTGAAGGGCTAAAAACTGCCTTTGTCACCTCTGGCATGGGGATATTTTTTTCCATTTTACTCTCCATCTTTAAGCCGCAAGCAACGAAGAAAGAGGAAGTTATCTACGCGCTTGAGGAAGTTGTCAAAGATTTTAACAAAAACCTGACCGAGCAGTTTGGAGACAACTTTAAGCAGTTAAATGATGCGGTAAAAAATATGATTCTCTGGCAGGATAACTATAAGAGTCATATTCAAGAGAGTGAACAAAGCATTAGCCATATTATCAAAGAGCTTAAACACATCTCTCTTGCAAAAGAGAGCGAACAAGCAAATATTCAAAAACTTATAAACAACCTTACGGCTTCAAGCGATAAAGTAAAAAACTCACTTGAAGAGACAACCGACATCGTCAAAGAAAATATGCAGTTACTGTTGCGTGAAGCAAACGGGAGACTCTAAGATGCAAGATAGTGAGAGCAACTGGATCAATATAGCAGATGTTATGTCAGCGCTTATGATGATATTTATGTTTATCTCCATCTCTTTTTTATACCAACTTCTTAGCGAAAAAGAGAACTATAAAATAGAGTTAAACAAAGCGCTCCATAAAGAGTTTGACAAAGATTTAGTGAAATGGCAGGCTCTTATTACAGAAAATAACATTATGCGATTTAACTCACCATTTGAAACCGGCGGCGCACAAGTGCCAGAAGCTTTTTATGAGATACTCCAAGATTTTTTCCCTCGCTATATAAAAGTCTTAAGCAATGCTAAATTTAAAAGTGAAATAGATGAGATACGGGTCGAAGGACATACTTCAAATGGATGGGGAAGTATTGCGGATGCCAAAGAAGTCTATTTAAAAAATATGCATCTCTCTCAAGAAAGAGCCAGCAATGTGCTCTCGCTATGCTACAGTTTGGATGATTTTTTTATTACAAGTAACATCAAATGGCTTGAAGCAAATCTAAGAGCAAACGGAATGGCTTTTTCAAAACCGCTTTATGTTGATGGGTCTAAAACAGAGGATGCTGAACGCTCCAAAAGAGTCGAATTTAAGGTTATTGCTAAAGATAAATAGGCTCATAGACAAGATGCGTCTATAGTTTTTTCTATACTTTTTTTATATTTGATTACCAAGGGGGTAAATATGTAAAAAACACTCTCATGCTATAAAAATAAAATCACAACAAAAGGAAGATACAAAATGAGAAAAATAGTTTTGCCGCTAGCGGCAGCAGCAACACTCTTGATACTGTCTGGTTGTTCATCGCACAATGTAACTATTGCACCGAAGCAGCCAAAAAAATATGAAGTTTTAGGAAAAGCAGAGGGAAGTGCGAGCGGCTCTTTGGGAGTGCTTGGCACAGCGTACTATTTTATCCCGATGGGTTTAAATTCAAGAACTGAAAGGGCATACGACAATGCACTAAAGAGTGTTCCTGGAGCTACAGGGCTTGTTAATGTAACTTATCAAGAAGATTGGTTATGGTGGATCATTGGCACAAGCAAAGATGTGACAATCAAAGGTGATGCGATAAGGGAGATAAAAGAATGAAATATATAAGAAAAATAGTTGCAATTGCTTCTTTAGGGATATTTGGTTTTTTTATTGCAGGGTGTTCCGGCACTCCAATCTATATTGAAACTCCTGATCCAAAAGCATATGAGGGCTCAAAAGACAAAGGTAGAGAGATAAGTGCTTCTGCAAGCGGATTTCAGTTGCTGCTTTTTATACCCATTGACATAAATGATCGTCATGAGAAAGCTTACCAACTGCTAAAAGCTCAAGCAGGTAACGGCTACTTGACAGATGTAAAGATTAAAGAGTCCTGGACATACGCATTTGTAGGAACAGTATATAAAACAACACTAACTGCGACGGTCTATCCTAAAGAGTAACTCAAAAAACACCCAGTTTCCTTAATTTGTAAACTGGGCTCTGTTTATGTAACCATTTCCAAAAACTAGACAACTTAAGCCCTGTTGAATTATTACAAAGGCATAATCATAACAAGAAATTATTAGCTTTAACCTGGTCTAAAAATTGGGGATGGTTGCAATAATAGTTTAGAAGAGGATGTCACTTCAGCGATAGCAATTACTTCAACCTCTTCTAGTTGTATTATACGAGGAAAATAAGATGAAAATCACAAAAATCATAAATGCAAAAACAGACCAAGGACCAAAAGAGATCCAAGAGCTTGTTAAGATGTTTGGAACTTACTGTATCTCTTCAAGTGAAGAGATTACTCAAGAGATACAAGAGTTTACAAACCCGCTAAGACTAGCGGACTATCTTGATGAAAAACAGAAGCAAGGACTTATTGCTGATGTTGATGAACCAGAGCATATTGACTATATCATAGATTTAAGTCAAGGTGTGGAAAAAGCCAGTCAGCAACTTTTTGGCTACAAAGCAATAGACATCATAGAACAATATCCGAAGATATACGGAACACCGCCATACGATCCAAGGCATAATCTTTTGTGTTTTGGGTTTGAAGTCGGTAGAGGTTGGCTCCCTCTTATTTCAAAATTGTCTGAAGATATCCAAAAAATATTGGATAGTGATCCAGAGCTTAATATTCAGGTCGTACAGGTTAAAGAAAAGTACGGCGGACTTAGATTTTATGCTCACGGAGCTTATGGCAAAGAAATTGATGAGCTTATCGAAAAAGCGGAAGAAGAGAGTGAAAATATTTGTGAAAATTGTGGAAAACCCGCTGTACCACAAAAAAGCAAGGGATGGATTAAAACAAGATGTGAGGAGTGTGCAGATGCTTGAAGTTAACTATTTAAAAAGAGACTGGAATATTGGTATATAACCCCGTCAGTCTCTTGACATAACAGAAAAGCTGGCATAGGGAACGATACCCTGACTTACAATTACTCCGACTTTTCTGTAGATGGTAAAATTATAGCGAATTTCAAGAAGATATCAGTAACGAGAATATTACTAAATTTCAACTGTTCTTATCTTAAAATCTTTTAATTGTGCAGGATAGCCCAGAGCGTTACAAATTACGCTAACCCTATCTCTTTTATATTCATAACTAACGTGATTATGCCCATATATCCAATACTTAGCGGTTGTGTTATCAAGCCATTCATCGCCGCAAAAAGAGTAAAATGCGTTCATTTTGTCGTCCCTTTTGCTGGGTGGCATATCTTTGTCGTATATCGAAGGATTGACATGAGTTATTATAATATCGCATTGTTGGTAGATGACATCTAGCTTTTCTCTTTGGATTTTAAACATATCATAAAAGTCTTCAATGCCTTTAATCATTTTTGCATCATTCATGGTCTGTTTCCAAAATGTAATCACATTTCGTCCGTACGAGGATGATGTTCTGTGAAAATAACTGCCATCATACCAAGAGCTGCAACCTCCAAATCTGATACCGTCTATCTCAACAACATCTCCATCAAGACAATACATCCCATCCTCAGCGTTTATAAGCTCTCTCATCTCTTCTGCACGCTTAAAGGAGTCTCTTTCGTACTGCTTCTCTTGTATCTTATCGATAAGATAGTAGTCGTGGTTTCCTAGAATGCAAATAATATATTTATACTCATACAGCTCTTTTATCAATTTTAGTATCGCGATATTTTGAGAGTTAAAGTGTCCTAAGTCGCCGGCAATTATAAGGACATTGCTACCTGTTTTTATAAAAACTTTTTGCAAGAACTCTTCTGTGTTTTCAAGACTATCTTTATCAAGGTGCAAATCAAAGTGCGTATCGCTAATTATGTCTATTTTCATTGTGTTAAATCTTTATGCTTTTCATATTTTTAAATTAAACAGTGAACGGTGCCAGATTTTCTGAAGTAAAATTTTCAGTTGTGGTGCCATTAATAATGCCTATATTAATCTTATGAGCTATTTTGTGTTCATCGCTTAAGATATCTTGAGATTCTATAACAGATAAAACCTTCTCTTTTGAAAACAGTGCCACAAGAGCTTTCATATTTTTTGTATTTGAGTATTGCGAGTAAACATTTATTAATGTGTCGATGTCTATTAGCGAACCATCTTCAATGCTCCAAAAAAGATCAAACTCAAACATGCTCTTGTCAATTTTAATTTGAGTTTTTTTCTTTTTCATAAAATACCTCCTGTCTAAAATCTGTTTTCTTTCTCGCCTTGGAGCAGTTCTTGTAAACATCAGTTTTCTTTGAGCTCATCAGGATAAGTATATTTAACTTTTATCAATAAAGCAGACATGCGACAAATGAAAATTCACAAACGAAGAAGAGATAGCGAAAGAGAGTTGTTTTAAGGACAGATAATCAATGTCCGCCGCACTAGAATTAAGCACGCTTGTGTTCAATTTCTTGAATATTGTCCCAATTTAATGGGCAGTACACGCACTTGTGATAAAATTTTATCAAATAACAGAGATAATGTCAAAAAAAATTGCTATGTTGATATAACCTTCAAAGAGGGGTAGTGAATAGCGCTTAATGTACCTAAATATTTGTTGTTCTCATAAACAGCACCCGTATCAATCATTGCGTATGTGTTAGTTATAACAGCGTTATAAACAGGCATATGCCCAAAAATATTAAAGATACCGTTTTGAGCTTCCTTCTTCTCATTGAAATACTCACTTTTGTTCATGTGCCGCCAGAGGATATCCTCCGCATCATCTTCAGAGTATAGATGCTCTTGATTTACCCATATATGATGAATATAAGAGTGAGATACTACCAAAGGTTTATGCCCCTCTATCTCATAATACAGGAAATAAGGAAGGGTTTTGAAATATTCAATATGAGCTTTAAAAACTTCATCACCAAATTCAGCATAGGAACTTAATGTTTCTAAACCACCGTTATGAAACCAATACTCTTTATCTTGCTTACTTTCATCTGACTTTATCATCATCAATTCGTGGTTGCCAAGCACACAAAAATAACCACTATTTATTATAAGCTCAACAACTTTAGCAGAGTCTTCACCTCTGTCAATTAGGTCGCCCGTAAAACAAACAACAGCATCTCTAGGAAGTTTGCTCAGCAGTAGTATTAACTTGTCATATTCACCATGAACATCACCGATAACCCAAATGTCTTTTTGCATATTTTAAACCTCAATACTCTTGATTTTGGCAGCTCTATCGCTAAAAGCGTTCACATGACATTTGATACCTGCAAACTCATAAGAGAATGAGTCATGAGTGTGTCCAAAAATCCAATGCTTTGCTGTAGTTCCTCTCAAGAACTTATGACCGTTAAAACAGAAAAAAGTATTTGTTTGCTGTCCTAAAAATTCTTGTGATAGATGTTCGTTTAAAAATGAGGGGTTTATATGTGTAATCATCACATTGCACTCTTTGTAAACCATCTCTATTTTTGGAAGTTCAATGTGATACAGATCATCAAAGTTCACTATTCCCTCTGTCATTGAAAAATCAGGCATACAATTTTTCCACATCTCATTATTTGATTTTAAAGGAAAATTCCCAAAGGGATACTTATACTTCAAATAAGCGTCGCTGTACCAACCCATAGCGCCACCAAACTTTACATCCTCTATCTCGATTATATTGCCATCAAGACAATACAGACCATCTTCTGAGTTGATTAAATCAATGAGCTCTCTTGCTCTTGCGAATGAGTCTTCATAATCATCTCTAGCAATTAGTCCGTCTAGATAATAATCATGATTGCCCAAAATGCAGACAATGGCTTTATACTCATAAATCTTTTTTATCATTTTTAAGAGAATGAGGATTTGGTTATTGTGATGTCCTAAATCTCCGGCAACAACCAATACGTCACCTACGGCTCTGTCATTATGTAAAAAATAGTTGTCATAAACTTTTTTTACATCTCTATTGGAGTTGTTAAATTGCTTAAAGTAATAGTCAAAATGCAAATCACTCAATATGTCTATCTTCATTTTTTACGCCAGCTTTTTTTTGTTACATAATTTAGTAATTTTATCTAAATTTCTCTTTTAGCGATAATGATTTGTCGCTAAAATTCAAGCTGCAAAATTATTTGGATTTGTGTAGAAAACGAGTTGTTATTTGTGACATAAATTGCGGTAGAAATTTGTGTTGCAGAATGGCAAACTCGCTCACCCTTAAAAAAGGGTGTTTTTTGAGTGTGTTTTTTTCACTGTTTTCACAGAAAAAATTAGATATTTTTTAACGTATCTATTTCGTTAAGTCTTGTCCATAATTAAATGATATATTTTATAAATTTACCTATTGCAGTTGTGCAATCCAATCTTTAGTTGATACACAATATATATGGCTAGAATTTTTTGAAACCAAGGGAGATATAAATATTCATTTTTTAATAATTCCCAAAAACACATCTACGGCTTCTTTAGCCATTAATTCCTTTTGGTTTGAATATCTTTGCGTAGTTGTGATTTTAGAGTGCCCTAGTGCTCTTGAAATGCTCTCAAGAGGTACATTATTGTTTACGAGCGTAAAACCTAGCAGATGTCTAAAATCATGTATTGTCATCTCTTCAATTCCTGAATTTTTTCTGATGCGGTTCCAAACACTAATTGGAAATGTAAAATAAGGCTTATTCGTTTTTGGATTCGTAAAGATAAAACCGCTTTCTTTTTTATCTAAATACTCAAAATGCGCTATTAGTTCATTATCAAGCGAGAAAATAAGATTTTTTCTTACCTTTGATTGAGAGTCTCTAATTGTGTAAGTTTTATTCTCAAAATTAACATCCGACCACTGCATAGATAAAACCTCTCCTGCTCTTCTCCCTCTTATCAAGAACATAAACATTACTCTATACTTATTATTTGCAATATTCATTATTGCGTCAAAAAGAGCTTTCACTTTATCGTCTGGTAGATTAAAATATTTGTTTGGATCATATTCAGGGAATTTTAACCCTTTAATTTGATTTTTAGGGATAATACCTTTTTCTATTGCATCATTAAAGATTGGAGAGAAACAAGTTTTTACGGTTTCTATAAAGCTTGGTTTGCTTCCTTTTTTAACCATAACATTAATTACTTTTTGAAAATCATCTTTTGTGATTTGCTTGAGCTTTTTTGACTTCAAATGTTGCGGTATATGGTTGCGGTAAAATGATTTATAGACAGTTATTTTTTTAGTAGATAACAAATTGCCGCTCTCTTTAAAATCCATATACTCATTGAAATATGAGTCAAGCGTCGGATTATCTTCTGCTCTTATAGAGTCTCCGGCTTTTATTTTTTGTATGAGTTCATTTCTTTTTTGAAAGGCTATAGAGGGGTTTG
>NZ_JACUTS010000165.1 GCF_014859695.1 Sulfurimonas sp. | reverse complement strand
TTTGTCCCTGCCACTAAAACGGACGCGTTCGTTTTAGTGCGTAACATCAGTAAGATAAAAGAGTTTTGCGATAAAAACGGTATAAAGTTTGGGTTTTTACCAACTCCCTCACGCTTTTATAGTGAAAAAAAAACTAGAGGAGTGGAGAAGGGTTTTTCACTAGCTTAATGAATTGAAGAAGAGACATAAAGAAGCCTTAGGATAAAGGATAAAGTATCATATATGATACATTATGGTATTATTATTGTAATAAAATAATGCAGGGAGCCAACATGTATAAAACTCTTATTATAAATGAACTCAAAAAACAAAAAGAGGCACTATCTATTCCCTATGAATCTATTGCCTCTCGTTCCGGTGTCGGCATAGCAACCGTAAAGAGGGCGTTTGGTGGTAGTGATGTTTCACTTAGCACACTTGATAAAATCGCCGTTGCGCTTGATTGTGAAATAAGTATCAAGCCTAAACACTCCGCAAAGTCACTTTATAAAATGCAAGTGGAAAAAAAAGCGCTTGAGATTGTCGAGAGGGTTATGCACACCTCTGCTTTGGAGGCACAAACACTTAACAGCGAAGCAGAGCGTAAAATGCTCTCTCAAGCCAAAGCTATGATTGCCAAAATGCCAAAGTCGCAGGTTTGGGGATGATAGCGTTTGATAAAGAGGGGGAAACTCCTCTTAATGATATATCTGGCTTAAAACTTAAAAAAATCACTTCGCGTAAAGAATTAGACGAAGCTGAAGCGCAAAATATTCTCAAAGCATACATTAAATATACACTAAGTTCAAGTAAATTACAAAAAAAACAAAAAGAGTTACTCGGGTAACTAAAGGATTTTCTATGGATAAAATTAAAAAAAATACGCTTGTGTCAATGCTTATAAAGCTAGAAGATAAAGAGGGCAACATCATTGATGAGAGTGAGGAGCTTATGTATCTTCACGGCGGTTATAATCAAATCTTTCAAAAGCTAGAAGATGAGCTTGAGGGAAAAAAGATAGGCGATACTTTTCATGTTACGCTCACTCCTGCAGAAGCGTTTGGAGAGTATGATGAGTCTTTAGTTTTAAAAGAACTGCTCAAAGATTTGCCTGAGGATATTCATGTAGGTGCAGAACTTGACGGCGAAGAGGAAGGCATCGTTTATGTCGTTGAGAGCATAGAAGAAATGCACGCAATTCTAAACGCAAATCATGAACTAGCAGGCATCCCACTCGTAGCAAGCGGCAAGATCTTAGAGATAGAACAGCTCTCGGACGAGGCTGCGGAAGAGCTGCTTAAGGTGGAACATCAGCATTGAGGTTTGGTGTTTTGGATGCGGGTATAAGAAGAAAAAAGGTTTAAGAGAATATGATGAAAAATAAAGAAATAATAAATCTTATTGAGAAAGAAATCAATAATGATATTAAAAGCATAGTGAATAAATTAGATTCAGAAAAATTATTAATATTTTTACTTATGCAACAAGAAATAATGTTTTCAACTTTAAGAGATGAGCAAGTAGAACGCAAAGAAACACTATCAGAAAGTTTTTCATATACAATAAACATAATTAAGCATTACAAAGCGATAAAACCAAGAAAACTACAAAACTACAATATAACAGGTTATATAAACCAGAAAAAGGAAATTTTAGATTCTTTAATATCTTTGCTTTTCACTAAAAGTCTGATTACAGATTTTAAAATTTATATCAGTAAACAAGGATATATACTTAATATTGAGAATAATGTATTAACAATTACTCATGAAATAGATAATTACATCAAATATTATAAGTTGGGCTATTTAAGAAACTCAACTTTCGCACCTAATTTACCAAAAAAACAATCCAAAAGTATTGCACTAA
>NZ_JACUTS010000164.1 GCF_014859695.1 Sulfurimonas sp. | reverse complement strand
TAGTGCAATACTTTTGGATTGTTTTTTTGGTAAATTAGGTGCGAAAGTTGAGTAGTAAGAGATATCGCCATTTTTGAGCTCATTAACCCAAATACCCTCATATTTTCCACCTGCTGGTTTTAATGCCATTTACTAATGCCTTTGTTTGAGACTTTTTTCAAAAATACTATATTTAGCTTCTGAACCTTCTTTTATAGACCACTCTCTTATTGATTGGAGATTATATTCATTCTGTTCAGCAACCCATATAGCTTGTTGTAAAGACTGCTCGTCATCCCAATGATAATAGGCAGCAAGTCTATCTTTTATACAGTCTGTTGGAGTTAAAAGTCTTAATACGCCTGCATCTGTATCAATTTCGGCAATATTCTCAACAGGTGCATCGCCAACACCTAACGGTCCAGATGGAAATTCAACGAAATATTTTGTTTCAGCATGTACAAAATATTTATTATGTTCTTTGAATCCAAGCTCCTGCATTACAGCATGAATTTTTTTAAATTGCTCATTATATTGATTGATTAAATCCAAGTCCCATGATGTATATTCGCCTCTACTATAAATTTCCACACATGAACCCCCGGAGAGAACAACATGTATGTCTTTTTTGATGAGGGCATCACAAATCAGCCCACCTAGTTCTTTGATATCCATATCTTTAATTTGTTTTTTCATAGTGGTTTTCCTGGTCTTCTTGGTCGTTTTCTTTGCATGTCAAGTTTTTCTTTTAATTCCGGCTTATAATATAGTCTGGCTTTATCAAGTAATGTGGTAAGTTCTGAAAGAAAAGCATACCTCGGATTTAAAAAATAGATTTTTGTACGACCAGACATTTTGCTAAGTGCTAAACCATTTTCCTCAAAATGTTTTAGTTGATTTTGGATAGAGGGTAAAGACGCATCAAAATATTTAGCTATTTCTCGTGCATATCCTTCTTTGAATACAAGTAGGTATTGCAATGTTAATTCTCTATTTTTGGTTCCAAAAAGTGCCTCTAACATGATAAATCCTTATGTTGATATAATATTTAAATCATATGAAATACTATTTATATCATTTGATATATTAATTATATCATAAACAGAATTGCAAATTAAAAAAATAGATGTTAGAATTTTACTTGAAAAATCATTTTTTTTACTACAGTTTTTACTACAAAATTTGAAAAACAATGAAAATAGATGAGATGATATGAAAATTTAAAACCTTTTATAAAGCCCTAAATATATGGATTTTGAAAGGAAATGAAACAGTTTAAGAAAAGATGAAAAGCTCTCAAAAATGGACTTAGGATCTGGTGCCGTAAGGTGTGGAGGTTCAAGTCCTCTCATCCGCACCATCTTTTTAATAAAACCCTCTAAAAACAGGACTTTCTAGACACCCCAAAAGATAATTTTTCAGTTAGTGATACTATTTATCCTCATTTGTGATACTTTTTTAAGGTTTCAAAAATGAAATATCTCTTCCAGCAAAATGACATTTATTTTTTCAGAACGTCAATTCATGATAATTTTAATCATAGCGTTTAACACGATAAAAAATAACGATGTTTGCAACTATTTTTTGAATTCGCGTTATTAATACTGATAAATATAAAATAGCTGTCCAAATCTTTCTGTGGTACCGACAAAAGTAAGTCCATCTTCTTCTGCTACTTTTACAGATGTTATCTTCAAACGACTATCTGCGCCATATGATGTGTTAGAAATCCCAAATGTTCTTGCAGTGGCTTCATCAGGCATTAAGTCTTCTAGCATAGACTCGAACTCTTCAATTTTAACTTTTACCATAAACACACCCTTTTTGTCACATTATAATTTTAATTCTAATTAACTGACCTTACGCACTTTTGTAAAAAAGTTCGTAAATACCTCTAATTTTCT
>NZ_JACUTS010000163.1 GCF_014859695.1 Sulfurimonas sp. | reverse complement strand
ACTTTTTAAAACCCTAAAGCAATTATCGAGCCTATATCTCGTCGGATTTACCTAGTTAAAAATTTATGAAGCTGATTGGCAAATCGGTGTGCATCTTTTTGATCAAAGGGCTTTGGACCTCTTGTCATCTCTCCGGTGTCTCTTATGCTCTCCATCAGATTTCTCATGGCTAAATATTGCTTAATATTGTCAACGGTATAAAGCTCGCCTCTATGGTCTATCGCATGTGCCGTTTTATTTATTACTCTGTCTGCTAGCGGGATATCGGCTGTTATTACCAAGTCGCCCTCTTTTGCAAGTTCAACTATATGATGATCTGCTGCATCTGCGCCCTGCTCGACAATAATGTAAGTAATCAGTTTTGATTTGCCGATGGTAATGGGTTTGTTTGAGACTACAAAGGTTTCAATAGAGAGTCTCTCAATCGAGCGAAATAAAATCGGCTTTAGAAGGTTTGGAAAAGCATCGCCATCAACAAAGATTCTTATCACTTTATAAGCTCCAATTTTTTGGCTCGCGGTAGTTTTTTTATCTCCAACTCTCTTATGGTTGCGCTGCTTTTGTCTTTGCAACTCTCAGAGTAAACCAAAACTGTCGGTCTTCTTGCGCGTGTATATTTAGCACCCTTTATAGAGTTGTTATGCTCCTCGACTCTTCTAGCTAAATCCGTAGTTATTCCGGTGTAGAGAGTCTCATCGCTGCATCGCAACACATAGACACTCCATAAGCTCTGTGGGCTATTCGAAGTGGACAAATGTACTTGGCTCCGGTGCCGTAAACTCCATGTTAAGAAGTCTTACTTTATAGGCATGGAGCATTACGCGCTTTGCTCGTCTTCCGCCGTACTGCTCATCACCGACAATCGGATGTTCTATATATCTGAGGTGAGTTCTTATTTGATGCGTTCTTCCGTGGTGGATAATGCACTTTATTTTTGTTTTATTTCCGCTGACGATATCAGGAAAAACTTCAGTTCTTGCAGGCTTTCCTTTTGCAGAAACGTTTGACGAGGCACGATTATTTTTCTTTGTAGTAAGTATCGGCTTGTCTATCTCAATCGGCTCGCTTATAATTCCCTCTACCCACGCAATGTACTCTTTATAAACTCTGTCTTTTCTAAACTCTTCAATAGCTTTTTGACGAAACTCCTCATTTTTTACAAGCATTAAAACTCCGCTTGTTTCACGATCGAGTCTGTGAAGAAGCACGGCAGGTTTAAACTGTCTCTCTATCTCATCCGAGTTTACATGTGCAGGTTTGTCTAGAACAATCAAGTCATCATTTTCAAAAATAGGCTTGATTTTCTCTACTTTTTCAACCCTAAAAGTAGTTTTTGCGTCGATATCTCCACGAGCAATCATTACCTTCTTATTGCCCACATAGACCAAGCCTCTGTCTATCATAGACTTTGCTTGAGAATTTGAGACTCCCTCTTGTGCCGCTAAAAGTTTATATGCTTTTTCTAGTGCCATTTTATTTATTTCCTTAATTTTATTTCATAAAATGAAGGAAAGCCTTCATTATTTGTCCGCCAAAGGAACTCGTCCCTTTGGCTTCGCTAGCCGCTGAGGCACTAAAGCTAACCCCTGTCGGGGTAGATTTTATTTGTCTGCCAAAGGAACTCGTCCCTTTGGCTTCGCTGGCCGCTCAGGCACTGAAACTAACCCCTGCGGGGTAGATTTGTTTTTTTTATAAAAAGGTTAATTTTTTACTATTCTCTCTATTACCGGTTTTAAGTCTATCTTCTCTTCAACCATACTCGGTGGCAAATCTATACATGTCACAAGCGCTTTGTGTATCTCATCAGGCTCTACGTATTGAACATGATAAACATACTTAAAAAGCTCTCTTTGATGAAAAAAGTGTTTTCCGGTAATGATTTTA
>NZ_JACUTS010000057.1 GCF_014859695.1 Sulfurimonas sp. | reverse complement strand
AATCAGCAGACCGCAACTGCTACCGCTTTGCAAAATGCTCATAACAATCGTATTGAGTTTCAAAACATGATAGCTCAGGCGGCGGCGCAGGAGAAAGAGAAAGAGGTTCTTGCAGTTCGTCCTGCGGAAGAGGTTCATGAAATCGACCCTGACCGTGAACATGAAAAGAATGAAGCTGATCAGGAGACTGCAAGAAACGAGAAGCGCAAAAAACCCGAAGAAGAAGAAAAAGAGACTCCCCCTTTGCATATACTAGATATTAAAGTCTGATAGGCTATAATTGCCTAATTTTAATCGGGGATTGCAGATGAGCATATTTACGGCTTCTAAAGAGAGAGTAACGACAGGTTTGGCGCTTGTTGCGGGAGTGCTTGTTATAGGTTTTATAGATAATTTTTTTCTTATGTGGCTCTTTCTTGGAGCAGTCTATCTTCTAGCCTTTAAAGAGGCGATGAATCTTTTTGATATAAAAAACAGCGATTTAATCTACTACGCTGTAGGTATATGGCTTCTTGCGGCGATCTACCCTTATGGTGACGATCTCTTTGTTTTGGCAGGCGTTGCTTATGCAAGTGCCGTTGCATACAATAGAGAGCGTACTTGGAAAAACTTCCTTCCGTTTGTCTACCCAACAGCAGGAATGCTTTTCATACTAACAATGTATGTGGAGTATGGGGTCATCTCTCTTTTATGGCTTTTAGTGGTCGTTGCAATGACTGACATCGGAGCGTACGCCGTAGGCAAAAGCATCGGCAAAACTCCCTTTAGTACTACATCCCCAAACAAAACTATAGAGGGCGTGGTCGGCGGAGTTCTTGTAGCAAGTATAGCCGGCATGTTTGTCGGCCTTAGTATAGTTGATCTGGGCGTGTCGTTTGTCATCTCTTTTATGGTCTCTCTCGGCTCAATTTTCGGAGATCTGTTTGAGAGCTCTCTTAAGCGCAGCGCAGGCGTAAAAGACAGCGGAAACATCTTGCCGGGTCATGGCGGAATGTTGGACAGAATAGACGGCTATCTCTTTGGAGCTATCGTTATGTTAGTTCTCTTAAGAGGTTTAGTCTAGTTGATTATATGACATATTGTCATATTATTTAAATAGTTAAATAAAAATAGCTATATTGGTTATAAAAGATGAGGAAGTACTATGAAGGTTCCAAATTTAATAGATTCCAATAAGTTATTAGAGGGAAAAATAATAGAAGCATTAACCTATATTGATTTATTTTGTGGAGCGGGTGGTTTTTCACTTGGCTTTGATAAATCAGGATTTCAAAATATTTTTTCTATAGATATTCAAAAAGATTTTTGTGAAACATATCAAGCAAATTTTCCTAAGCATAAATTAATTCAAAAAGATATAACACAGCTTGAAAATGAAACGATACTTGAATTAATTAGCAATAAAAAAGTTGATGTGATTATAGGTGGACCACCGTGTCAGGGTTTTAGTATTGCGGGTAGTATCGGAAGAAAATTTATAGATGATCCTAGAAATAGATTATTTAAAGAATTTGTCAGAGTTGTAGCAGTGATTAGACCGAAATATTTTGTTATGGAAAATGTTGCTAGATTATATACACATAATAAAAATAAAACGAGAGAAGAAATTATAAAAGATTTTAATAAACTTGGGTATAAAGTTGAGTGTGAAGTATTGAATTCTGCTGATTATGGAGTGCCACAAATTCGTAAAAGAGTTATATTTTTAGGTTCAAGAGTTAATCATGATATTACTTTTCCAATCAAAACTCATACAAACTATAAAACAGTCAAAGATGCTTTAGATGATTTGCCAAAGTTAAATTCAGGGGAAGAGTCGACACTTTTAAATCATAAAGCGATGAAGCATACAGCGCAAATGCTTCATAAAATGAGTTTTATAAAAGATGGTGGGACTAGAGAACATATTCCTACCAATGTAAGACCTAAGAGTGGCGATGTAAGAAAATATATAAAATATAATAGTGCCAAACCATCCATTACTATTACAGGGGATATGAGAAAAGTATTTCATTACTCCCAAAATAGGGCTTTAACTGTTCGAGAACTAGCAAGATTACAAACATTTCCAGATAGTTTTGAATTTAAAAGTAGCAGTATAGCTCAACAACAACAAGTCGGAAATGCTGTGCCACCACTTATGGCAGCGGCAATAGCCAAACACGTAAAAAATATGATAGAAAATAGTAGCACTTAAATGATTTTTGATAATAAATACCCAAAAGTAAATTATATTGGAAACAAAGAGAAATTAGCTAATTGGATATGTGATTATTTTCCAAAAGATATAGAATCAGTTTTTGATGCTTTTAGCGGAGGCTCTTCTATAAGTTATGAAGCAAAAAAAAGAGGTCTAAAAGTAGTTAGTAATGATATATTGAAAATCAATTATTATCTAGCCAAGTCATTAATTGAAAATAATCAAGAGATATTAGATGAAGATGACTTAAATATACTCTTTAGCGGTAATACAATAAAGGGATTTATGTATAAAAACTACTCAGAAGTTTTCTTTTTTCCACAAGAGTGTAAGGAGTTAGATTTATATAGAAAAAATATAGAAAATTTATCTTCAGAATATAAAAAAGCAATTGCATTCACTTTAATACGAAGAGCGATGGTGCGAAAAATGCCTTATTCAAGATTTAATCTAAATTGGGAAAAAATAAAACAGCTTAGAGATGAAGAGTATAGTTATGCGAAGTACAAAAGAAAAAGAGCCTATCACAATGAGTCATTTCAAAGTCATATTCTGAAAAATCTTCAAGATTATAATAAAGCTATTTTTGACAATCAACAAATAAATGAAGTATATAATGAGGATATTTTTGATTTGTTAAATAAAGTGAGTGCAGATGTAATTTATTTAGACCCTCCATATACAGGAACTATGAATAATTATTTTGGATTTTATGGTTTGGTTGATGAGTACATAGAATCTAAAAAACTCAAACCTTTTGAGAATAACTTTATAGACAAAAAATCTTCATTAGAACTTTTTGATAAACTCTTTGCAAATTTACAAAATTTTAAATATTGGTTTTTGAGTTACAACAACAATTCATACCCCTCAAAAGAGGAGTTAATAAATATAATCAGTAGATATTCTGATGATATTCAAGTTATAGAAAAACCGTATGATTATAGGGTAACAGGCAAAGAGAAGAAGAGAGAAAACAGTGAGTATTTGTTTATTATTAAAAATAATAAATTTGAGGAAAAATAATGTCTGAACAAAAATATGAGGAATATTGGAAATTAACTTTAGAATATACAGATATTAATTCAGAAAAATTTATAGGGACACTAGAGATTATTGTTAATTTTATTTCTAATCATTACAGGGAACCTTATTCGAGCAAGAAGTATGATAGACTTCAACAAGAAGTAAATCTAAATTATCCAAAAGCAGATATGGGTTCTGTAAGAAAAAGTATAAATCAATTTGTAAAATTAGGATTTATTCATCCTTTTTTGGTGTCGTATAACCCTGAAACTATAGAGTTTATCAATGCAAGAACTAATAGAAAAAGACAAACTATATTCTCAAAAATTATTTATAAATATTCAAGTTTCAACAGTTCTATAACTAACTTTTCAGCACAAAAAGAAGTTAATTTTCTTTTAAAAACACTCGAGGAAGTTGCTACATTAACAAAAGAAAATATTATTGGCTTGATGAATATTAATATTTTGGATTATCATAAAGGGTATGTTACAGCTGATGAACTAAATTTTCATACCAATATTGCCATTGAAAATGGCTTTGTTAGTAGAAAGTATAATCAAGTAGGGTACTTTCTTAATCTATTAAATAAGCTTGATGATATCATCTTCATAAATAATATATTATATTTCGAAGAAGACGCTAAAGTTATTTTCGGAGAAGATTTAAAACAAGAGAGTAGAAAAAGAGATGGATACTTGCACAGAATTTATAAAAATTTACTAAAAGAAGAAGCTGATGAAAAATGTATGGTTGAGAATTTATCTTATCCTTCATTAGTTGCAAGCCATATCAAACCATTTATTCAATCAGATGAGAATGAAGCTTATGACCCAAACAATGGGCTGTTGTTAAGTAGAAATATGGATATTTTATTTGATCAGGGCCATATATCTTTTAGGAGTGATGGAAGTATAGTTTTTTCAAGTATACTTGATGGAGATGTTAAAGTTCATCTAAATAATTATACTTTAGATAATAATTTCATCAATGACAAGAGATTAGAGTATCTTCAATATCATAGAGAAAATATTTTTGAGAAAAAGGGCTTGATTTGATACTTCTCGGCTCCACAGGTTCAATCGGCGTAAATACTTTAAAAGTAGCAAAAAAATTCTCAATTGTTGTTGAGGTTTTAGTCGCAGGAAACAATATTGAACTCTTAAATTCCCAGATAAAAGAGCACAATCCAAAAATAGTCGTTGTCGCTAAAGAGGAGGATGTTTGCAGAGTAAATCACAAAAATGTTTTTTTCGGACATGAGGCGATTTTAAGAGCTATAGAGGAGTCAAAAAGTGAACTTGTAGTAAACGCACTTGTAGGTTTTTTAGGACTTCGTCCGACACTTACAGCTTTGGCATGTGGAAAAAGAGTTGCTCTTGCTAACAAAGAGTCTCTCGTTGCGTGCGGTGCATTTATAGACAGCTCAAAGATTCAGCCCATAGACAGCGAACATTTCGGGCTTTGGTACTTGATGCAAGAGCGACCGATTGAGAAGATGATTATCACGGCAAGCGGCGGCGCATTTCGTGATTGGGATATAAAGAGACTTCAAAACGCTACTTTGGCAGACACCCAAAAACACCCTAACTGGTCGATGGGGCAAAAGATAACCATAGATAGTGCGACTATGATGAACAAGATGTTTGAACTCCTAGAGGCTAGATGGCTCTTTGGTGAGGGCAAATATGACGCCATTATAGAAACAAAATCGCTTATCCATGCGCTAATCGACTTTAAAGATGGCTCGACAACTGCACACTTCGCCAATGCAAATATGCAGCTCCCGATTGCTTTTGCGCTCAATGCCAAGATGCAAGAAAATATCCTCCCGCACGTAGATTTGCTAAAAATCGGCTCTTTAGAGTTTCGAGAAATCACGACTGAGAGATACCCGATTTGGCAGATAAAAGATGAACTTTTGAAAAATCCCTCAAGAGGCGTAGTGGTAAACGCCGCAAACGAAGCGGCAATAGAGAAGTTTATTGCCCGTGAGATAGGCTTTATGGATATATCAAAAACGGTTATGATAGCGTATGAGAAGTTTGATGTTGTGCCAAAAAGCGTTGCTGACGTATTTGCTCTTGATGAAGAGATAAGAGCTTTTGTGAGGACAAAATGATACTGAGCATAGAGAGCAGCTGTGACGACAGCGCGATAGCGGTTACCGAGATAGCCACAAAGAAACTTATTTTTCATAAAAAAATATCGCAGGAGGTAGAGCATTCGGTTTACGGCGGCGTAGTTCCTGAGCTTGCGGCTAGACTTCATGCAGAGGCTCTGCCCCGTATTTTAGAGGAGTGTAAACCTTACTTTGAAGAGCTTAAAGCAGTGGCGGTTACTTCCTCTCCCGGTCTTAGTGTTACTCTTATAGAGGGTGTCGTCATGGCAAAAGCAGTTGCTGTTGCATTAAATATTCCCATTATCGGAGTAAATCATCTTGTTGGGCATATCTACTCTCTTTTTATAGAGAAAGAGACACAGTTTCCTCTGAGTGTGCTTTTGGTCTCCGGCGGGCATACTCAAGTCATGGAAGTAGAGAGTTTAGAGAGTATAAAAACTATAGCAAAAAGTATGGATGACAGTTTCGGCGAGAGTTTTGACAAAGTAGCCAAAATGATGAATCTCGGCTATCCAGGTGGTCCTTTGATAGAGAAGTTAGCAAAGGATGGGGATAGAAAAAAGTACAACTTTACCGTTCCTCTTCATCAATCGCCGCTTATTGCATTTTCATATTCGGGTTTGAAAAATTCTGTGAGGCTTGCCATCCAAAAAGCTGATGAGAGTGATTATAAAGATATTGCCGCTTCGTTTGAACATATAGCGGCGGCGCATATTATCCAAAAACTCAAAAAGTATTTTAAAGAAGTTCCGCCAAAGAGTTTTGCTATTGTCGGCGGAGCGAGTGCAAATCTATATCTTCGTTCACAAATAGAGGAGCTGTTAAAACCCTACGGTGCATCACTGCTTCTTAGTGAGTTGAAATACTGCTCGGACAATGCGGCAATGATAGGAAGAGTGGCTTTAGAGATGTATGAGAGAAAAATATTCAGCTCTATCGATGAACTTGAAGTTTGTCCTAAAAGTGTCATTTAGCTTAAGAAGCACTTAATTATAAGCATATTTTTTCTGATTAAGAGCAAAATTATCCCATTTCAAATATACTTCTTTCACAAAATGTAAAAAATCATTTGACACAGATGTGTCAAGCTTTAGTGCCTTAGCGGCTAGCGTAGATGTCGGAATTACTTCCGACATCGTTTAAAATAGATGAAGGATACCTTCATTTTATAAAATAAAATTAAGGATTAAAAGATGGCAACTACAAAATTTAAAGGTACAGACGTAGAACTAATAGGAAATCAGGTAAATGTTGGTGATAAAGCACCGGAGGTTACAGTTGTAAACTCAGACGGTTTAGGCGATGTAGTAGTTGGTGGCGCTCAAGGCGTTAAGCAGCTTATTATCGTTGTTCCTTCACTAGATACTGGTGTATGTGCTACAGAGACTCGTAACTTCAATGCAAAAGCATCTTCATTAGAGGGTGTTAAAACAACTGTTGTATCTATGGACTTACCATTTGCATCAGGAAGATTTTGTGCTGCTGAGGGAATCGATAAGCTGACTGTTGCATCTGACTTCAGAAACAAAGATTTCGCTAATGCTTACGGTGTTTTGCTTGGTGGTTCTGTTCTTGCAGGTGTTACATGTAGAGCAATCTTCGTAGTAGATGCTAATGGTATCGTTACTTACAAAGAGATCGTTCCTGAAATTACTGAAGAGCCAAACTACGACGCTGCTATCGCTGCAGTTAAATAATAATTTTTCTCCTCCTTCTTCCTTTATAGGGCTTTTGCCCTATACCAATCAAGCAAAATTTTGATACAATTATTTTAATTTATATAAAAGGATTTGTACTATGAAAAAAGTTTTATACACACTTGCATGTGGAGCAGTTCTGACTTCTAGCGTTATGGCTGATTTTTCACGAGTCGAAATGGGCGCGGGAGCTTGGATGCAGACTCCAAAGGGTAGCGCAAGTTACACCGACGGCGGAGCTGACGGTCTTTATACCTCAAGCGAAAATGATAAAACTGAGACTTACGTCTGGGTTCTTATAAAACATCCGGTCCCAATCTTGCCAAATCTTAGATTAGAGTATGTAACTCTGGAAGATAGCGGTTTAGCAAGCGGTCAATTTAAAGATTTTAATATCGATCCAGCCCCTTATACTACGCTCTCTTATGATATGAAACAGTATGATATTATTCCATACTACAATATTCTTGATAACACTTCTTGGATCACTCTTGATCTGGGGCTTGACATTAAAATCGTTGATGCATCCTACACGGCGGCACCATCAGGTTCGTTTACAGGTTATAGCGACAGCGTAACTTTCGCCGTTCCTCTTCTTTATGTAAGAGGAAGAGTTGAAATCCCCTCAACAGAGATAGGTATTGAAGCGGATGTAAAGTACATCACGACGGGTGATTCTACCGTATATGACGTTAGAGCAAAAGTTGATTATACTTTTGATTTTACTCCTGCTGTTCAACCTGCTTTAGAGGTAGGCTACAGAGTTCAAAAACTAGATATTGATGAAAGTAGTATTGATGCAAAACTAGACATTGATTTTTCAGGTTTTTATGCCGGAGTGATGCTTCGTTTTTAAGCTTTTAATCCATCCATTTTTGAGGGTCGTAGCCGTCAGTCGGTCGCACAACCCTCTCTTTTGGCAGCTCTTTTACCATAGTTATAACTTCACTTCCATCAATTGGACTCTTGCCAAAAGAGTTTTCAACCTCTACAAACCCATGCTTTTTAAAAAAACCGACTGCTTTTTCACTGTTTAAAACACTAACGCTCATATACTCAAAAAGTGCGCCTGCTTCTAAAAAGAGCTGTTCAAGCATTGCAGATCCTATGCCTTTAGATCTAAATTCTGGTTTCATTCCGATTGTAAGAACAGGTGTTTTCTCATCTATAAAGCCGTTTGCATTATCATCTTCTCTTAGCAGCCGTAGCCATGCAGCACCCGCGATTTTGTGTTCGCTTAAAGCGTAAAGCCCTAAATCTTTGGATGAGAGTCCGTAAAATTTGCTGTAACTCTCAAGTTGCATGACATCTTTAACCGTTTTGCCTACTTCATCAAGACGGTAAGCGAAGTGGAGCATGTCGGTTGCGATTTTTTGCTCTGAAGATCTTAGAAAATAGAGTGTTGGTTTCATTTTGTTTTATATCAGACTAAGTCCGACTTTTCCTTTTTCTTCATCTATAGATACAACCTCGATTTGAGGCAGGTATTGGTTTAGCGATAGCACTTCAAGCGGATGAGAAATTTTTGTCGCGCTCATCTTTGAGATGTGAATCATGCCGTCATTTTTCAGCCCGATATCCACAAATGCCCCAAAATCGGCAATATTTCTGACAATACCTGAGACAAAACTTCCTACACTCAGCATTTTAATATCCGTTACGCCCTCTTTAAACGGGATGGGCGGCAGCTCTTCTCTTGGGTCAAAACCGGGTTTTTGCAGCTCTTTGATAATATCTTTTAGCGTCTCTTCCCCGACATTCAGCTGGGCAGCTTTTTGCTTGATATCAACAGTTGCCAAATCAAGAGCGAGAAGTTTTTTAGCAACTTCGTAACTCTCAGGATGAATTCCGCTGTTGTCAAAAATATTTTTGGAGTTTTTTATGCGGATAAATCCTACAGCCTGCTCGTACGCTTTTTTACCCAAACCCTTTACTTTCAAGAGCTGCTCTTTTGTGTAAAAAGCCCCGTTTTCTTCTCTAAAAGCGATTATATTTTGGGCTATTTTTACACCTATACCTGCAACGTAAGCCAGAAGTGAGAGAGATGCGGAGTTTATATCAACTCCTACGCGGTTTACCAAATCCTGCGTAACATCGCCCAATTTTTTCTCTAAAAGTTTTTGATCAACGTCATGTTGATACTGCCCGATACCCAAACTTTTCGGGTCTATCTTAACTAAAGCCGCCATCGGGTCCTGTAGCCTTTGAGCGATAGAGATAGCGCCTCTTATGGTTACGTCAAGGTTAGGATACTCCTGCGAAGCAATCTTTGAAGCGGAGTAGACCGATGCTCCCGCTTCTGAGACGACCGTATAGTTTAGTTTCGCATTCTCATCTCTGTTTAGCCGTGCAAAAAACTCCTGCGTCTCTCTTGAGCCTGTTCCGTTTCCGATAGCTACACCCGTGATGTTATACATGGAAGTTAGTGTTATAACCTTCTTTTTGGAGTTTTCATAATCCTTCTGAGGCTCTGTCGGATAGATAACGCATGACTCAAGGTAGTTTCCGTTTTCATCTATAACAGCCAGTTTGCATCCCGTTCTATATGCTGGATCGACTCCCAAAATAACTCTTTTAGTCACAGGAGGAGTCATAAGAAGCTGGTTTAGGTTTTTTCCAAAGACCGAAATTGCGGCTATGTCGGCTCTCTCTTTTAGCTCGGCTTGAACTTCTCTCTCAAGGGAAGGAAGCATGAGCCTCTTTAGTCCGTCTCTGTAGGCTTCAAAAAGGAGCTCCTTTGAGCCTGAGGCGTTGCGGGGGATTTTGTACTCTTTTATATTTGCTTCAATGTAATCGGTGTCGATAGTTATTTTTACGGAGAGCTCTTTTTCCTTAACCCCGCGCATAACGGCAAGATAGCGATGCGATGGCATGTAGGCTACTTTTTCGCTTTTTTGGGCAAAGTTTTTAAACGTTCCATCTTCATCAAAGTTTTTTGTCTTTTTAATCTCTAAAACTCCATGGCGAAGCATGTTGTTTCTTATGGACTCACGCTCACGAGGCATATCGGCATATCGCTCTGCCAAAATATCCTGCGCTCCTTGCACCGCTTCATCTACGGAAGTAACAGCACCTTTTACAAACTCTTTTGCCTTTGTTTTAAACTCGGCTTCGCTAAGTCGCGCTTTTTCTAAAATATCTGCAAGAGGAGAGAGACCATTCTCTATGGCAGTTGCCGCACGAGAATTTTTCTTCTCTTTGTATGGACGGTAGATATCCTCTAAAACACGCAGACTCTGGGCATCTTCTATGCTTTTTTTAAGCGCATCGCTAAGAGTTGCTCTCTCGGCAATAAGCCTTAAAATCTCCTCTTTTCTCTCTAAGAGTTTTTTGGCACTCATGTATATAGTTTCAAACTCACGAAGTACCTCATCATCCGCTCCACCCGTCATCTCTTTGCGGTAGCGGGCAATAAAAGGGATGGTTGAACCCTCCTCAAGAAGTTTTAAAATATTTTCTATATGTTCACGCTTGAGGGCAGTTTTTTTGGTTAATAGATTGATTAAATTGTTAATATTTTTTCCCTACACACTCTATAAAATCTTTTTCGCTCAACTCTTCTATTAGTGTTTTAAAGTTTTTAAGCCCAAAGAGTTTCAAATTTTCGCCCTTTAAGGCTTTTAGCTCGTTTGAAAAGCCGCCTTTGGAGACTATAACATAGATATTAGGCGTTAGCTCGGCTAAGCGGCACTGCTCTTGAAGCTTACTAAGCTCACTCTTTTTTGCTTTTTGGTTGGAGTATTTGCATACTCCCGCAACGACTTTACCCGACTTTGTCTTTGCTAAGATGTCTATCTGCGTATTTCTATCCCAATAGCTTCCAATCTCTACAATCGGGTCATCTTTGAGGCTCTTTTTTATAAGCTCATGGGAGAGTTTTTTAAAAGTAAGTTCGTAAAATTCGCTTTTACGATTGGCAAATGATTCGGTAGCCTCTTTGAAATCTCCATCTTTGATAGTTTTAAAATAGGGGGAGACAAAAGCAAACCAAAAACGTATAAAAGGAGTGCTGAAGTTTAGTTTTTCATCTACCTTATCATCTTCATTAGGTGGAGATTCAAGTGAGTATTCGCGTTTGAGAATGTTTTTAGCGCAAAGTGCATCGATTGCCTCTTCGCCCTCTGCTCTTGAGATGCGTGCTCTCTTTAGTGCAGAGTGAACTCGTCCGTCACCTGTTGCAGCGGCGCTTAAGAGTGCGTGGCTTATCTTGTCGCTGTGAGTGATTTTTGTAATGTCTCCATGGATATATGTATAGTTTTTTAAAACCTTACTCTCTATCAACTCTTCAAGGCTCTTTGTCATCTCAACGCCCCAGCTCATCCCGCCAAATACCGAGAAGTACTCTATTGAGCGCTC
>NZ_JACUTS010000056.1 GCF_014859695.1 Sulfurimonas sp. | reverse complement strand
TCTTCAACTGTCCGATTTAAACCGACAGAGGTGTCCGGATAAACCGTTATATGCACTTTGGTTTTGATAAGGTATATATTTGGGATTCTAAGTCGTTAAAAGATAGAACTGTTCCATTGCCCTTGAAGCTAAAGCAGCAATTGATTAGTCAAGTTGAGTTGGTTACAAATACAAGCTGGGATAGACTTGCGTTCAATTCAAGAACTCTTAGGACACAAAAGTGTTGAAACTACAATGATATACACGCATGTTGTTTCAGAGATGAACAAAGCTAAAGTTATCAGCCCTTTAGACTTTTAAGAAACAACCATTTTTAAATATAAACAGCTATAAAATCTTTAAAAAGCAGAAGAACTATAGTTAGCAATATTGAGCCGGCTGCAAGGTAGATGGCATTTTTACTTATGAGTATAGCGAAAAAGTTTTTTACTCCAAAAGCTTTGATGGTCATGGCAAATCCTACAAAACCGCCTATAGTTCCTGCAAGGGCTAGACCTGCGGCTCCCATTGGGGTTATGAGTGCGAGTGCAAAGACTATGTAGAACAGAAGCGAGAAGGTGGCTATTTTTGCGGCTCTCATCTGCTGCTCGTTTGCGTAGAGCCAGAGCAAAAAGAGCTTTTGCAGACCTAGCGGGAGGAGTCCTATCATGTACATCTCAAGAACGGCTGCACTTTTTGATGTGTCAAGCGCGCTAAATGAGCCTCTCTCAAAGAGCAGCCAGATAATCTCATGTGAGAGTATATAGCCGCCGATGGTGCTGGCTGTGAGTAAAAACGCCAAAAACCAGAACGCACGTTGCATAAAGAGTCTTGCTTTTGCCTCATCATTGTTTTTGATGTAGCGTGCAATAGTTGGAAAAAGTGCGATGGAAGTAGCAATGGCAAAGAGTGCAAGAGGGAGCTGAAATATGCGGTTTGCATAATAGAGATAGCTGATGGAGCCTGTTGCTAAAAAAGATGCCAAAAAGGTGTCTAAAAAAGCGCTTACTTGAGGAGTTGAGTTTCCCCAGATGGCAGGAAAAAACTGCTTTTTAAACTTTCTGCTCTCTTCTTTGATTTTGGATGACTTTGCTCCAAGATGTTTAAAACCGCTGCAAAGAGGCTTTAAAAGCCCGAGTTGTCGAATAGCTATGATGTGCGTTACAAGCTGCAGTATTCCGCCTATTACGACACCGAAGCTGAGGTAATAAACTATCTCGGCATCGCTTTTCTCTGCAGAGAGATAGAGCGCTAAAATAAGTGATATATTGAGAAGTGCGGTAGAGAATGCAGTTGTGGCAAAGTGGCGTTTGTACTGTAGCATGGCACTAAGAAATGTGACGGCAAATATAAGGGGCAGATACCAGAAGTTTATGGCTACATAGGGTTGGGCAATTGCAACCGTTTTTTCATCAAAACCCACGGCAATGGCTTGTGTGGCAAGAGAAGGCGCAATATTTACAAGCAGGGTTATGATAATAATTATAGAGAGAAATATTAAAAAAATGTGTGCCGAAAAAGCGGATTTATTGTTTGAACGGGCATAAGCGGGAATAAATGCCTGTGTAAAAGCACCTTCTGCAAAGATGCGGCGAAAAAGATTTGGGAGTTTAAATGCTACGAAAAATATGTCGCTGTAGATGTTTGCGCCAAGAGCTGAGGCGGTCATTAAGTCTCTAAAAAATCCTAAAATTCTTGAGAATAAAATTCCAAAACTGTTGGTAAAAATTGCTTTAAACATGGGCTTCTTTTGGAGATATAGTATCACTTTTACGAAAGTTTAACAAATATTTGATTAAAATGGAGAGTTTAATTTTAAAAATAATAATTTGGGTAGATAAACAATATGGCACTATTTGGTTCAAGCAGCAAAACAGAACAATTACCAAAAACAATCCGACCCACCGTTGTAAAAACACAAAACGTTGCCAAAGAGATTATAGAGTTGGCAAAAAGAAACGGGGTAAGTCCCGGAAGCTTGGATTTTGACATCTTGGAAGTAGAGACGTTTGTTAGAACAAACAAAGAGAAGATGGAGTCGGACTGGGAAGAGATAAGCGTTGAGGAGCTGCATAAACTAGATGATGCAAGAGAGATACTAAATCCTCTTTTTGAGATAAAGCAGGCATATGAGGTTGAGATATATTCAAAAGAGGAAAATAGTATATTTAAAGATTTCCACGCAGCAGTCGGGGCAAATGCAACAAAGTGCAAGATATATTTGAGCATAAAAGCGCTCTCACAGGTGCTTACGAGCCCAAGATTTGAAGATGAATTTTTAAACTACATAAACAAGAGTAAAATCAGAGCTGGCATATTGGTAAACATTTTTGATGAGATGGTAAAGGATATTGTCTCAAGAGTATCGGCACTTGCTAAAGTTGACGGAATAATAAAGTATGATAAAAATCAGACCATACTCATAGCCGACGCGTATGAGCCCACCCCTACTATAAGTGACCAGCTTATAACGCACTATGATAAAGAGGTTGAAACAAGCAGCGGTGATCGTGTGGATTACTCAAAAAGAGGATTTATACATAGTGTTTTAGACGGCGATATTTTGATGGAGTATATAAAACCAAAAAAAGGTAAAGCCGGTAGAAATTGCCGTGGAGAGTTTTTAGAACCGCCTGAACCTGAGGTGAACCATGCACCTAATTTTGATGTTGATGACACAATAGAGATGGTAGATAATAAAGAAAACATTATATACCGAGCAAAAGCCAGCGGCTATATCAGCCTTGATGGAAATACCTACAAAATAAAGTCTGAGATGGATGTCGGAGAGATAAGCTTTAAAACAACAGGTTCTATCTCTACAGGGCTTGATTCTGATGTTTGTTTGAGTGTGAAGGAAAATGACTCACAAAAAGATGCCATCGGAAACGGTATGGAGGTTGAGGTCAGCGAGATTGACATAAAAGGAAACGTCGGTCCAAATGCAAAAGTGACGGCAAATAGAGCGACAATAGAGGGGCAGACTCACAAATCATCATACATAAAAGCAGATGATTTGACCATAAATGTGCATAAAGGCACCGCTATTGGCAGTAATATTAAAATAACAAGGCTTGAACATGGCATAGTCGAAGGCAAAAAAGTAGAGATTGTTCAGGCTATGGGCGGAGATATAAGGGCAAGAGATATTGATATCGGTATATGTACCTCTTATGTAAAAGCTACGGCATCAAAATATATTGAAATCAAAAAGCTTCAAGGCAGCGAAAACGTCTTTACTATTGACCCTCTTTTGCAAAAAGATAAAAAAGAGGGATTTGGTGAAAATCAGGATGAGATTAACCAGTTTAGAACAAGCGTAGAAGAGATAAAAAAAGAGGTTGAGAAGTATCAAAAACTTGTTAAAGACAACACTGCCTCATTTAACGACGTTAAAAAAAGATTGATGCACTATAAGAAAAACGGAATAAAAATGCCTGCAGCATTCTTGGCAAAATATAAGCAGTTTCACAAAGCGCAGGAGCATCTTGAGAATATTATCAATGAGTATAAGGTAAAAAATGACAAGCTTCTTCTTCTGACGACAAAAACAGCCTCTTTTCAAGACAGCATAACAGATGCGAGAATTATAAACAGAGATAGATGGGTCGGGCACAACGAGTTGATCTTTAAACTTGTAGAACCCCCTATAGAGCTTAGTTATAAACCGCAGGAGGGCTCGCTCGAGAAGATATTTGCGGTTGTAGAGACGGATGATGGAGTATTTGAAATACAGGCGGTGAAAGAGTGATAGTTGGATTAAGAGGAGATATTGTCTATAAAGAGCCGTCGTTTGTTCATGTTGACGTGGCTGGAGTAGTTTACGAGGTATTTATATCTCTGCAGAGCTTTTCGGCTATAAGAAGCGATGAGGTAAAACTTTTTACTTCACACATAATAAGGGAAGATGCTCAACTTCTCTACGGCTTTTTTGAACAAAGCGAGAAGAAACTATTTGAGAGACTTGTAAAGATTAACGGTGTAGGTCCAAAGGTTGCGATGGCTATATGTTCAACCTATACTCCATCGCAGTTCGCCGTTATTATAAACAACAAAGACATGAACGGCGTAAAAAAGGTTCCGGGCATTGGTCCTAAGAGTGCAGGGCGCATTTTGGTTGAACTTAGCGGCTTTGATGCACAGCTTACTTCATCGCAAAGCGGGGAGCCAAACAGCTCTTTCAATCAGGCAAGCGAAGCTTTGGAGTCGTTGGGGTTTAAAAAAGATAAAATATCGGACGCGCTTAGCAGGTGCGATCTAAGCAGCGATACGGCTTCACTCGTAAAAGAGGCACTGAAGCTGCTAAAAACAATTTAACTAAGGAAATATAGATTGAAATTAACTATTTTATTCGGAGGCGCTAGTTTCGAGCATGAGATTAGCATAGTGAGTGCTATAACTTTAAGAGAGAAATTATCAAGTTTTAACTTGACTTTTGTTTTTTGTGATCAAGATCACACGTTCTATCTGATCGAAGCTTCAAAAATGAAGGCTACGACTTTTTCAAGAGGCGAGTATAAAAAAATGCCTAAACTCTCTATTGCTAACGGGGCATTTATTCAAAAAGGATTATTTGGTTCAACAGAGTATGACGCAACGGTTTTGAACCTTATTCACGGAGCTGATGGCGAAGATGGCTCTATTGCCGCACTTTTAGATTTTTTCTCCATAAAATATATCGGTCCACGCATGGATGCAAGTGTTTTTTCTTATGACAAACGTTATACAAAATGGCTCAGCCATGCTAGAGGAGTCAAGAGTTTAAAACATGAAGAGCTTAGCTTAAAAGAGCACAACAATATTAAAACTCCATACCCGATTATTGTAAAACCTTCACGTCTTGGCAGCTCTATCGGAGTGAGTGTCGTAAAAGAGGAGAGCGAGCTTGATTATGCTCTTGACAGCGCTTTTGAGTTTGATAGCAGTGTTATAGTAGAGCCGTTTTTGCAAGGTGTAAAAGAGTACAACCTTGCAGGTTTTATGGCAAATAAAAAAATGCACTTCTCTATAGTAGAAGAGCCTCAAAAAAATGAGTTTTTGGATTTTGAAAAAAAGTATATGGATTTTTCAAGAAGCTCACAGGTTTTAAAAGCGGAGATTTCAAAAGAGCTGGAGTCAAAACTAAAAGCGAATTTTGAAAAAATATATAAAAATATGTTTGAAGGCGCTTTGATTAGATGTGACTTTTTTGTCGTTGATGGAGAGGTTTATCTAAATGAGATAAATCCGATTCCCGGTTCAATGGCAAACTATCTTTTTGAAGATTTCACAAATTGTCTTGAGATGCTATCAAATTCGCTTCCGCATGCAAAAAGAGCAAGAACAAACTACGAGTATATCCACTCAATTTCCAAAGCAAAAGGGAAGTAATGGCTCTAAAGTCAATACAGTTTGAGCAGCACACCCTAGATATCAGTTATGAGATACTAAACCCTCAGGCAAAAGTTGATTTGATAATTTTGCATGGATGGGGAAGCAATAAAGAGTTGATGAAAAAAGCATTTTCGCCATACATGGATAGTTTCCGTCATATTTACATAGATTTGCCGGGATTTGGCAACTCTACATGCAATATGGCGTTAGAGACAAAAGATTATGCAAGAATAGTAGAGCTTTTGATGATTCATTTAAATGCCTCAAAAGATATTATTTTAGGGCACTCTTTTGGCGGTAAAGTAGCACTTCTTCTTGAACCTCAGGTTTTGGTTCTTGTTGCAAGTGCAGGAATTTATAGGTCAAAATCTCTCAAAGTAAGAACAAAAATCGCACTCTTTAAGCTTCTAAAACTATTTGGAGCGACAAAGTTTAGAGAGTTTTTTGTAGCCGATGATGCAAAAAAACTAAGTGAACCGATGTATCAAACTTTTAAAAATGTAGTAGATGAGGGCTTTTCTAAAGAGTTTGCCTCTTATGGAGGAAAAGCTCTTCTTTGCTGGGGAACAAATGACACTGCCACACCGCTTAGCAGCGCAAAAAAGATAGAGAGACTCATAAAAGACTCTTCGCTTATAACCTACGAGGGTGATCACTACTTCTTCTTAAACCATGCCAAAGATGTAGCACAAAATATAGAAAAAACTTTTTTAAAAACATTGGAGCATAAATAATGCAAGATTATGAAGTACTTATGGCATTTGTTACAAATGTTCTTTTCGTAACAGTTCTGGGATGGTATCTCATAACAAACCTTCAGTGGTATGACTATAAATTATCGCGAGTAATTTTAAAACATCATAAACCTCACTGGCATGTCATCTACTTTTTTATCCCTTTTATTGCCTACTACACGACTGGCAAATTTTTTATTATCTTCTTTCTTTTTGCAGTTTTGCCGGCAATATTTATTTGGCATAAAAGTTTAGACAAAAAACTGATTTTGACATGGAGGGTTAAGAGATTTCTGATTCTTCTTGTTTTTTTAGTTGTTTTCCAAGATATTCTCTGTACTTTAAAGTCCGCATGTGAGACTTACGGTGTATTTATGCCGCTCTTTATTGCTTATGCGGGAAGTTTTATAATAGAGAAATTTCTTTTTGAAGCGCATAAAAAAGAGGCGCAAAAAAAACTCCAAAGCATGTCTAAACTCCAGATAGTCTGCATTACGGGAAGTTACGGCAAGACAAGCACGAAAAATTTTGTTAAAGAAATATTGAGCAAAAAGTATAGAGTTTATGCAACTCCCAGAAGTGTAAATACCCTTGGAGGAATTATTAAAGACATAAACGAGTCTCTGCCGAGCGATACCGAGATTTATGTTTGTGAAGCGGGCGCGAGACAAAGAGGGGATATCTTAGATATTACAACCTTTTTGGAGCCTCAGGTAGTGGTTGTAGGCAAAGTCGGTCTTGCTCATGTAGAGTACTTTAAGAGCCTGCAAAATATCATTGCAACAAAGCTTGAGATTATGAAATCTTCGAGATTGGAATGCGCTTTTATCCATACTTCCGTTACGGATGAGCCTCATGAGAATGTTACGTTTTTTGGAGATGAGATTCAAAACGTTAATGCAACTCTAGAGGGAACTGATTTTGATATGATTTTTAGTGATAGAACTCTTCACTTTCACACCGATGTTCTCGGCTCATTTCAGACAATCAATATTGCCGTAGCCGTTCACATTGCAAAAACATTTGACATGAGCGATGATGAGATAGTTAAAGCGGTAAAACGTTTGGCTCCTGTTGAGCATAGATTAGAGATGATAAAGGCGGGTGGAAAGCTTATACTTGATGACGGATATAACGGCAATATAGAGGGAATGCTCGAAGCAGTAAGGCTTTGTTCGTTGCATGAAGGTAGAAAGGTGATAGTCACTCCCGGTCTAGTTGAGAGCAGCGATGAACTAAACTTAGAGCTGATTGAGGCAATAAATAGTGTTTTTGACATAGTAATAGTCACAGGCTCTTTAAATGCGGAGCTATTTGACAAAAGCCTGAAGGTGAAAAATAAAATCATGCTCCATGACAAAGCAAAAATCCAAGAGTTGCTGGCACACCAGACAAAAGCAGGAGATATTATACTCTTTGCAAATGATGCACCCAATTTTATATAAGTAAAAAGAAGTGAAATACATAGATGCAACCATAAAATACCTCGGCTATTTTACGGCTTTTGTCGTTGCTTTGCTGGTTCTGTTGGTTGTTTATGATGCAACTGCAAGATATCTTTTTTCAACAGGCTCGGTCGCACTTCAAGAGCTTGAGTGGCACCTTTTTGACATCGTTATTCTCTTTGGTATAGCGTATACGCTGAGAGAGGGTGCGCATGTGAGGGTAGATATATTTTACGCCTCATTTTCGCAAAAAACAAAAGCGCTTATCAACATTGTATCCTCTCTCTTTTTTGTACTTCCATTTTCGTTTCTTATTATCTATATAGGGATAGATTTCGTGAGTATGAGTTATCTTCAAAATGAGGCATCTTCAAATCCGGGCGGATTGGAGTATCGGTTTTTGGTAAAATCTCTTATGCCTATTTCGTTTGTTTTTTTGTCTCTTCAAGCCATAAGAGATGCCAAAACAAACTTTGATGCATGGAGGTCGTTATGATATCCATGTTGATGTTTGTAGTGGTTTTAGCGCTACTAATGGTAGGAATTCCCGTTGCTTTTGTTTTTGGAAGCGTGGCTATCGCTTTTGCCTTTTTGGTTCCAGAGGTGGGGTTTGATGTCTTTTCGGTTCTGTCGTTTCGCATCTACGGAATTATGTCAAACACCACCTTGATGGCGGTTCCTCTTTTTATCGCAATGGGTTTGGTGCTTGAGAAGTCGCTTATGGCTGAGAAGCTCTTGATTGCCATGAGCTCGGCTTTTCGTACTGTGCGCGGCGGTTTGGCTGTTAGCGTGGTGCTTGTAGGTGCGATGCTGGCGGCTTCTACCGGAGTTGTATCTGCAAGTGTTGTTATGATGAGCGTTATCGCGCTTCCGCTTATGCTTCGTGCAGGGTATGACAAAGGTCTGGCTGCTGGAACGATAGCTTCAAGCGGAACACTTGGGCAGATTATACCGCCCTCTATTATTCTTATTATTTTGGGCGATGTTATGAATGTTAGTGTGGGCGAACTATTTATGGGAGCGGTTTTGCCTGGACTTGTTTTGGTGGGACTCTACGTTGTTTACATCCTGATATTTTCCTACCTTAGACCCGACGCTGCACCCGTTGCAAAAAATGTAAAAGAGGTAAGCTTCAAAGAGATAATCATGGCCATAGTTCCACCTATGCTTTTGATGGTCTCAGTTTTGGGGAGCATCTTCGCGGGTATAGCATCTCCTACGGAATCGGCTGCATTTGGGGTAATTGGCGCAATTTTGCTCTCGGCGTATAATCGCTCTCTAAACTTTGAAATGCTCAAATACGCAACACTCGGTAGCGTGAAACTAAGCGGCATGATTTTTATGATTCTCATTGCGGCAACGGCTTTTTCTCTTGTTTTTAACGAACTCGGCGGAAGTGATTTTATACTTGAATTTTTCTCTCAAGATATAGGAGATGTCTGGATTTTTATAGCGGTTGCGATGATTAGTATATTTATACTCGGTTTTTTTATAGATTTTATAGAGATAAGTTTTATCATCGTTCCTATCTTAGTGCCGGTTATGCACGCTTTTGGGATTGACCCTGTTTGGTTTGCGATACTTATCGCTCTAAACCTGCAAGCCTCATTTTTGACTCCGCCCTTTGGACTTTCGCTCTTCTTTTTAAAAGGAGCCGCAGGCGATAGCATAAAAACCACGGAGATATATAGAGGGATAATCCCCTTTATACTACTTCAATTTTTGGCTCTAGTTTTGGTTATGATATTTCCAGACTTAGTGTTTGCATTTATTTAACTGACCTTACGCACTTTTGTAAAAAAGAGCGTAGAGCGTCAGTTTTTCTCCCCTATCCGAGAGATAGGGGTAGCTTTAGGGGGTTGTAGGGACTTTAGTCCCTGCCATTAAAACGGACGAGTTCGTTTTAATGCGTAACATCAGTTATTTAATTTTAACGCAAGAGGAAGTGAATTCCTCTTTGCTACGCTAGCCGCTATGGCACTAAAGCTTGCCTCGAGAGAGAGGCAGAAATTTCTATAAAAAGGGTTAAAATGAAAGATATTTTATATGCGCCATGGCGGGATGAGTATGTTACAAACAAAAAGATAGAGGGCTGCGTATTTTGCCATATAAGCTCTCATGAGAAAGATGATGAGAAGTTGCATGTACTTTATAGGGATGAGCACTGTTTTATAGTGATGAACCGTTACCCGTACACCCCGGGGCATTTTATGATTATTCCTCATCTTCATACCGACAAACTCGAAGAGCTCCCAGGTGAGACTTGGCTTCATATAAGTGATTTGGCGCAAAAGAGTGTTAGGCTTTTAAAAGAGGGTTTTTGTGCTCATGGAGTAAATATCGGGATGAACTTGGGAGAAGTGGCAGGTGCAGGGATAGCTGAGCATATTCACATGCATATCGTCCCAAGATGGGAGAGAGACACGAACTTTATAACTTCCGTTGCAAATAACAGAGTCTACTCAACCGATTTTATAAAAATATATAAAAATATAAAAGAGCTAGTTCCTCGCTATTTAGGAGTTTGAACCACATGAGAGTGAGAGTGCTTTTTTGCACCGTAAGTTTTAAAAGCATAAACTTTGTAAACATTGAGCCATAAGTAAAAGATAATAAGGGCAGAAGCAAATACAAAAGCTAAAGTTTTAGCCGCTTTTGATGCGGTAAAAAAATTTACTCTTTTTGCTATGATTATAAACGCCCAGATTATCGCGATATAGTTCATAACGCTAAATATTTTAAGCCAAGGGTCTTGTCTGGCAGCAAGAGGTTTTACTTCATCTGCTGAGATAGCAAAACCCTGTATAAAACCGTTTGCTATATCGCTGTAGTGATGAAGAAAGAAAAACTCGTATGTGTGCGAGAGACCGCCAATGATAAATATGGGCGCAAAAGCATATCCCAGAGTATAAAATACCTTGCTAAAACCCTCTTTTAAAAACTTTGAAGCTATAAACATACCGAAGTAGACCAACGAGATGGTAATTGACAGGGCAAGGAAGAGGGCGCTTATGCCTACATAATCAAGCCCGATAATGCCTATTTTTTCCTCTAAGAACACTCCCGTTTTTGACCAGATAAACTCATCTGCGATTGCGACTCGTCCAAGTGCATGATGAAACGACATAGTAACGGTAATAGCTGCGGTTATAAGTATAAATGCCCAAACCTCCGCTTTTTTTGTCTGAAAGTTTTTAAAGAGCGATTGAGAGGGTTTTACAAGTTTAAAACTAACCGCTTCACATGCACTGCTGCAGTCCATACACAAGGTGCAGTCGGTCATATCTCCTCTTTTATCAAACGTAAAAGGTTTGAGATTGTATGTGCAGGCATCTGCACATTCAAATGTAGTACAACTTTTGCAACTCTCGCCGTAGGTTCCAAGCTTCGTAAAGGATATCTTAGAAAACCCGCGCATTACGGTGCCGATAGGACATATTGATTTGCAGTAGCTCATATCACTGTAAACGTAAAAAAATGTCACTGCAATAAGTGTAAGCACTATAAAAAAGATTGCCGTAGCCAAAGGAGTTTTATAAGCAGCCGGATATATATAGTAAACAACCCAAAAGCCGATTAGAAGCAGAGATATGCCTATGAACGGGTTTGCGAGAGCTTTTGGCATCTTCTTTTTAAGACCGAATTTGGTTATATACTTTCCTATAAATCCGTGCGGGCAGATACCGCAAAAAATTCTGCCAAATGTAGAGAGCGTCACAACTATAAAGAGCGGCCAAAAGAGCGACCAAAAAAGAGCAGTCGTAAAAATATTCTCCTCTTTAGAGGGATAGATGATTCCAAACACTATTGCATAAACAAAGAGCGCTAAAACAGAGAGTTGCAGAGCTCTTATAAAGATCTGATTTTTAAATAAAAATCCTAATACCGGAATATTGTAAATATCATTTTTATCTCTCTTTTGATAATCAACCATAATATCTCCTAAAACTTGTAGCTGTATGTAAGCATCC
>NZ_JACUTS010000055.1 GCF_014859695.1 Sulfurimonas sp. | reverse complement strand
GTTAATGTTTAGAGCTTTAAAAAATCTCTCTTTTCTTTTTATATTTTTTGCACTATTTGCCCAAAGCGCTGCTTCAGATTTGCTAAAGGTAGATGAGAAGACGCAAAAGGTTGACGTCACTCCGTTTTCAGAGATATTTATAGATAACCAAAATCACTTCTCTTATGAAGATGTTTCTCAAGAGACATTTAGAGATAATTTTAAACCCTCAACTGCTACTTCAGTCGTATCAAGTGGTCTAAAAGATGCAATATGGCTTAGACTTAACATTGTAAATGCAAGCAATAGCACTTTTTTTGGCAAGTTGGAGATACCGATTATATGGCTTAATAAAACTGAAGTATATTTAAGAACACAGAGTAAAGAGGGAAATGGAGAGTTTGATATGCTTAATCTCTCAAACGCACAAGAGATTAATGCAAGATCTTTTTTCGTTCCTCTGGAGATGAAGCCACTTCAAAGTTCGGCACTATATATCAAGGCGCAAGGTGTAGACAAAATGGCTTTCGCACCGAAAATCTACTCCGCGCAGAAGGCGGAGGAGCGCACTATATATATTGCCATGTTAAACGGCGCGCTAATCGGCATAGTGCTGGTTCTGTTTTTGTATAACCTAAGAAACTATATGACGCTTAAAGATGAAAACTATCTCTACTATCTCTACTATCTTGTCGGTCTACTCTTTTTGGTAGGTACATACTACGGCTATAATCTTCAGCTCTTATGGGACAGTAGTTATAAATTTAACGAAAATATTTACTACCCAATAGTTGCATTTAACTTTTTAACGGCACTGCTCCTTAGCAGAAACTTTTTGAAAGTTGATAAACAATCTGCAAAAACTGACAAATACCTGTTGATTTTTGTAGCTTTTTCGGTGCTGCTTGGTATATTTGGAGTTGTTGGCAGCAGTGATATCGCCGCTTACACAACTTTTGTTTTTACACTAATAAACTTTATATTTTTGGCATCAATTTCTGCTATTTCAATGAAAAATAAAATCTCAGGAAGCGGATATATTTTACTTGCATGGTTATTTTTATCAGTCGGAAATTTGGTGCTCATCGGTATGCTTTTAGGTTTTATTGAGTATAGAGATTTTATTTATGACGTATACGCCGTTTTGATTGTGTTAAATATATTAATGATCTCATTTGCCATGGTTGAACGCATTAGAGATGAAGAGTCACAGTTTGAATCTGAGGTTCAAAAAGAGCATGAAGTTGCAAGTAAACTCAATATCTCAAAAAAAGAACTCAGAGAGTTAAACGAAAAACTTCAACGTAAACTTGCAAGACAAGAGAGAGAGCTTGCCGAAAAAAACAAAGAGTGTGAGAAGTTTTCAACTAAAGACGAGATTACAAAACTCTACAATAAAACTAAGCTTGAAGAGATACTTACAAACGAGCTCCACAGAGCAAAAAGATATGACTACTGGTTTAGCATTATAATCACGAACATCGATGGAATGAAGGGGATAAACGATACGCACGGTTACGAAGTAGGAAACTCCGTTATGAAAGAGATGGGAGAGCTTTTTATGCGCCATATACGTTATTTAGATACGGTTGGAAGATGGAGTGACAACGAGTATCTGATAATCTGTCCGCAAACAAAGGCAAATGAGGCATTTACGGCTGCAGAGCATCTTCAAAGTTTCGTAGAGAGAAATAAGTTCTTTTTCATTGGTAAAGCCACCGCAAGTTTCGGGGTAACCGACTCCCAGCCAGATGACACTCTTCAAGAGATTATGAAAAGAGGGTATGAGGCACTTGCAAAAGCAAAAGAGAACGGAAGAAATAGGGTTGAGGCATTATAACACCTATATGTAAGCGGACTCTTTTAGATATCTGTTTACGGTTAGTTTAGAAAATTTATCAAGATATTGCCAGAAGTCCTCTTTAATCTTCTCATCAATATCCAGCTCCATCAATACTTCTCTAAACGTGCCAAGCCACTCATCTCTTGATTTTTCGTAGATGGAGAAATTTTTATGTATATCTATCATATATTGATCAAGGTCTTTGTCTTTCATCTCTTCATCATAGATTGACGGACCGCCGCATATCTGAATAAAAAATTTTGTGTTTTTTTTCTTTACCTCTTCAAACTCATCATGGTCTTGAGGAAAAAAATGTGCAATATTGCTCTCATAGATGCGGTCATAAAACTTATACATAAGTTCTTGCATCCCATCATAGCCAACTTCTTCATAAAAAGCTGGATCAGGGTTTTTGAACTTTACATCTTCGCCTTGGATTGCTTTTGTTATTTCGTAGTTCATCTTTTTTCCCGATCCTTTAAAATTGTCAAAATAGTAGCAAAAGTTTATTAATATTTAATTTTTGCCAGATAGAGACCGTTGCTTTTTGCGGGTTTTATTTTATGGTTTTTTTTACAGGAAAGTTGCTCTTTAATCTTATCTGCATCAAGAGCTAGAAGCGCCCCGACCATCAGCCGTATCTGGCTTCTTAAAAATCCGTTTGCTTCAAAATGAAGTATGATGTAGCCGTGATGCTTGTATGCAAAAGCTTTGTAAATAACTCTTTGTGTGCTCTTGACATCACTGCCGCTTTTCATAAAGTACTTAAAGTCGTGCTTGCCGAGAAAAAGTTTTATGTTTTTCTCTAGCTTTGAAAAATCCACGCTCCCTAAAAATGTTACAAAACTCTCTTCAAAAGGATTTTTTCCAGACTCTTTGATTATATATCTGTATACTCTCTTTTTAGCGCTGTAGCGTGCATGAAAATCATCATTAACTGCTTTGACTGATTTGACTAAGATTGAGGGAGGAAGCATCTCGTTGAGAGCTTTTTTAAGCTTCTCTAAATCACTCCAAAAAGCAGGCAGGTCAATGTGGCAGACCTGTCCCGTCGCATGAACGCCTCTGTCGGTTCTTCCGCTTGCCGTAATTTTTGACTCAATATTTAAATTAGATAGAGCATGTTCTAGCTGCCCTAAAATTGTATTTTTTGAGCTTTTTTGCATTTGTGAGCCCAAAAAATTTCTACCGTTATAGGCAAGAACCAGAGCGCATCTCATTTAAAATTTGGATACTATATTTTTTTTGTAGATAAAATAGGTAACCGCAAGCCATCCTATAATCATCACAGGAAGGGCGTAAAGTGATAGTGCAAGCTGAAGTGCTACGGCAAGGGCATCATAAATAATTATGGAGAGAAATAAAAAGAGATACACCTTTCCCTTCTGGTGCCTTACATGGACAATACCTATGCTTGCAATAAGAAAGAGGCTTAAAATCGGAAATATGGAGAATAGGGTATTTGTCACAAGTTTTTTTTGCGTTTTAATAGATGGACTTTCTGGAAGCCAGTACTCCATGGGTGTTTGGTACGCATCAAGTTGGGTTTTCATCGTATCGTTTATAAACATCGTCTCAAAATCTATTTGAGTAAACTTCTCTTCTGAGTAACTATACCCCTCTCCATCCGTGAGCTTGAGGCGCAGGATGCCTGAATCGTTTATAATCTCTGCTTTTTTAGCACCTATAAGCACCTCTTCATTCTGTTTTTTATTAAAAAGAATAACGTCGGAGTAGGTCTCGTTTTGATTATCTTTTCCGATGTAGAGAAGCCACTCTCCAAACTTATGCCCAAACTCCGATGCAGATAGATTGAACTTTGCTTCGCTTTTTTTGTAAGAGATAAAGTTGTTTGAGAGAACTTTTGCATGTGGAAAGAGAACAAAAAAGTTAAATAACATAATTATTGACAGAAACAGAGCCGGCAAAAAGAGTGTTTTTAAGATCACTTTTGGGCGGATTCCAAGCGCGAAGAGCACGACTATCTCATTGTCGTTTGAGAGTTTAAAAAGAGCAAGTGTTGCTGCTATGAAAAAAGAGATTGGCAGGGTATAGAAGAGAAGTTCTGGCAGCATAAAGAAAAAAAGCTTACTCATCTCAAACAAAGAGAGCTGGATTACCGCCGTGTAGGTAGCCATCTTGATTAAAAATACTACCGATGCAATTGAGAAAAGAGGTAGAAATATGGATAAAAATAGAATTGAGAGAGACTGTTTTATGTAGTTTTGCAATATTTTCATTAGTAAGTAACCTCTATATATCTTAAAATCGGAGCATCAAACATATGGACTATAAATGTTGCCATGGCTAAGAACGGAACAAAAGGAACCCTCTGCTCCTCTTTTGACATCTTTAATGTAAAGAGCATAACGGGAAGCGCTAATAGTGCTGAGAGAAAAATAGCCACCAGGGTTAATTTCACTCCAAGAAGTGCTCCCATGGTAGCTGCAACCATAATATCGCCTTCTCCCATAGCCTCTATAAAAGGGTAGGTGTGATAGTTTTTGCTCCACGATGTTAGAGTTTTTTTTGCCTCTCTATGAGCAGATGATGTCAAAAGGTAAGAGAGAGCAAATCTAAGCAGGGTAAATCCACCCGCAAAGAGCAGGGCGTTTTGGAAATTTAGTGCAATGCCGCTAATGTTCCAAGCACCAAATATTGCAAATATTAAAGCCAATAGATTTAAAGAGTCTGGAATCATTTTGTACTTAAAATCTATCATTGAGAGCGCTAAAAGGGTTAAAAAACTAAACCCGATGAGCAGAGCAGGAAAACTAAGCCCGAACTTCATAGCCAAAGTTAAAAATACCATGCCTGAGAGCAGTTCTATAAGTGGGTACTGCAGTGATATTTTTGAACCGCAATATGCGCATTTGCCTCTTAAAAATATCCATGAAAAAAGAGGTATGTTATGCCATGGTTTGAGAGTATTTCTACAAGTAGGGCAGTGTGAAAAACCTTTGACCACACTCTCATCCTGAGGGATTCTAAGTATTACAACGTTTAAAAACGAACCAAGCAGTACGCCCAGTATAAAAGCGATTGAAAGTTCCACTATTTCACTCCCCCAAATCTTCTCTCTATCTTTGTAAAATCTTTTATGATTCTCTCAAGCTCATCTACCGTGAAATCCGGCCAGAGGGTATCGGTAAAAAAAAGTTCCGCATAAGCCGCCTGCCAAAGCAGAAAATTAGATAGTCTGTGGTCTCCGCCAGTGCGGATAATAAAATCAACGTTGTGTTTACAATCAAGCGCATTTGAGAGCATCGCTTCAGTAATCTCTTCTTGTGAATTTTTAATCCTGTTTAGTGCTCTTAAAATCTCGTCATGAGCACCGTAATTGAGCGCTAAAGATTGAACTAAACCGTCACAGTGCGCGGTTTTGCCCTGTACATTTTTAATTGTCTTTTGAAGAGATTTTGAAAATGCTCTTATATCTCCGATTGGCTCAAATCTAATATTGTTTTGAAGATAGTTTTCAAGCTCGCTCTCTAGATATTTTTGCAAAAGCTTCATCAAAAACTCTACTTCAAGACGAGGTCTTTTCCAGTTTTCCGTAGAAAAGGCATAGAGTGTCAACCTCTCTATATCTTCATCTTTGGCACAAAACTCCGTAATCGCTCTAACCACTTTTGCACCGGCTTCATGCCCTTTAACTCTTTTTTGTTCTCTGAGCTCCGCCCATCTGCCGTTGCCATCCATGATTATGGCTATATGTCTTGCTTTATTCATATCTTTTTTGCGTGCTCTAAAATTTGAAACGATACGCTCAGTTTATCCGACTTGGGGATCGACTCTTTTTTGTTAGCAAGTATAAACTCTATCTCATTAGTATCGGTTCCAAAACTTGAGGAGTCTTTTAGGATGTTGAGGCAAACTGCATCTACTCCCTTGGAGTCTATCATTTTTAGAGCGTTTGCGATGGCGCGCTGCTCGTCCATTTCAGCCTTGAAGCCTACCGTTGTTATGCCGTCTTTATCAATAGAGCTTAAAATATCAATATTCTTCTTGAGTTTTAGCTCCCACTCGTCTCCGAGAGACTCTTTTTTGAGCTTCCCTTCTTGTGGATACTCGGCAACATAGTCACTCACGGCCGCCGCCATAAAGAGGTAGGGCTTTTTTTGGATAAGATGAATCTGCTCCTCCCTCATAAGTGTTGCTTTTGAGAGCTTCCCTTTTTTTGCTATGCGCACGGAGTCTGTGAGATATTCCAACATCTCTGCAGAACTTTCTACCTCGATAGTGTAGAGCTCCAGCGGCAGATCTTTATCAAGTTTTGTAGCTATAAGATTTACGTCTGCACCTCGGCAGTAAAGTGCAGTTGCAAGGGATGAAGCCATCTTTCCGCTTGAGAAGTTTGAGAGATAGCGAACTTCATCTATCTTCTCAAGAGTTGCGCCTCCAGTTACTATAACGCGTCTGTCAATCCAAAACTCCTCTTTGAGAAGAGCCTTTGCGCAGTGCCAAAAAATCTCCATCGGCTCGGCCATTGCACCGTCACCCACGCTTTTGCATGCAAGCTCTTTTGTCTGCGTCTCAATTATCTCATAGTTGGCAATTGCCAGCATCTTGAGATTCCCCTTTGTGATGGGGTTGTTTATCATATTTGTGTTTGCAGAGGGTGCTATCACTTTTAGATGCGAGTAGGCTAGGGCGCACTGCAAGAGCATATTGTCGGCTATTGCATTTGCAAGTTTTGCTATAGTATTTGCCGTTGCCGGAGCGATAACAAAAAGGTCCGCCCATTCGCCTGCTTTTATATGGTTGTGAGAGTTCGCCCATGATTCATTAGTATCATCTAGGACTTGGTTTGAGGCAAGAGCTTCAAAACTAAGAGGAGCCACAAACTTTTTAGCCGCTTCGCTCATAACGACTTTAACCTCTGCACCAGCTTTGGTAAGAAGTCTCACAAGCTCAAGTGATTTGTAAGCCGCAATGGAGCCTGTAACTCCTAAGAGTATTTTTTTATCTTTTAGCAAATTTGATGGGACGAACATTGTTTACCTCATAAGTATTAGTGGCGCCATTTTAACATAAAAGCGCTGGTTAGAGCTTACTTCTGTCTATATCTACTCCACTGTACTCCAGGGTGTAAATAAGGTCTGTAGTGTGGAGTTTATCGAAGTTTTCAAGCATAATCTGGCGCAAATACTCCTTCTCCTCCTTTTCAGCTTTTATAAGACTAGGGGCGAAGATTCCTTTCTTCTCAAGAACCAGTGATGTAATATCTTTATCCATCTGAATATGGTTCATAAGTTCTTTGATGTCGGTCTCAAAAATGGAGCTTAGCAGAGAGAACATTCCGGCAAGATAGGCTTTGTCTTTGTTGACGCGGTCTGCTTCCGCTTCCATTTTTTCGGCTCTTTTTATAGCAAGTGCCAGAATAGTCTTGGATGCCGGATTTTTTGAGACTTCCGAGTATAGATACAGAAGCAGCCATCTTAGCAGTTTATCTCTTCCCATAAGAGTAATTACCTGCATTAAAGATTCTATTTTGACATTGAACTTTTTTGAGTTGTTAAAAAACTGTACAAGTTTGTATGATAAATCAGGTTGCTTTTTTATGAAAAACTCAAGCTGCTCTGTGCTGTTGTTGTCTTTTATGATTTTAATAAGCTGCAATATTATAAACTGCGCAGGCTCTTTTGAGCCAATAATCTCTATAACTTCCGGCTTGTCAAGATAGTATCCCTGATAGTAGTCAAACCCCATCTTTGAGTACTTTTGATAATCCTCTTTTGTCTCTATATTTTGTGCCAAAAGTTTGATTCTGCTACCTTTAAACTTATCCATAACCTTCTCAAGGTTTTCATGTAAAGAGAGCACTACGTCCATCTTAATAATATCTATGTAGTTAAAAAGCCTGTTGAATTTTTTTATCATCTCCGCACTTGAGTCAAAGTGTTCAAGCGAAAGTTTGAAGCCTCGTTTTTTGTACTGAATGATTTTTGCGATTATTTTTTCGTTCAAATCAATATCTTCTAAAATATTAAGGACAAATCTATCCTTGTCTAAAACATCCAAGACCCCTTTTTGAAGAGACTCCTCATCTACGTTTACAAAAGCCAAGACCTTAGAGCCTAGAAGTTTGTCAAGTTCATTGCTAGTTATAGAGCTGATAATAAGCTGCGCCGTCTCTCTGATTTTTGTAGAGAAGCCACTAGGTTCCAAGGAGCTGTCTTTAAATACTAGCTCATAAGCAAAGAGTTGGTTTTTGTTGTCAAATATCTTTTGTTTGGAAATATTAATTATATTCACTTGCAACTTCCTTGTTTTATTTATTTTATATTTTACACGAAAAATCTTAATAGGGAGTGCTGATACAAATCGAGCATAAAAATTTACTAGATGATAGTTTATATGAAAAAGAGATTATTACTACATTGATATTATAGAGGAGTAGCCAAAAGGCTGCTCCTGTTTAAATCTTGACGGCTTTGCCAGCCTCACTATCGCTGTAAATGCTGTGAGTTCCGTCACAAAAAGGAAAATTGCCGCTTGTTTTGCACATGCAGATGTGGTACTGCTTCGTCTTCTCAACGCTAACTTCTTTGGGAAGACACTCTGTTGCTTTGTGGTTTCCGTCGCAAAAAACACCGTCTTTGCTTCTTCCACATGTACAGATCATATATGTAACTCCGGCTTCAAGAGTCACACCTTCGGGTCTATTGCGAAATACGATTGCATCTTTACACATGACATATCCTTTGATTGGTCTGTACTATTATAGTGACGATATTATCAAAATGTCAAGGTGGCTATTGAGAATAGTTATACTGAAGAAGAGACGCTAAGTTGCAGTTTCTCTTTTTGATTTAACTCTTCAACATTCATGTTATACAAAGAGCAAAGCTCTCTTTTTGCCTCTTCGCCTAGGGTTTCTAAATCAACTACATAATCGACATAGTCATCTTCCTCAGCTACTTTCATATTAAAGTTTGCTATCTGCTCTTTTGTCGGGGGTGCTTTAATCATTTTGTACACGGTTGACCTCTTGTTTTAAGTGATAATATTGGAGTGGAATTGTATTATTTTTTTTAGAATTTGCGGCAAGAAAATTATATAGTTATAATGACTTTAAATTGTTTTGAAAAGTTGGATAAATAGAGATGTTGTGGGGGAATTAGAATGAATTATGAGCGGATAAATCCGCTCAAAGAAAGATTACAGACCTGTAACGTTTTCTGCTTGTGGACCTTTTTCGCCTTGACCGATTTCAAAAGTTACCTTTTGACCTTCGTCTAGAGAAACACGACCATAGCCAGTGCTGTTGATTTGACGAAAGTGTACGAATACATCTTTACCGCCATCTTCTTGCTCTATAAATCCGAAACCTTTTTCACCATTGAACCATTTAACCGTACCGTTTACTAATGCTGCCATTGTAATACCTTTGTGTTTGAATACACCTCATTGCTGAAGTGGTCTAAAATCTAATATGAAGCTTTTCTTTTAGTAGCGGATTATACTGTTAACTAGGTCATCAATGTAAAGCAGACTAAAGATGCAACTCGAATCATCTTTTATTGACAGAATTATAACTGAATAAAAAGTAAATGTATATAGCTGGAGCTTATTTCTTTTGTATTTACTATTTTTTTACGACTTGAATTATCGGTTTTATCCCTGAAATAGGCGATGTATGAGGGGTTGATAGTTTTCTATTTTACGTATGTTTAAAAACATGAAATAATGTAATAGCTTTAAAACTCCGTCTCTTTCTTGTATTTGGCGATGAATTCGTCCACAAACTTGAGCATATTTTTGTAGTGGTCGCCATGCCAGTAGACTCTGCCGCACTCTTTGCATCTAGCAAAGGTGTCAAAATATTTTTTGGTCTTTGCCTTAAGCTCATCTATAATCTCTAGTTTATCAATCTCTTCAAGTTCGCCGTTACATTTGATGCATATGCTCAGGGGCTTGACCTTGTCAAAAAGCTTGTAGTGGTAAAATATCTCTCTTAAGTGCTCCTCAAATCCTGCATGTGCGAGATACAAAGCATTATGATGCCTCATCCTCTCATAGAGTACCTTATCGCTAGTAAGAAGAACTCTCTCCTCTTTTTGTGCGATCTCGATGATATCGTCATCATCTATACTCTGAAAGTAAAGTGTGTCAAACCCAAATATCCGCAGATACTTCGCGATTTTCCCTAGGTGGCAGTCAGCTATGAATTTCATGGGGTCATTGGGTCTTTAAAGGTGTGTTTCAATATCAACCAGTTCTACGCGGGAGCACTCTTTTTTTAAAAGTTTTTTGCTGTTTGCATCATCTTCTGCCAAACTCAAAAGATCTGCAAAGTCGTCTTTAGAGACTTCGACAGTATGGAGTTCTTTAAGAGTTTCAATGCTGAGCGCTGCCTCTTCTTTGGATTTAAGCGTAATATTGCGATGCCCCTTGGCAAACTCTGATTTTATAGCTTTTGCTACTTTTTCGTTGTTAAGCAGTTCCTTAAGTGAAATCTTTTGATCGAAATCATTATCGCATAGTATTTTATACGTTACCACTATTTTTCCATCCATCGTGCCGATTTCCTTTATTGTCAAGTTTTCAGCTCTTTTATAGCATCTACAAAGATATTATAACTTTCTTGTGAAGAAAATACAAAGTTTACCTCTATGGTGTCATCTGAATCTAAAAAATACTTAACCGCATTGTAAGCAATCTTGGCAGCTTCATCTTTTGGATAACCGTAAATGCCCGTAGAGATGGCAGGAAACGAGATGCTGTGGCACTTTAGTTCAGAAGCTGTTTTTAGTGAGTTTATATAGCAGTTCGCCAGAAGCTCTTTGCAACGGTTTTTACAAGATGAATAAACTGGACCGACAGTATGGATTACATATTTTGCTCTCATCTCTCCCGCAGTTGTCGCAACGGCTTCTCCTGTAGGCAATCCATCAGGATACAGAGAGGCTCTCAGCTCTTTGCACTCGCTAAGTATCTGCTCTCCGCCCACGCGCTGAATTGCACCATCTACTCCGCCACCGCCAAGAAGTGAACTGTTCGCCGCATTGACCACCGCGCATACATCTTCTTGTGTTATATCTGCTACTTTTAGGTTTATGTTTTTCATTTTATTTGATCTTCATTACTTTCAAATAGTGGGTTATATAAGTTCCACTTTCAGCTCTTTGCCAAGAATGTGCGCAAAGTTCTGCAGAGTCGAGAGTTTAATGTCCTGTGCATGATTTTCTATTCTTGATATGGCAGACTTCTTTGTATGCAGCCTATGCGCTATCTCCTCTTGCGTAAGCCCGACCTCAACTCTCGCTTGCTTTAGCATCTCACCTATCTTAAACTCTTCATATCCAGACTCAAAATCTTTTGCAAAAGCAACATCATCTTTTTTTCTTTTATCAATGTATTTTTTTAAGTCACTCATTGTTTAAATACTCCTTTTTTCTCTTTTGTGCTAAGACTATCTCATGTTTTGGAACTTTTTGGTCCTTTTTTCTAAAAGCGTTTGTGAGCACAACGAAAGTTCCGTTAAGTTCAAAACCTAGCAATCTTATGTGGTTTGTTCCATGTTGAACTCTTACTTCAACAATACCGCCCGAACTACTCAGGTATTTATAGAATTTAGTAGATACCGTGTCCGCTTCTTCTATCAACTGTAAAACCCAAACAACTTTTTGAGCTTCTTTTGTAGAAAGAGTGTCTAAAAACTCTTCAATCGGGCTTTTGCCTGATTTGAGCTTGTAAAAGATAATTTCTTTCATAGCAATATGTTAACATAGAAGTTAACTTTTGTCAAT
>NZ_JACUTS010000054.1 GCF_014859695.1 Sulfurimonas sp. | reverse complement strand
GTAAACGATGCACCCACAATTACAGTTACTTCAACAAACGACTTCACTGAAGATGACCCTGCAAATGAAGTAGGCTCAGTAGTTGCAACTTATACGACGGACGACGAAGATGGAGATACGGTAAGCGTAATTCTAAGCGATACAATCAACTATGCACTTGGAACAGGCGATGATGCAGGTAAAGTTCTCTTAACTCAAGCAGGACTTGGCTTAGTAAATGCAGGAACAGATTTACCAGCATTTACACTTACTCCAAACGATGGAACAGTTGATGGCACCCCTGCAGATGTTGACCCATCAGTAATTCTCGTAGCAGATGCACCACTGGTAATAGTTACAGCAGATTTGACTCCTGAAATTGTGCAAGATTATGAAGACGAAACTTTTACAAATTATACCCCGATTATTAATTCTGGTAATAGTACTGGTATTTTAGAATTTGATGGATATGCAAGAAGTGTTTCTATGACCATTAAAAGTTTTGATGGAAGACCAGGGAATGATACTGGAACCGTTGAATTGTTAAGAGATGGTGTAGTAATAGAAACTTATTCTTTAAATGATTATCTTACTACAAATCCTAGTGGATCAAAAGGTATACCTCTTACTTTTACATCTGATATTTATTTTAATGAAGTTCGTGTAAGCAATACGGCTACAAATGATCAATTTAAGGTGGAAAATGTAGTGCTTGTTTCACCTTATTTGGTGACATACAGTATTGATGCAAATGCATTTCTGACAGATGAGAGTGAAATTTTAAGCAATCTTATACTTAAAGTTCCTTCTTCAGTAGATGGTGTATTAGTGGTAGATGGTTTTGCTCCTATTGCTATTTTGAGTGCGGATGGTCTGTATAATTATTACTCTATTCCTGCAGATAATGGTGGTGTAGAATTGATATTTGATTTTACTGAAGAACTTACCCCGACAGAGTTGACTGAGCTAGGAAATTTAATTGATACTATTACTGGCAGTGCAACTTCTTGGGAGAGTGGGGATGGTTTTGCACTTGCTGCGAGCAGTGGCGATGATATAATCGCTGGAACTGCTGAAGATAATGAAATTTCTGGAGAAGGAGGCGATGATGTTATTTTCGGAGGTGATGGAGCAGATGCTCTCCATGGCGGAGCTGGTGATGATACAATAGCTGGTGAAGATGGTGATGACTACATCGATGGTGGTGCCGGAGCGGATGCTCTATACGGCGGTGCAGGTAATGACACTATTGTATACGATGCTTTAGATACAGTTATAGACGGCGGAACTGGAGTAGATACACTGATTGTTGCAGATACTTTAGACTTATCTAATGTAGCTACTATAGCCGCGATTTCAAATATTGAAGTTATAGAGTTGCTTGATAATGCAAAAGTAGTCGGTGGTATTAATCCGAATGATGTGATTTCAATGACAACAACTGTAGATGGTAATAATACATTAATAATTGAGTCTGATAGTACTCCTACTAGTGATACTAGGGTTAGTATTGACGAAGATTCATTTGATACTTCTGTTGTGGATGGCGGGTATAATGTTTATAGTTATACAGATGCTGATACAGGAGATGTTACGACACTGATGGTTGATGTTCTTATACCAATCGATATTGTATAGCTTATTAGCTGTTTACTCGCAACCTTGATGGCTGCGGGTAAACTCTTTTTTTCCCAATTAACAAAAATTTTCTTATTGATACCAAAGTACTATTTACTTAAAAAAATCTCTGTGCTAGAATCTATACATAATTAAATTTGGAGGTGTAAAATGGCTACTGGAAAAGTTGTAGGACAGATACAGGTAACGCAAGGTAACGTGAAGATTGTGGGTGCTGACGGTGTTGTTCGTGAGCCAGTGTACGGCGGTTTGATGTTTGAGAATGAGCAGGTTGTGAGTAACGATTCGAGCGCTCTGTTTCAGATTAAGTTTTTAGCACTTCCTGAGGCGTCGGCATACGATGGCGAATTTAGAATTTTAGCAGACGGAACTGCTTTTCATGGAAGAGATGCCCTGAGCAGCATGGCTGAGTCAGAAGTTGAAACAGGAGTAGCAGAAGATTTAGAAACTGCAGCAGGTGAAGAGGGGGCAGAGGGAAGCACGGCATTTACAGAGACGGATATCGTAGCAGACTCCAGCGTTCTTGGCTTTAACAGAGGACCAAATAGCGCACTTGGATTTGGCGTGACAGAGTTTGGTACAGAAGATGTTGTTTATGACATTGGTCAACTGGATGTCATTCCACCCGATATCACTCCACCCGATGTGATTCCACCTGATGTCACTCATCCTGTGTTTACATCTTCAAATACAGCACTTTTTAATGAAACAGATACAGCTCCTGTAACGCAGGTAACGGCTAGCAGTGAGAATGGTGTCAGCTACAGCATCTCGGGAGAGGATAGTGAGCTGTTCATTATTGACCCAGTGAGCGGTCTTATAAGCTTTAAAGAGGCTCCTGATTATGAAAATCCAAAAGATGTTGGCGGAGACAATGAGTATATTGTACTCGTAACCGCAACAGATTCGTTAGGAAACCATACAACTCAGGAACTGAGTGTTTTCATTAACAATATTAATGGAAATGTAACGACGACTCCTGGTGAAAGTTTGGTGTTTCATACGTTTGACTCTCCTCCAGGCAATAATAATGAAGGCTGGACTGGCTCAGGCAACGAGAGCGCCATAGGTGTGGACAACAGTACGATTCCGCCAAATGAACTGGGTTGGTTTAGTCAAGACAGCGATACAAGATCACAGGATTTTGATCTGAGTGATCATGCAGACAAAGAGATAAATATTTCGTTTACGCTTGGCGTAAATGATTGGGAGGGCGATGACACTTTTGTAACAAGAGTTTATGACAGTGAAGATAACGTGATAAAAACTCAGTCATTTTCTCCTGATAGTGAGGGTGTAGGATACTTTGACTATGATTTTGACGTTACAGTTCCTGAAAATGGGCTTATTAGGGTTGAGTTTCAATCTGAAAATACTGTAGATCATGGAAAGGGTACAGAAGCTTGGAGTATAGATGATTTTGAGATAATGGGTCCTGATGGTCAGCAGGTTCTTACTTTTGACAGTTTACCTGGCGGCAACATAGATATGGAGGCTTTATTAGATCAAAATAATGATTTTGAAGGCGATGCTCCTGACTCTGTAGATGAAATCAATCTCTCTAGCGGTGATTATACATTGTCAAATATTACATTGGCAGACGTCATTGATATAACGGACGGCGACAATGTGCTTAAAATTACTGGAGACAGCGGTGATGGGATTGTTAATTTGGTAGATAACGGATGGGTTATTGACACCTCTCCTAGTGTTACAGAGACAGACTATATTACATACACACACGTAGATGACCCGAGTGTGCAACTTCTTATCGATGTTGATATACCTATTGATAGTGTCTGATTTTATTACTTAAACTTTAGTGCTAAAGAGATTCTATCGGTCACGTTCGCCTTTTCAAAGATATGGTGGATGTGACCTTTTACGGTTGAGAGTGCAATCTTCTCTCTTTGCGCTATCTCTTTGTTGTTTAACCCCTCGGCAATCATTAGTGCGATATCCTTCTCCTTTTCGGTTAGCAGTGAGATAAATTCAGGCTCATCTTTCCTTTTATTTTGCATATATTTGTTGATTATAAAGTATGTAAGATCTGCAAAAAGCCAGTTATTTCCATATTCGACGCTTGAGAGCATATTTAGCAGGTTTTCTTTATTTATGTAGGAGTTTTCATATCCTTTAATACCGCTTCCAAGGAGAGTTGATGCGTGATACACTTCAGGAACTGAGTTAAAAAGCAAAGTAACCGCATTTGGGTGCTCTTTTAGTTTTTTGAGTGCATATTCGATATTTTGAATACTCATCTCATCAATCATTACTGATATTCTATCGCCATATTTTGCAAGATATTTAAGTAGTTCATCAAAATCTTCTATTGACACGGTCTCGTAGGAGTTGTTTAAAGCGCTCTGCCAATGCCTTTTAATTGATGACATATTTGTAAATATAATTACCTTTTTCATAGTCATCTTTCACTCAGCACATTATCTCGTGCTCTTAGGATTGGTTTTAGAATATAGTCCAGTACTGTTTTTTTGCCAGTTATTATGTCTACATCTGCCGTCATCCCGACTATAATATTTAGTTTTTTATCCTCATTTCCCAAGTAGTTTTTATCTGTTTTTATTCTCACAAGATAGTAGTTTTGTCTACTTGCTTCATCATAAATAGTATCTGCACTTATGTGAGTTAGAGTGCCTTTCAGCGAGCCATATATTGCAAAGTCATATGCAGAGAACTTCACAATAGCACGTTGCCCCGGGAATAAAAAGGCGATATCCGCAGGTCTTATTTTTGCTTCGACAACCAGGTTGTCCTGAGTAGGTACTACTTCAATAATATCCATCCCGGGTCTTACAACACCCCCGACAGTATTTACTAGAAGCTGTTTTATAGTTCCATCAACGGGAGAGCGCACAAATGTACGTTTTACCTTGTCTTCTCTGGCAATATTTGCCTGCTCAATTCTTGACATTTCGGCTCTTACTTCATTATATTTCTCTTTTGCTGCATTTTTAAATTTTAGCTCAACTTCTCTAATGTTGTTTCTTTGCTCCTCAATTATGGAGGCAAGACGAGGAATAGAGAGTTTTGTCGATTTCATCTGCCCCTCAATGGTGCTGGCTTCTCTTTGAAGTTTTAGATACTCGACCTCAGAGACTATTCCTTTATCTACAAGCGGCTTATTAAGTTCTAATTCTCTGGTAATAAGTTTATAATTTATTGTCAGGTTTTGTAATTTTGCCTCAGCCTCTTTTAGTTCATCTTTTTTTTGCTCAAGGCGGCGCTGATAGATATTAATACTGTTTTCAAGCTGCTCTTTATTGCTTTTATAAAGAGACTCTTCATGTTTTATAAGTTCTGGAGAGTTTTTTCTTGTTAAGTCGCTTGCAATAAATGGTTTTACGGTAGATTCAGCCAAAAGGCGAACACTCTTCGCCTGAAGTTCATTGTAGCGCAACTGACTCTCTATAAAGCTACTTACAAAACTCGTATCGTCGATTTTAATGAGAATATTGCCTTTTTTTACCTCTTCTCCGACTTCAACGAGTATTTCGCTTACAATACCACCCTCCAGATTTTGTATGACTTGAACCTGAGAAGAGGGGATTATTTTGCCTTGACCGCGGGTTAGGGCATCTATATCTGCATTGTATGCCCAAAAAATCAGCCAAGCAATTGCAAAAGCACTTATCCAGAGCATAAATTTGGTGCCGCCAGAGTGATTCATAAGCAGAGCCGCACTTACAGAGTTCATATACTCCAAGTCCTTCTCATCTTTTATGCGAAGGTTTTTAATATCCTTCTTTTTGTAAGAGTATTCTACAAACTTATCTTCTAGGCTCATTGGCTACTCTTTTGAGGGGATCTTAATCGTCTTATAACATCATCATGCGAACCGTCTAAAATAATCTTGCCTCTATCCAATAGAATCAATCTTTTAGTTAATGAAAGGAGTATATTTTTATGAGAGATTAGTATCATCGTATGATTATTTTGGTAGCTGTTCATAGCTCTTATGAAGTGGTTTTCGTGCGTACTGTCCATCGAGTTTGTAGGTTCGTCAAGAAGTATAATTGGAGCGGAATGTATAAAAGCACGTGCTATCGAGATGGATTGTTTTTGTCCGCCTGAGAGACCGTCCCCCCTCTCTCCTATATGCATATCATAGCCCATTGGATGAGAGTCTGCAAAGTAGCTCACACCGCTTAGTTTGGCAACTTCTAAAATTTCCTCATCGCTTGCACCAGGAGAGCGCAGAACAATATTCTCTTTTAGCGTTCCTTGAAACAAAATGACCTCTTGGGGAACATAAGATATATTGCGTCTCAAATCAGCAGGGTCTATCTGTTTTATATCTATACCGTCCATTAGTATGGAGCCTTCCGTTGGTTCATAAAGCCCTAGTATAAGCTTCTCTATTGTCGTTTTTCCTGAACCGTTAGTGCCTATAATACCTACTGATTCTCCCGGATTGATTACAAAACTTACATCATCAAGAACTTTGTTCTCTGTATCAGGATAGACAAAACTTACATTTTTAAACTCTACCTTTCCTTTAAAGAATGGGCGCTGTACAAAGTTTTTTGACTCTTCGCGCTCAACAGAGAGCTTCATTATAGAGTTGATGACGTCATAAGCAGTCTTAGTCTGCTGAAAATTGGCAATAAGTGCTGCGACTTGACCCAAAGGAGCGAGCATTCTTGAACCAAGCATTACAACTGCGATAAGCCCTCCCATAGTCAGAGCATTATTTCCTATGGCATAAACACCGCCTATAATAAGCGCAATAGTGTTTAGCTGAACTACAAAGTTTACAAATGTCGAGATAGAGTTTGAGAGTATTTTTGATTTGAGTCCCTTTTGTGCAACATCGCCTGTAGCTTCTTCCCATTTCCACTGATACTGTCCGCTTATTCCAAGTGCCTTTATAGTCTCTAGTGCTGTAAGTGACTCTATAAGTACTGAGTTTTTGTGTGCAGAAGCTTCATAAGTGCTTTGCACGCTTCTTCTCATGGGTTTTTCTACGAATATGCTATATATCATAATGATAAGGGCACTTACTATCGGAATAGCGATCATCCAACCGCCTATAATATAGATGATAAAGAGAAATATAATTGTAAAAGGCAGATCTATTATAGTAGCAATAGAAGATGCCGTAAAAAAGCCCCTTATGGAGTCAAAATCCTTTAGGTTGCTTGCAAACGAACCTACCGAGCGTGGCTTTGATGCAATTTTTAGATTTAGTACATGCTCGTAAATTATCGAAGACATGATAACATCGCTTTTTTTTGCTGCATTTTCAAGAAAGTAGGAGCGAAGGAACTTTAGAATTATGTCAAAGATATAGATAACAATTATACCCGTTGCAAATACCCAAAGCGTGTCTATTGCATTGTTTGGCACGACTCTGTCATATACGTTTAGAGTAAAAATTGGAGTTGCCATAACAAAAAGATTTATAAGAAAAGAAGCTACTATTACATCTGCGTATATTCCAGAAAAGTAGCTCATTGTTCCCCAAAACCAGTGATGACTATCATGCTTTAAGAGACGATTGTGTGCATCTTTGTATTGGTGGTTATGTTTAAGAAGAAATGCAAAGTTTATATATTCCGCTTCTAAAAACTCACTCTCAACCCAGTTCTCACCCTCTCCTGCTTCTGGTAAAATTATTTTTGCATATTTTCTATCAGGACTAATTTCCGTTAAGATGCAGGCTCTCTCGCCATATTCGTCACCTTTTAAGACTAGGATTACTGGCAGTAGCAGAGGGGATATATCTTTAAATGAGTAGTCTACTAATTTAGAGCTAAATCCGGCACGCTGAGCCGCACGATGAAATGCGGATTTTGATCCTTTTGCATCAAGTGAAAAAAGTCTAGGCGTCGTTCTTCCCGGTGGGATTGGCAAGTCAGCAATAAGTGCATCAGCGCTGTATGGACGATTGTAGAGCTTGGTAAAAATTACCAAGCTCTCCAGTAGAGGATTTTCTATAATACTACTCAACTGTAATATTCATCTCTTCTAAAATTTTGCCGGTGTAAGATAAGATTTGATAGTAAGAGATCAGCCTATCATACTCAGCCGTAGTTTTGCGGTTTTTTGCACTGTTATGCTCTAACTCTATGTTTAAAAGGTCGATGATGCTTCTTCTTCCAAGTTCATGCTCTTTTTCATAGTCGGAGACAGTTTCGCCGCTTGATTTTATAGTGTTATCGAGATGAACCAGCTGCTGTTTTGTCGACTCAAACGTCTGCCATGCAATCTCTGTATATGCTTTTATATAGCGTCTTGCATCTGCGAGTGTGCTGTTTTTGTTAAGCAATCTGTGTTGATTTGCCTGCTTGTTTGCTTTGTCTGCCAAACCGTTAAAGATATTGTAGTTTAACACAAGAAGAGCGTTGTAGCCAGAGTTCTCTTCAAAAGTGCTAGGAGTTCCAGCTTCAGATTCAAATGCCACTCCATGCACATGTTTGTCCCAATAAGCTTCGAGTTTAATATCCGCTTTTGGATAATAGGGTGCATTTGAGCGTTGTAGTGCCGCCGCCGCAACTTCGATATCCGCATTTGATACTTTAATCGTAGGGTTGTTCTGCATAGCAATCTCAACCAAAGAGTCTATATCATTAGCAGGGATATCTCCAATAGTGGGTTTTTCCAAATCCGCTACACTTATATCTCCGGGTAAAATACGCTCAAAGCTAGAGACGGCATTATCATAATTTTGTTCCGCTAAGTATTGGATACTTAGAGCATTTTCATAACGAGCAAGTGTCTGTTTGTAGTCAGAACTGCGCCCAACTCCGGCTTTTACCTTCTCATCTATCTGTGAAAGGTACTTTTCATGAACCGCTACATTCTCTTTAGCAATCTGGAGTAGTTCATGAGTTCTAAGTAGCTCAATATAGTACGTAGCAGTTGCTAGCGCCATATCATTTGCACTCTCTTTTACAGTGTCGTTTGCCGATAATATAAGCGCTTTTTGCTGCTCAACCGCGTACTTTGTATCTAAGCCTGAGAAAACATTCTGAACGAGTGTTGCAGAGGCATTTTGTCTTACTAATGTTTCTCTCACACCTTCGTTTGCTACAGTTTTTGTAAATTCTGGACCGACTGAATATGACAAGTCTAAAGACGGTAAATAACCGGCTCTTGCTCTACTCAGTAACTCTTTTTGAACATTTCTATCCTCTTTTTTCATCTCTATTTGAGGATGCGTCTCAACCGCCTTTTGCACTGCCTCGCTAAGAGACATTGCGCTTGCAAGTATAGGTATCAAAACCACCGATAATAATATAGACTGCTTCATTTGAAATCCTTTGTTTTTACTTTACTTAGTATACTATTCAAAATATTAAGCATTTATTAACTTAGGTATAAGCTAAAACTATTTTTTCATATTATATCGCTAAAAGTCAAAGCAGTGTATAATTTAACATGTTAGATAGCGGTAAAAAGGTGGTTAGAAGATGCAAATAAGAGTTTATTACGAAGATACCGATACAGGCGGAGTTGTTTATCACTCAAACTACCTCAATTTTTGCGAACGCGCAAGAAGTGAGGCTTTTTTCTCTAAAGGTCTGACTCCGGTTTTGCAAAATGGTCATTTTGTTGCCAGAAGAGTTGAGGCTGATTATATTAGAAGCGCAAAGCTAGGTGATGAGCTGCATGTAGAGACAAAACTTATAGAGATGAGAGCGGCTTCGTTCAAACTGTTGCAGAGTGTATTTAAAGAGAATGAGAAGATATTTGAGCTAACCATAACGCTGGCATATATAAACTTTGAGGGCAAGCCTCAAAAGATCACAAAAGAGGTAGAGGAGCTAGTCCGCTCTCTCTTTTGTTAGTTGGTAAGGGATAAACCTGGAGAATGATGGCTGAAGCAGGTTTATAGGGTAGATCATCTGGTTATCAACACTCTGTATATCATACTCTCTTTTTTCGCCGCTTATAAGATGGGCAAAGTAGTCTATACCGACGGTTGTCGTGTAGTTTATCCAGTCGTATACAATATCGTTACCCAAAAGAGAGTTTGTCTCGATGAGAACATCTTTGTTTTGCGTGATAGAGTTGGCGATTATCATATCTTTTCTGTCTTGATACTGTGTCATGGAGAGAAGCAGCGGATTGTAGTTTGTTTGTGTTGAGAGTATATTTGTAGTGTTTGTGTCATAGAGAGTAAGCTGAGATATTATCATACCGCTTTTTATGATAGGAGTATTTACGAAAAAAGAGGCTTCGTTTATCTTCTCATTCTCTTTTAACTGTTTTTCTAGATTTGTCGTCTGTTGAGGAATAGAAAATTTTATAACGGTTGGTTTTTGAGAAGGGCTACTCAAGGCTACCTTTTTATTTTGTGCAAATTTGGCTTTAAAAGCATACTCTTGATGTTCAGATAGCCGCTCTCCGATGGTGGATTGATCATAAAATATGACAAGTGGAGAGACCGCTTCATTTAAGAGCAGATCGCTTTGTGCTCTGTAGTCTATCCCTCCGTAGTAGAGGTAGCCTGACTCATTTTTAGCATCTTTTTTGTTGATAGTTGGGAAAAATATATTTATGTCAGGATTGATGTTTGAGACAATCTCTTCGCCATCTTGTGTCAGCGGTGCTATTACATAAGAGAAACTATCCTTTTTAATTCTCTTGAGGGCTTTTGAGATCTCATCGTAGCTCTCATCTTCTATTTTATAACTCTTGAGCTCAAACGGGCGGTTCTTTGACATAAGATAGGCAAAAGATGCGTTTGTAGTTGAGGCTGCATATCTTCCAATCTTTTTGTATGGCAGAAGTAGGGCAATGCGAAGTTTGCTCTCTGTAAAGACCTTTTTTATATTGAAAACTGCCAGATACTCCTGTCTTCTTGCCTCTAGAACATCATCTTCAAGTCTCTCCCCGGCATGAGCTAAAAATGAGAAGATGTAGCCATTTTCAAGGTGCTCTTGTAAACACTCCTCATTACAAGGGTAAGGGTCTAGGTTTTGAATATCAGTTTTTGGAAGAGCAATGTCAGAAATTAGAAAACTTTTTGAAAACAGCACTGCAGGCAAAAATATGGCGATAAAATATAGTTTTTTCATAGACAACTCTTTATAATTTTTAGATCATTAAACGCAATTTTTTTATCATCCGGATTTCTAAGAAGATGATTGGGGTGAAATATAGGAACAAGTTTGTACTCTTTAAAGTCTACAACATGTCCTCTTACGCTCCAGAAATTTTCTTCTTCAGATGTAACTTTAGCATAAGCATCTTTACCTAAAGTAACAACTACTTTTGGTTTTACAAACTCTATTTGTTCAAATAGATAACTCTTGCATGAATCCCACTCCGAACTAGAGGCTATATTTGAGTTTAAAGGTTTGCATTTTATAGCATGAGTAAAGTACACATCTTCAACTTTTAGTTTTAAAACATTCTCAATCATATCTTTTAGCATCTCACCGCTTCTGCCGCTGTAGTAGGAGTTTGTGCTATCATCGCTCATCGAAACCATATAGTCGATTATCATGACGTCTGCATTTGGATTGCCGTATCCGCTCATGCTCTGCCTTCTCGATTTATTCAAATCACACAAATGGCAACTTGCTATATTCTTTGTAAGCTCATCAAGATTCGATGGTTTTTCATTTGAACTTGCACGGTTTATAGAAAAGGAGTCGCTATACTCAAACCCTAGAGCTTTAAGCCGATATAGGTTTTGCAGTAGCAGTAGATTTTGAAAAGAGTTCAATAATAGCCTTTATGAAAAATAATCAATCATAAGAGTATATTTAAAGTGCGGTTAAAATCTACTTTATAAATTTTAGGTAAAATACAAGAAAGTATTTTTGGAGAACAATTTGAGCTTAGATAATGAAGTATTGGGTGTAAATAGTTTTAAATTAGAGTCTTCGAGAGAAATTCAGAGTATTATTGGCAATATTGAAAATCTCAAAAAAGAGAATATTCTTATCCATATAATCTCCTCGTATAATAAATTTATCAACTTACTAGATCTTAATTGACTAGTAATTTG
>NZ_JACUTS010000162.1 GCF_014859695.1 Sulfurimonas sp. | reverse complement strand
ATATAAATTTATATGCTTGTAATCATAGATAAAGTAAAATGGTGTAAATTTTTACAAGGTTTCCAATGGATTTTTTATTTAACACAAACGCTCAATTTTTTATAGCTGCTTATCTTATAGGCGGCATCCCTTTTGGTCTGCTTTTGGCGAAGAAATTTGCAGGCGTAGATGTAAAAACAAGTGGTTCGGGCAGTATCGGTGCTACAAACGTTTTGCGAGTCGTAAAAGAGAGCAATCCTGCTTTAGCAAAGAAACTTGGAGCCGCAACGCTAGCACTCGATGCTATAAAAGGTGTTTTAGTACTTCTTGTTGCCTACTTTGCAGGGGTCAGTGAAGCTACACTCTGGGGCATAGCTGTTTTGGCAGTTATGGGTCACTGCTTCTCTCCATATCTTGGTTTTGAGGGTGGAAAAGGGGTTGCTACGGGCATGGGAGTCATGATATTTATGCTTCCGTACGAGACCATCATAGCTCTTGTTGTCTGGGCGCTTGGTGCAAAATTTATACGCATATCCTCTCTCTCTTCACTTACTGCACTCGGAGCATTGATAGTTGCTAGTTTTATAATCCATCCCGACATGACGCACGCACCTGTTTTAATTATAGGATTTATACTTTTTTACAAACATATTCCAAATATTATCCGTCTATTTAAGGGCGAAGAAAAAAGAGTGGTATGACAATCCATATTGAAGATCTAAAATTTCAATCTATCATCGGAATTTTAGATTTTGAGAGAGTAAAACCTCAAGATGTCATCGTAAATGCAAGCATTGAGTATGACGATACAAACGGCTTTATAAACTATGCAGATATTGTTCAAATCATAAAAGAAACAGTGACAAAAAGTGAGTTTTTACTCATCGAAGATGCTTTAAAAGAGATAAATTTAAAGTTAATTAAAGAATACAAAGCCATAAAAAGCACCTATTTAAAGATAACAAAACCATCGATTTTACCCGACTGCAAGGTGAGTGTAAGCGATTATCGCAAATCCCAATCTTAATTATAAGTTAAAGTTTTATTAAAAAAAAATTAAAAACTACTTTAAATTAACCTAAAATTATGATATCATTCCGCCAAAATATTCACTAATAGGACAAAATTTATGCGCATTCTAATTATAGAAGATGAAGTCACATTAAACAAAATGCTTGCAGAGGGATTAAAGGAATTTGGTTACCAAAGCGATGTTGTTGAGACTCTTAAAGATGGAGAATACTATCTAGATATTCGTAATTACGACCTAGTTTTGATGGACTGGATGCTTCCTGATGGAAACAGCGTTGACATCATCGGCGATATCAAAACAAACACTCCAAAGACTGTTGTAGTAGTTTTATCTGCAAGAGATGACAATGAGAGTGAAATCGAAGCTCTAAGAAGCGGTGCTGATGACTACATCAGAAAGCCTTTTGATTTTGATGTTCTAGTTGCTCGCATAGAAGCTCGTCTACGTTTTGGAGGCAGCAATATTATCGAGATTGAAGACCTAATCATCAATCCTGAAGAGGAAAAGATTACGTACAAAGAAGTAGACATAGAGCTAAAAGGCAAGCCTTTTGAAGTTCTTACTCACTTAGCACGTCACCGTGATCAAATCGTCTCTAAAGAGCAGCTACTTGATGCTATCTGGGAAGAGCCTGAACTCGTTACTCCAAACGTAATTGAAGTTGCCATCAACCAAATTAGACAGAAGATGGACAAGCCTTTGGGTATTACAACTATAGAGACTGTTCGTCGTCGTGGTTACCGTTTCTGCTTTCCAAAAGAGATAAACTAACTGATGTTACACACTAAAACGAACGCGTCCGTTTTAGTGGCAGGGACAGATGTCCCTACAACCCTCTTACCATGGAGTATGCCATTGGTTAGCATACCTAAAAGCTACGAAAAACTTTGTTTTTCGAGAATTAGACAGTTTGTCTTAAAACGTAAAAAGAGGGTTCTCTTTTTACGACAATCAAAC
>NZ_JACUTS010000161.1 GCF_014859695.1 Sulfurimonas sp. | reverse complement strand
TGACACTTATGCCGTTATGATGCTTGATGTTGACTTCTTTAAGATGGTAAACGACACTTACGGACATGATGTTGGAGACAAAGTCATAGTAGCACTCTCAAAGATTTTAAAAGAGAGTATCCGTGACGCAGACTTGGCAATCCGCTACGGAGGAGAAGAGTTTGTTGTGCTTCTTAACAACGCAACGGATGAAGGAATTATGCAGGTTGCTGCAAAAATACACTCCGCATTCGGTGCATTATCATTTGACGTCGGAACATCAGAGAGCCTTAAAAAGACACTTAGCATAGGTATAGCAAAATTTCCTACAGACGGAGACAGTATCTGGAAATGTATCAAGTATGCAGATACGGCTCTCTATGAGGCGAAAAACACGGGAAGAGATAAGATTGTAGAGTTTAAGCCTGAGATGTTTAAAAGTGGAGAAGAATTTTAATCTGTTAACTGATGTTACGCATCTAAACGAACGTGTCCGTTTAGATGGCAGGGACTAAAGTCCCTACAACCCCCTAAAAGCTACGAAAACAAGCTAATGCGGTTTTCACGAAGTGAAAATGTTTCTTTAGTAAAACTTTGTTTTTCGAGAATAATAAGGTTTTTACGCATTAAAAAAATTATATAAAAAATTAAATGAGACAAAAGTAATCAAAAATTAAAAGAGTGGTGTAGATTCAAGAAGTCTAGTGAGGAAGCATACTTAAAGTATGTGACGAGCGTAACGACGCAGAAGATGCGCCGCTATTTTGATTTTAAACTATTACTTAGTGCTGCAAGCACTTACACCCGGAGGTGTAGTCGGCTGAACGCTCTCATTGCTTGCTCCGCCTTTTGCATTTACCTCTTCTATGGTCGCCCAAATAGAGGCTGCAGCAGCTATATAGCGTTTTGCGCTCTCGCTTGTAGGGTTGACAAAAGTGATAGGCTTGCCTTCGTCTCCGCCCGTTCTAATACTTTGCTCGATAGGAATCTCTGCGATTACTTTAGTATCAAACTCATCCGCCATCGGCTGAGATGTTCCTTTTCCAAATATGTCATACTCAACGCCCGTATCCGGTGCGATAAAACCGCTCATATTTTCAACTATTCCGGCAATCGGTATATTTAACTTTCTAAACATATCAAGTGAACGGCGAGAGTCATCAAGAGAGACTGCTTGAGGGGTAGTAACCGTCAAACCTGCAGTAACCGGTACGCTTTGAGCCAAAGTAAGCTGTGCATCACCTGTTCCCGGAGGCATATCTATAACCAAAACATCCAAATCGCTCCAAAGAATATCTCTCAAGAACTGCTCAATCGCTTTCATAATCATAGCGCCGCGCCACATAAGCGACTGACCCGGTTCCATAAGTGAACCCATAGACATAACTTCAATCCCGTAGGCTTTCATAGGAAGAACTTTATTTCCAGTCACCTCAGGCTTAAGGTCTGCAATTCCCATCATACGAGGAATGTTTGGACCGTAAATATCAGCGTCCAAAAGACCTACTTTTTTACCTTGCGCAGCAAGAGCAATAGCGATATTTACAGAAGTAGTCGATTTTCCGACTCCGCCTTTTCCTGAACTTACCATAAGAAAGTTTTTAATATGCGGCGCTATGTTTTTGCTCTTTGGCTTTGGAGCTTCAGGCATTTTTGGAGCTTTAATATTTACTGCTACGTTACCTGCGCCAACCGCTTTTAACTCTGCTGTTGCGTCATCAGTTATCTGCTGCGCAACCTCTGGAGCACTTGAGGTTATTTCAACATTAAAACTAACATCATTCCCGTTAATCTCTATACTATTTACAAAACCAAAAGTTACTATATCCTTGGTAAAACCCGGATACAATACTTTTGAAAGTGCTGAATTTACAATATCTTTAGTCATTTCTATTTTTTTCCTTTATAAATTTCATTTTTGTAACTCTACCATAATTAAATAACTGACCTTACGCACTTTTGCAAAAAAGTTCGTAAATACCTCTAATCTTCTCGAAAAGTA
>NZ_JACUTS010000160.1 GCF_014859695.1 Sulfurimonas sp. | reverse complement strand
CACTACTATCTATCAGCTTTTTTATAGGTCGTATCTCAGAGCTAAATATCAGCTCATTGCTATTTTGAGTAAAATAAATAGTTTACCCCATATCTATCTCTTACTATATAAAGCTTTTCATTCACACCATCAAAAAGTGCAAACCCAAAGATACCGTTAAAATCTTTGACCGACTCTACTCCATACTCTGCCATGTAATTTACGATGGTTTCTGTGTCGCTATGACCTCTCCACTCTATAGCACTTAACTTTTCTCTTAAATCAAGATGATTGTATATCTCACCATTGAAGATGATCACAAAATTTCCACAAGCTGAGTACATAGGCTGATGCCCTGCAACACTTAGGTCTTGTATAGAGAGTCTCACATGCCCTAAATATATTTCATTACTACCACTTCTGAAGTTTACTATATCGCTATCATCAGGTCCACGATGTGCTATAAGTTCTAAAAGTGACTTGTCAAATGGTTTATTTACTGTTCCTACTATTCCACACATGTTATTTTCTCTTCTTTATTTCCCTTTGAAAGCTCTTTCAATTTCTCTGCTAGTTCACTAGCTACAACTTTCGAGTCATATCTTTTGGCAGTCTCTAAAGCTTGCAGTTTATACTTAGCAAACTCATCTTTATCCATTGTCATAAAAAACTCTATACATTTTACCAACTCTTCACTGTTTCCTGCTTCAAATAGCTTTCCGTTTACACCATCAGAAATGTAGCTAGGCAATCCGCCAATATTTGAACCCACCACAGGCACACCACATGCCATAGCTTCTAGTCCAACAAGACCTAAACTTTCAGCTTTTCTAATAGTTGGAAAAGTAAAAATATCCATTTGGTTAAAACAGTGAGGTAGCTCATCGTGAGGCTTTGCTCCAACATATTCTACTATACTGCTTAGTTCCAGTTCATCTATTTTTTTCAGCATAGCATCCTTTTGATCTCCGCTACCCACCAATAGCACTTTAAAATTTAAGTTCTTTTGTTTTAAAAGATAAACTGCATCGAGCAATATATCCCAGCCTTTTCCTTCATCTATACGAGAGACAAAGCCAATCGTAAACAGTTTGCTTCTTTCTACAACTATAGGTTTAAATAGATTAGTATCGATACCCCCTGAAGGAGATACGAATACATTGTTGTGATTGTAGTTTTGCCCAACTATTTCTTTGAAATAGTTTGAAGGTACTACAATCAAGTCACATTTTTTAATAGTACTTTTTACAAATGAACTTATGAAAGAGGGATACGATATATCATCACCATGAGCATTGATTATGAGTGGTTTTTTAATTAAATGCCCAAATAATGTAAGTGGAATTAAAGAATGCTCAGCATAATGAACATAAATCAAATCATATTTATCTTCTCTTAAAGCTTTAAAAACATCAGCAAAAAATTGAAAATACTTTTTTAATTTTTCTAATTTTGTTCTACCTCGACCTTTTATGACTGCTTTTTCAAACTCAAAACCTTCTGCTATGAGTTGGTTTTCAAAGTTTTTTACAAAGATTCCATAAAATGGATAATCTTTTGATGGATACATGTTAGATATTAGTAGAATTTTCATTTGTGTTATTCCTTTGTTTATTTATAATGAAACTGTAAAAGTATAATATTATTAATGTATATAAAATAAGTCTTGGTACAGTATATGATAGATTGAATGAATTTTCTTGTAAAAAAGATGCCCAAAATACAGGTAGTAGTACAGTAATAAAGAATTTACCAATTAGGTCTTTTCTTTTTATAGCTATTATTGTTAGCTTTAAAAAAAGAAAAACTACTATCAAAACACCTATTAGACCAGTGTTGTACATGAGTAAACCTATAAAACTTTCCGCTCCTTGCTCGACCCAGCCACCCATATTTCCACCACTTCCTAAATCGTTTCCGATAAAGTAATTGATTCCAAATGACTGTGAAAATGGTAACACTATGAGCTGGACCCCAAAAACTGAACAACAATGCAGTAAAATTAAGGTGTAACTG
>NZ_JACUTS010000159.1 GCF_014859695.1 Sulfurimonas sp. | reverse complement strand
AATAGATTTTTTGTATGATCAAATTTTTACAAATGCATCAGAAGCTATAAACAAGGATAAATGATGAATAAATATATAAAATATTTAATCCCAATATTATTTTTTTTATATGGAATTTTAGAAAAAAGTAATATTCATATACCAAGGATGTATTCAATTGACGGTTATGTTTTTATTGCCATTGGATTACTTGGAGTTTGTTCTTATGTATATATAGATTTTTTTAATAAAAAAAAAGTAGACACTGGGGAAAAGCATGACAAAAAAATATTAACTTTTGTTTGTTACATAGCGCTAGTCATGGCAATAGTTTATTTTGGTCTATATCTATTTGAGATAGTATTAAATGATTTGTTATTTATACTTACACTACTGATATTTGTCATATGTACAAAAAGCCTCAAGGCTTTGAAATGGTAGAGCTACAGGTAGACTGTGCTAGGGATTCTATTGGGTTTGATGGTGGGGATACTTCTTTGTATGGGTATGTTTTGAATGATCCTGTTCATTTAATTGACCCTATAGGGCTCGCACCTTTTGATTGGTTGAAGTGTTGGTATTACACCCACAAAATTTCTCCATATATTGATGAATGTAATCAAGCTATGAGTACAGAAGATCGTTTAGATAATTTACTAAAAAGTAATAAAGCATGGGTTGGTGCTTCGAATAACGAATGTTTTAAAAATAAGGATCCAGAGTTATATGAAAAATGGACAAATTGTTGCGGAGGTGGAGCATGCAAAAAATAGGTTTCTTAGTAGTTGGTTTTATAATCTTTGGGCTATTGTTCTTTGGGTTTGATGTATATAAAAAGAATATACAGGGACAAGCACATATTTCACAAAAACATGCCATGGTGCAAATTGAAGATGGAAATTTTACTAAAGCTAAAAAGCTTCTGAATGAATCGATTGAGCTATATCCATCATCCTTAGTGTATGAAACATTAGGTGATATCTTTTTGTTTGAGGGAAATAGGCAGTTTGCCATGAATAATTATAATCTTGCAAAAATACTGTGTGAAAATAAATGTGATGAAACATTAATTGTCATTTCATCCTACATGAATGAACCCAACTCAACCAAAACAAAAGAAAATCTAAGAAAATTGATACTTTACACAGAGAGTTTGATAAAACTTTCTAATAATAAAGAAATAATATACTTTAACTTAGGTAAATATTATCTAGTTCAAGGGGATGTTCACAGGGCTATTAAGATGTTCGAAGAGGCAAACCATTTATATCGTTATAAGAACCAAACTTCTCAAAAGGATGTAGATAAAATTATTTTGTTATTAACAGAGGAACTTTAACATTGAGGTGAGGTGATGAATGGCCACTTTTACTAATGCTATGGAGTATAAACATAATGTGAGAAGCGTAATAAAAATGTAGACTACTTTCCATTTTTTAATATCTCTCATTACGAAGCTCCAACTTCGTAATGCATACACAAATTAAATTTAAAAAAAGGAGAACCCAAAAATGTGTAAACCACCACTTTTAAAAGTTTCTTCTTTTGTAAACCCATTAGAACAAAGAGCAGCTAAAAAAGTAAACGGAATCATCACCGAAAAATATCTCTGGCAAGATCTGACAACACTGCTGGCAATTTACGATGGTAATGATAATCTCATTCAAAGATTTGAGTATGCGGGTCAGCGTACGCCATATGCCATGAGCTACAAAGGCCAACGCTACTACCTAGCTTATGACCAGGTCGGAACACTCAAAGCCATAGCTGATGAAGAGGGTACAATAGTTAAATCGATTGTCTATGACACCTTTGGAAATATCTATGAAGATAGCAATCCTGAACTAAAAGTACCGTTTGGATTTGCAGGTGGACTCTATGATGAAGATACTAGACTAACACGGTTTGGTTATCGTGACTATGATGCCGAAACTGGGAAGTGGACGGCTAAAGATCCTATCGGGTTTGATGGCGGGGATACTAATCTTTATGGGTATGTATTGAATGATCCGGTTAATTTGATTGATCCTAGG
>NZ_JACUTS010000158.1 GCF_014859695.1 Sulfurimonas sp. | reverse complement strand
AGTCCTTTGTTAAAGAGAGAAAAGGTATTTTTGATTTTAGCAGCTACACTTTTGTCATTCAAAAAAGATTGGAGTTTGAAGAGTTTGTTCTGCTTTTGAAAAAGAGTGAGATTGATGCTATATGCGAAGAGAATTTCCTAAAAACCCAGCAGACCCAGAAGATAGAATTTGGAAAGTATAAAGGGTTGGCATATAGCGACTTGCCGGATTCCTACCTCTTGTGGTTAAAAAGTAACTACAGCGGTAAAAATCGAGAAATTATAGATGCCGAGTTGAAATTTAGAGGACTGTAATATGACTGTCATTGAGATTGCCACGGCTAAAGCCTCGCAATGACAAGTGCGGCAATCTAAAAAAATGTAATAATGTTATTATTAAACAGAAATATACCGATACTTTAAGGTAAAATTTTTTATACTTAATAGAATATAAAAATGTGTACCAAAATGGAGGGATTCATGTTATGTCTTATACAATGAAAAATGTTGACTGGCGTAAAATTTTCGATAGTGCGCCTGATCCGGTTTTTCTTCATGATAAAGAGTTTCGCATTACTCTGGCTAACCGTGCCTATTTTGAGTATGCGGGCATAAGTGAAAAAGAAGTAATCGGAAAGCTGTATTGGGAAGTTTTTCCCAAAAACTCCGGTCCGATGAAGTCGTGTCTGAATGCTATAGATAAAGAGTGCAATGAAGAGAATGAGGAAGAGGAGGTTCATCTGCCTGATGGCAGAGTGTTTCTTTCTCGAAGCGCTTGCTTCACGGATGAGGCGGGAGACAATCGCTACAGCCGCCATAATCTGACAGATATAACGGCTATTACACAAGCGCAAGAGCGGATTAAAAAGCTTAACCGCTTGTATCGTATGATTTCCGTCGGCAACCAAGCGCTTATGCGAGCCGAAGATGAAGTCTCACTTGCGCAGGCAATGTGCGATGCCTTGATTGAATATGGAGCTTACCGCATTGCATGGGTAGGGCTGGGGGGTAACGATGCAAAAAAAACGATTCACCCTTTGGCGGCGGGAGGAGTAAAGATTAGTAAACTTATGGAGCTGAATCTGACATGGGAAGACAACGAGCAAGGTCAAACACCTGCTGGAATCTGCATTCGCACGGGGGAACCTCTCTACCGTCATAATATTGCCGATGAAGTACCGCCCTCTATTCTTCCGATTACCTTGGAGTTAGGTATTGTAGAGTCGTTGTCTATTCCGCTCATTGTTGCCGAAAAAGTCATCGGTGCCATGACGGTTGGCACTACCCAACATGGTCAATTTGGTAAGGAAGAAGTGTCTGTACTAACTGAAATGTCGGACGATCTTGCCTTTGGTATAGGTAGGCTGCGTGACAACACGGAGCGTATTAGCACCCTAGAAAAGCTTGAGGGAAGCTTAGATAATGCCGTTACCGCCATAGCCGCTACGGTCGAGATGCGCGACCCATATACGGCAGGGCATCAGAGAAGAGTTGCCAAACTAGCCGTCGCTATCGCATCGGAGATGAAGCTTCCGGCTGAGCAGATTGAGGGTATTCGTATTGCAGGAACAGTTCATGATATCGGCAAAATCCATGTTCCCGCAGAAATCCTCTCAAATCCGGGGAAGCTTAGCGATGCAGAGTTCTCAATTATAAAAACCCACTCTCAGGTCGGTTACGATATTTTGCATACGATTGATTTTCCTTGGCCTGTTGCACAAATTGTCCTCCAACATCATGAAAAAATGGACGGTTCCGGATATCCAAACGGCTTAAAAGGGGAAGATATTTTGATTGAAGCCAGAATCCTTTGTGTAGCCGATGTCATTGAAGCGATGGCGTCCCACCGTCCGTATAGACCCGGTTTTGGTATTTTTCCAGCTCTGCAAGAAATTTCGCGCAACAAAGGGCGGTTATATGATAAGAATGCCGTTAAAGCCGTAATGACACTGTTTTTAGAGAAGGGTTATGAACTTTAAGATAAATGAAAGAAAATTCAGAAATCTATAGTGTTACTAAAATAAACATATTTTAAATAATATTTGTTGCTTTTGTTTAGTTTCGTAACACTAGTGTTTTACTGTTTACATATTTAGTTATA
>NZ_JACUTS010000157.1 GCF_014859695.1 Sulfurimonas sp. | reverse complement strand
TGTAATGATTTCATTTTTTGTTTTCATAAAAAGTATTATAGCACGAACTGAAAATTATAAAAATATCTCAACCGCTCTTTTTAAATCCTCCTCGGTATCTATACCAAAGCCCGTGCTTGTTACTTTAACCATGCTTATCTTTTTTTGATGGTAGATTGCGCGAAGCTGCTCTAGTTTCTCTATATCTTCTATTGGCGCATCGCTAAGGTTACAAAACTCTTTTAGACTCCTAAAAATAGGTACTTTACAGGCTGTAAGTTCAGACTTCTTTCAACTAAAATCGTACTAAAAATCCGCATTTGTAAAATAATAAAATCTAATAATGCATCAATATTAAAATACTACTTCTATGGCTTAAGAATAGACAAAACGCACCTTGATTTTAGTTCAATCTGTACCTATACTGTACCTTTTATTTGGAGGTGTTCGTATGACAAATACGGCAAAACAGGGAGTGTTTACAACGGTATTGAAAAATGGCTGTACCAATTTTTACATAAAGTACAGTCTGAACAATAAAGCCAAACACTATGAAGAAGTTTTTGCTAAAATATTGATAAAGAAAATAAATATATAGCAATGGAACTATGAGAGAAGATATCACACCATCTTGGCTTTTGAATACAAAGCAAAATGACCATATGAGTCTATTTGTAGATGATGAGATAGCATCTGCAAATTTTACGAGGGTCTATTCATGCAAATGTGGTTTTAATGAGATTATAGCTGGTAATGTTATCCGTGAAGAGTATTCATGTCCCCGTTGTCATAACAGTTTATTTTTTGATGTTGAGGATATAAAAAAAGATTTTGATTCATTTATACTCGATCAATATTACAATAAACGCATCAAATTAAATTTCAAGCTTCACACAAAAGTAGCACTTCATAACAATAAAGTTGAAGCCCTTGCTATAATTAAAATCCCAAGTAATGTCAACTTCCTTGAAAAAAAAGTGATCAAACAAGATTTGGTAATACTTACGGCTCCCTATACTTCAAAACCCATAGAATTAGAACCTTCGCCACTGCGAAAAATAAAAAGAGAACTTCAAAAACTCTCAGTCCAAAAAAGACTATTTGAATCATATATCGACATGAAACTAAGCTCGCTTCCAAGTAGAAGAGAGAAACAGTTTGAGTTCACCCTTAGCCACTATAATCTTAAAAATTTTGAATTTATGAAATGGACACACACCCATCATCTCACAAAGAGTAAATACACAATCGAAACAGCACTTATAGAATTATTAAACGATAAGCAATTCAAATCTGTTAAAATTGCTCTATTTGAAAACTATGCCTACCAATTGAAAAATAATAAAACATTTAATCCAAATTTTGTCCACATGGCGACATCAAAGTTTTCTAATATAAATCATATTGTTTCTCTATTGGCTTTGAAGCTAAATTTTGAAGTGTTTGATGATGAACAATTACTTTTCAAATTTATAGATTTCATGCTATCAAGATACACTGAGAGGCAAGTCACACACTATTTTATGAAACTAGAATCATCAAATCATCAATATATTTTAAGAGATACTCTGTTGACTTTTAAAAGAATTAGAGAATTATTAAGCCATGATACTTCAAAAGTAAAATGCTCCCCAAATGCTATCCACAGACAATTTGTTCAATTGTCTCTTACAATTAAATATAAAAATAAACCAATAAATCACTTTGAGTACTCAACATTGCAACTATCTCATCAAGTAAAAATGGGTGCTTACAATGTAAACCTTCCAAAAAATAATTTTGAGCTTTTTGAATGGGCAAATGAGTTACAAAATTGTTTGGCAGGATATGAAGATAAAATCGCTTCTCATGAGACAACAATATATGGATTTTTTATGCAATCAAATCTTATTTTTGCCGTTGAAATACAAATGGGTGCTATCATCCAAGCCCACAGGAAATACAATCTTCCAATAAAACCAGAACAGAGAAAGACACTTAATCTTTGGCTAAAAGAGTCTAAAGAAAGAGTTGCTATGGCAAAACAAGTGCAAGAACATTTTTCAAATTAACAATCATCTCATCTAGCCTATCTGCCATCTCTTTTGATTGTGGGTATTGTCTAATTATAACGTCCCCATTTGTCAAGACCACTTAAAGCAACATTCTTATTTCACT
>NZ_JACUTS010000053.1 GCF_014859695.1 Sulfurimonas sp. | reverse complement strand
AAAAGGTGGCTGACACCATTTTCTGATTGCAGCGCTCAGGGATTGCTTTGCTGCACCCGCAATGACGGAGGTGGAACTTGCAATGACGAGGCAGAAGCTACTTATTAAACATAAGAGAACCGAGGCGAACCATATTTGAGCCGCACTCTATAGCAAGTTCAAAGTCGCCGCTCATTCCCATGGAGCAGATACTCGCACCTTCTAGCTGTTTGTAGATGTCGTAAGTAGTCTCAAAACTCTTTTTTATTACCGCTTTATCTTCGGTATGTGCGCCGATGCTCATAACGCCTCTTAGATGGATATTCGGACACTCTTTTTTTATCTGGTTGTAAATCGCAACAGCATCTTCTGGCATTACGCCGTGTTTAGACTCCTCTTTTGCAGAATTTATCTGAAGTAGGGCATCAAGTGTCATATCTCTTGCTTCTAGCTTCTTTTGAAGCTCATGTCCCAACTCCAAAGAGTCTAGAGCATGAAAAAGGGCAGGGTTTATGTCAAGCAGGTTGTTTATCTTGTTTTTTTGCAGGTTCCCCACAAAGTGCCACTCAAGAGGCAGATCTTCAAGCTCGCTACTTTTTGCGCGTAAATCCTGTGCCTTGTTCTCTCCAAAAGCACGCTGACCTATGCGGTAGAGTTTTGCTATCTCATCTGCGGTTGAGTATTTGCTGATTGCTATGATTTTGACTATATGTTTTTCATCAAATCTTACTCTTGCAAACTCGACTCTTCTTATTATGTCGTCAATATAGATTTTGTACTCTTCGTCATTCATTTTTGTTTTCATTCTCTACCCCACCAGTCTATTTATATCGTTATACAGTCCAAGCCCCATCAGTGAAAAAAGTATCACCCAGCCTGCAATGGTTAATTTTACCATAATCTCTTCGTTTACCTCACGTCTGAAGATAAGCTCATAGAGGTTAAACATGATGTGTCCACCATCGAGCGCAGGGATAGGAAGAAGGTTTAAAACCCCCAAATTTACGGAGATAAGTGCCGCAAAAAAGAGTACGCTCATCCAGCCTGCATCGGTTGCATCTGACGTCAGTTTTACTATGGAGATTATCCCGCCAAGCTCGTTTGCGGGAACTTCTCCAACTATGAGTTTTTTAAGTCCTGTAAATATCAAAGTAGAGGCAAAAGCTGTCTGCTCACTTGCATAAGAGAGAGTTTCTCCCATACCGAGTTCAAGTTTATGCGAAACTCCCGCACTTCCTATGCCAATCATCTTTTTCTCTATCACTTCATTGAACATATTTGTGGTTTTGGTTATTTTTGGAGAGAGTGCTATAAAGTGAAGACGACCCGCTCTCTCAACCTCTAGGTTAAGTGAACCATCAGATCTCTCAATAATCTCTGCCATCTCTTTCCATGTTGTAATCGGCACACTGTTAATAGAGCGGACTGTGTCGTTTGTCTCTAAACCTGCGACAAAAGCGGGAGAATCTTTTACAACGTTTCCTATAACCGGAGAGAGGACGTTTGGTCCGCCAAGAGCTATGACGAAATAGAGAACAAATGCCAAAACAAAGTTTGCCAAAGGTCCTGCAAGGAGGATAAAAATCTTTTGCGAAGGCGTTTTTACATTGTAGCTGTCGTCGTCATAACTCTTTTTTGTAGGATCAGAGTCGTCTTGACCCTTCATCTTTACATATCCGCCAAGAGGGATTACTGCTATTTTCCACTCAGTTCCCCATCTCTTAAACGAGGCAATCTTACGTCCGAAACCGATACTGAAAACCTCTACGTAAACGTCCATTGCACGCGCTGCAAAGTAGTGACCGAGTTCGTGAAAAAAGATAAGTGCGGAGATTACCGCTAAAGATACTAAAAAACTCATTACTTCTTAACTCCTAAAAGTGCTCTTCTAAACGCCCAAAGATACTCAAAGCCTGAGTAGAGGGTTATTGCAACCGCCAACCATAAAAGCTCGCTTCCAAACGGCCAGTGCATCAGCAAAAATCCGATGGCAATCATCTGCACAACCGTTTTTACTTTTCCTGCCCATGAGGCTTTTACACTTAAGCCTTCACTTAGCGCTACGGTGCGGATTCCCGTGATAAAAAGCTCACGGATGATGATTATGTAGATAGCCCATGCACTCGCTTCTCCTATCATCATAAGCCCTAAAAATGCGGCGATTATAAGCATCTTGTCGGCGAGCGGATCGATGATTGCGCCAAGCAGTGTCATCTGGTTCCACTCTCTTGCGATATAACCGTCAAAAAAGTCCGTCACGCTTGCTAGAACAAACAAAAGTGCCCCAAAGTAGTAGTTCCAAGTGACATGATAACCCGCATCCGTAAAGTAGTCGGGATTTAAGATAATCCAAAACATAATCGGAGCCAAAATAATACGTGAAGATGCCAAAATATTAGGTAGATTTAACAAAAAAAAGCCTTATGAATTTATTGCGTATTTTAGCTTTTTGGCTCTTAAAGAGGGCTTGACAATCTCTTTGTCTCTTGGGTATTATAGAGCCAATATTGGAGCACATTTGTAAAATGGATTTAGAAAAAATAAAAAACAGAGTTCTATCGCTTACGCACTATATTAAAGAGATCGCGATTATAGAGCATAATCATTACCCTTTCGCACTCATTTATCCAGATTTTGAGGCTCTAAAAGAGGCAAAAATCATCAATATCAAAGAGGAGATACGATGGTATGCCGTCGAACTCTATAACATGAAAGCTCCTGAGAACGAAAAGATAAAGGGTTTTGAAATTTTTACTGCTCCGCTTGGAGAAAATGTAGAAGAGAGTTTGACCAAAGAGGATGAGCAGGATAATCAAGTATATAGGGTTTTAAAGTCTTTTTTGGCGACCATGACCGACAAAGAGATATTGCCAACTTCGCATCTAGAACTAGACCTTGAACTCGATTCGCTTAACTATGTGGAACTTTTTGTCTTCATTGAGGAGAGTTTTGGGGTAAAAATGGATGGAGCGCTCTTCTCAAAAATGATGAGACTGGAGTCACTCTATAGTTATGTAAAAGCCAATGCAAAACAGATAAGAGTTGCCAAACCTGACTGGGAGGAGTTGCTGAGAGAGCAAAGCCGTGAGAAGCTAGTCTACTCTCCCTTTATTATGTCTCTTTATAAAACTCTTCTTTATCCGCTTTTTAGGCTCTATTTTCGTCTTGAAGTCAGAGGAGTTGAGAATCTTCCCTCTTCGCCTTATATCATAACGCCCTCTCATCAGAGCATGCTTGACGGGTTTTTAATAGAGTCCGCACTTCCTTACAAAGTTTTAAAAAGAACCTTCTTTCTGGCATATAAGCAGGTTTTCGGCACAAAGCTTTTAAAGCCTATTGCAAAGCATGGGCAGAGTATCTTGATAGATGCGAACGAGAATTTAAAAGAGACGATGATCTACTGTGCACTTCCTATAAGAAGCGGGAATAATCTAGTGATTTTTCCCGAGGGGGCTAGAACCCGCGATAGAAAACTTTTGGAGTTTAGACCCTACTTTGCGATGCTCTCAAAAACATTTAAGACGCCCATCGTCCCAGTTGTTATTGACGGCAGCTACGAGGCACTTGGAGCGGGAATGCTTTTTCCAAGACCCAGAAAAATAAGAGTAAAATTTCTAAAACCTATAGAGCCGCACTCTATGGAGCAGGGCGAGATAGTAGAGAGAGTTAGAGACGCTATAGAACGCGAGCTAAAAAACTCTAAGTAAGCGCATCATGCAGCTCTTTTTCTCCCTTTTTCTCATCAACAAAATAGAGCAGAACGGCACCCAAAATAAACAAAATAGATATCGAAGCTATAGAGACTCTTGAGTTCTGGGTAGTGAGTGCCACAAGTGCGATAAGAAGAGGTCCGAAAATCGCCGCAAATTTGCCTATAAAGTTGTAAAAACCGAAAAATTCGGCTGAGTATCCCTCTGGAATCATCCTTGAGTAGTATGAGCGGCTAAGTGCCTGAATACCGCCTTGAACAAGAGCAATCATGACGGCAAGCATATAGAATTCAGAAACCTTACTCATCGTAGCCGCCCACATAATTATAAAGAGATAGATAGCGATGGCGAGATAAATCGCACCCTTTGTTCCCATAATCTCAGATATTTTGGTAAAAAGAAGCGTTGCGGGAAATCCCACAAACTGAACAAGCAGAAGAGCTAAAATAAGGTTTGAGGAGTCAAAACCAAGCGCCATGCCGTAATCAACCGCCATTCTTATGATGGTATCTACTCCGTCTATATAGAGCCAGTAGGCGATTAAAAAAAGAGAAAGATGTCTGAGTTGTCTGATTTTGGAAAAAGTTTTTTTGAGTCTTAAATATCCATCTTTTAGTTTTGTCGTGGCACTTACATAGTTGCTTTTATCTTCTTTCACAAACAGAAGCAGGGGAATAGAAAACAGCGCCCACCAGAGAGCGACACTTACAAATGATGCCTTTACGGCAGCGGCTTGATCCTCAAATCCAAAAAATTCAAAATCCTGAAACATCCAGACATTTATGCTAAAGAGCACTCCTCCGCCAAGATAGCCGAGCGCGAAACCTAACCCCGAGACAAAATCGACACTTTTTTTGGTTGAGACGGACTGCAAAAGCCCGTCATAAAATATGTTTGAGCCCATAAAACCGATATTGCCTAGAATATATATAAAAAGTGCCGCCTGCCACTCTCCGGCTCCAACAAGTGAGAGCATTGCGCTCATCAAGATGCCGAGATAAGCAAATAGGAAAAGATATCTTTTTTTAAGCGAATGAACATCCGCAATAGAACCCAACAGAGGAGCGATGAGTACGATGACAAGGCTAGAGATAGAGCTTGCAATTCCAAGATGGGCGGTACTTGTCGTAACTGCCACATCTGCGCTGTAGTATGATTTAAAAAAGAGCGGAAAAAAGCCTGCCATTACAGTTGTGGCGTATGCAGAGTTTGCCCAGTCGTAAAGTGCCCACGAATAGATGGTTTTTTTGTTCTCTTGCATAGATGCTGCCTCTTTTAATTTCGCACCAATTTTACCACAAAAGTGGAGATTGGATAAAATAAATGATAGAATGGTGCATGAAATTTTTAGAATTAATGAATAAAACCGGTCTTGTCGCTGCTCACAGAGGTGCACGCTCTATCGCTCCTGAAAACACTCTTTCGGCGCTAACTAAGAGTATAGGAAAGTGTGATTTTATAGAGATAGATGTTGGGCTGAGCAGAGATGGAGCAGTTATAGTCATGCATGACGATACGCTCCAAAGAACTACGAATGTAGCCCAAATAGACTCCTTTAGAGATAAAAAACCATACAGAGTTTGCGACTTTAACATTGATGAACTCTCTAAGCTTGATTACGGAAGTTGGTTTGATGCAAATAGCGGGCGTAAAGAGCCGCTTCTTACACTCAAGCGCGCGTTAGAGTTTATAAAAGAGAACAACATGTTTATAAATGTAGAGATTAAAGACATGTCTAACTGTTTTGAGGATAAAATGGTCGTAGGAGCGGTTGCAAAAGAGATAGAAGATACAGGAGCGCAGGAGCGTGTTTTGCTCTCATCGTTTAGACATGAGTACCTGAGGGAGGCAAAAAAAATTCTCTTTAACGTGCCCACTGCAGCTCTCTTTGAGGGAAACGCTCAGGATAATTTGTTAGAGTATCTGAAAGATTTAGAAGTAGAAGCATATCATGTAGATGATGCATCGGCAGATGAAAAAAAGGTCAAAATGTTAAGAGAAGCAGGGTATGCTGTAGGTGTCTATACCATTAACAGTGCAAAACGTGCCAAGGAGTTATTTGCGATGGGCGTGAACTATATATTTAGCGACTCTCTGGATAAAAAACTTAAAAAGTATGCTCTATGAATTATGAAAAATTTGAGAAGGCTCTTGAAGTTTTAGACATCGTAACACGTGTAACGCAAGCAGAACTCAAAGAGAAGTATCTCAAACTCTCAAAAATCTACCATCCAGACATGCCCCAAGGCGATGCAAAAAAGTTCAAAGAGATAAATGAGGCGTATAAGGTAGTAAAAGAGTATATGCAGAACTACAGATTCTCTTTGGATGAGGATGAGTTTCATGCGCAAAATCCATTCTCAAGAAAATCAAAAGATTGGTTTTATAACTTTTAAGGAAAAAATATGATAATCGGCGTTCCAAAAGAGGTAAAAACAGACGAATTTCGTGTCGGGGTAACGCCCTCAAATGTTGCTTTGCTTTTAGATGAGGGACATGAAGTTTTTATTGAGACTACGGCAGGAGAGGGAAGCGGTTTTAGCGACGCCGAGTATACAAACGTCGGCGCAAAAATAGTTGCTACGGCAAAAGAGCTATATGAAAAAGCCCACTTAATTGTAAAGGTTAAAGAGCCGCAACCCTCAGAGTACGGTTTTTTAAACCAAAAACATACGCTCTTTTGTTATCTTCATCTAGCGACCACAAAAGAGCTTACCGTCGTTTTGATGCAAAAGAGAGTCTGCGCTATTGCTTATGAGACGGTTGCACTTGGCAGAGAACTCCCGCTTTTAAAGCCCATGAGTGAAGTAGCCGGAAGTATGGCGCCTATTGTAGGAGCCTATCATCTTAGCCGTTACAAAGGGGGTGATGGTGTTCTCATATGCGGCTCAGAGGGAGTTGAGGCGGCAAAAGTTTTGGTAGTAGGCGCGGGCAATGCCGGATTTAACGCTGCTAAGATGGCTTACGGAATGGGCGCGGATGTAACGGTTATAAATAGAACCTCGCCAAAGCTTGAGGAGTTAAAAAAACTGCTTCCACATGTAAGAACTCTTTTGTACTCTGAAAATGCTTTTTTAGAGGCTATAAAGAGTTCGGATATGGTTGTCGGTGCGGTACTCATTCATGGAGGTGCCCCAACACCGAAGTTTATAACATACGAGATTTTAAAAGAGATGAAAAATGGCTCCATTCTCGTAGATATTACCATAGATCAGGGCGGTATCTCCGAAGCTTCACATCCTACAACTCACACAAACCCCACCTTTATAGAGGAGGGAGTCTTGCACTACTGTGTCGCAAATATGCCCGGAGCCTATCCGAAAACATCCACCGCGGCACTCTCAAATGCAACGATCTCTTATGTGAGAAGATTGGCAAATGAGGGAGTGATTAAGGCTACTGGAAATGATGAGTCATTGGCTTTGGGAGTTAATGTTTTTAATGGAGCTTTAACAAATCGCGCCGTTGCCGAGGCTCACAATCTAGAGTTTAAAGCTCTTGATATGGAGGATAAATAAAAATGTATTCAAACAGCAATATGGTTGATTATCTTATAGATATCGGCGCGCTTCGCTCAAGCAGAATTATAGAGGCTTTCAGACATGTTGACAGAGCCGATTTCGTAGCCGATAGAGGTGCTATAGATATTTATGAAGATTATCCTCTTGGTATCGGTAACGGGCAGACAATCTCTCAGCCAAGAACGGTAGCTATGATGCTTGAGATGCTCTCGCCAAAAGAGGGAGATAAGATTTTAGATATAGGAAGCGGCTCGGGGTGGACAACTGCGCTATTAGCCTATGTTGCTGGAGAGAGTGGCTCTGTAACGGGAGTTGAGAGGGTAAGTGAACTTGTGAGATTTGGAAGTTCTAACCTAAAGAAATATAAGTTTAAAAATGCTAAGATAGTTCAATCAGGAGACAAACTAGGCATTGAGGGCAAGGAGTTCGACCGTATTTTAGTCTCTGCTGCTGCCGATGAACTTCCTTATGAGCTCATCAAACAGCTAAAAGTCGGAGGAAAGCTTGTCATCCCGATTCAAAGTTCGGTTTTTGAAATTGTTAAAAAAAAGAGCGGAGAGTTTGATGCTAACGAGCACTACGGTTTTGCATTTGTTCCGCTGATTTATTGAAATTCATTAGGTAGCAGAATCTAGGTACCCCTTGAGGGTGTACTTCCGACATCGTTATAAATAAGTGAAGGATTTCCTTCATTTTATGAAGTAAAATTAAGGATAGCAAGATGTCACAAACAGCATGGCTAAGTAAAAAGCTAGATAGTGGGAAGATATTGTGTCAGGCATGTGCGCAGGCATGTAAGCTTGATGAGGGTGAGTACGGCATATGCGGAGTTAGACGCGTAGAAGACGGTGAGCTTAAGCTTCTTGTTTACGGGCTTGCGGCGGCTGTAAACATTGATCCGGTAGAGAAGAAACCGATGTTTCATTTTCTGCCAAAGAGCAGATCATTTTCTGTGGGAACGGTGGGGTGCAACTTCTCTTGTAAGTTTTGTCAAAACTATGATATATCCCAGTATCCAAAAGAGCATGGGCATAAAATAGTCGGGCGTGAATTTCCGCCCCAGATGATAGTTGAAACAGCGCTTGAAAATGGATGTAAATCAATCGCATATACATACAATGAGCCGATAGTCTTTTTTGAGTATACTTATGATACGGCAAAGCTCGCACATGAAAAGGGTCTGAAAAATATCTATGTAACAAGCGGGTATGAGACGCGAAAAGCTATAGATTTGCTAGCACCATATATAGACGGGATGAATATCGATATTAAGAGTTTTTCCGATGAGTTTTACAAAGAGATCTGCGGTGCGAGACTAAAACCTGTTCTTGAAGCTCTAAAGTATGCACATGAAAAAGGAATTTGGGTAGAGATAACGACTCTGCTTATTCCGGGTAAGAACGATTCGGACGAGGAGATTAGAGGCATCGCAAAGTTTATTGCAGAGCTTGATGTGTCCATACCGTGGCATCTCTCGGCATTTCATCCGACCTACAAGATGCTTGATGTTGCCCGTACTCCTGAATCTACGCTTCTTCGTGCTTATAAAATAGGGCAAGAGGAGGGGCTGAAATATCTCTATGTCGGCAATGTAGATAATGAAGATTATGAATCGACATACTGTCCAAGCTGCAAAAATAGGATAATTGATAGAAGCGGAAATATCGGGCAGTTTGTGACAAACGAGCTTGATGAAAACGGCATATGCCCACATTGTGGCTATATGCTTGAAGGTGTTTGGAGCTAAAATGCTCTATTGACTTGATAACGCTTCTTTGTTATCATTGATTGTACTTTAGCGTTATTTTAAACAAGCAAGGCGGTTAATATGATACGTTTATTTTTTCTTCTGCTTTTGACAATTTTGCCTCTTTTCGCGGACAACTCGTTTGTAGTTAAGCTTGAGATAAAGGGTGCCATCGGACCTGCAAGCAGCGAGTATCTAAAAGAGGGTATGACATTTGCAAGAGAGAAAAATGCCCAGATGATACTCATTGAGTTAGATACCCCGGGAGGCTTGTCAAGTTCAATGCGCGAGATGATACAAAGCATTACAAACAGCTCTATACCTGTAGTTACATACGTTTATCCAAAAGGTGCTCATGCGGCAAGTGCAGGCACCTATCTGCTTTACGCTTCGCACATAGCGGCTATGTCGCCGGGGACAAATCTTGGTGCGGCAACCCCAGTAAGCCTTATGCCAACACCAAACACGGACGTAAACGGCAGTAAGATAAGTACGCTGGAGAAGAAAGTGACAAACGATGCTGTTGCTTACATCAAGAGTTTGGCTGAGTTAAATGACCGTAATATCTCATGGGCACTTTCTGCGGTAGAGGAGGCTAAAAGTATCTCCGCAAGCGATGCTCTTAAGTTCGGCGTAATTGATCTCATCGCCCAAAATAGAGAAGAGCTATTAGAAAAACTTGATGGCAGAAGCGTTGTTATATCGGGTAAAAGCGTAACTCTAAATACTAAAAATGCAACTTTGCAGAGTTTTGAGCCAAGCTGGAAAAGCAGGTTTTTATCGACCATCACAAATCCAAATATAGCTTACATCTTACTTCTTTTAGCGATATACGGCATCTTTTTTGAGTTGATGAATCCGGGTTCAATATTTCCGGGAGTTACCGGAGTTATTTCCGGGGTAATAGCCATGTATGCGCTAAATATGATACCTTTTGATTATGCAGGACTGCTTCTTATTTTGCTTGGGATCGCTTTAATGGTTGCCGAGGTTTTTATTGCCGGGTTCGGCATCTTGGGCATAGGAGGAGTTATCGCCTTTGCTTTTGGCTCACTTTTGCTCTTTGATGCCGACACTCTCGGGCAAAGCGTCTCCATCCCTCTGATCATCGCTTTTACTCTGAGCAGTCTCGTTTTTTTTCTATTGGTGATAAAATTATTTTTGAGTTCAAGGTCAGCAAAGATCGTCTCGGGTGCTGATGAGATGATAGGAGCAGCGGCTAAAGTCGTTGATGTCAGGGAAGATGGGTATTTGGTGCACTGCCATGGAGAGACATGGAGTGCGGTTAGCGAGAGTGAACTCTCTATAGGTCAAGATGTCGAAGTTGTCGAGCTCTCTGGGCTCGTCTTAAAAGTCAAACCAATTGAGGAGTAGAAAATGTTTTTTGATCTAAATATAACCATACTGTATATGGTAGTTTTTGCAATCGCTTTTTTAGCCGCGGCTATTCGTATTTTAAGAGAGTATCAGAGGGCAGTTGTCTTTACGCTCGGAAGATTCACGGGCATAAAAGGACCGGGACTTATTATCTTGATTCCCTTTATTCAGCAGATGGTAAGAGTTGACCTTCGTACAATCGTTCTTGACGTGCCGACACAGGATGTTATATCTCATGATAATGTCTCAGTGCATGTAAATGCAGTCGTCTATTTTCGCGTGATAGATCCGCAAAAAGCGATTATTCAGGTGGAGGATTTTTATGATGCGACAAGCCAGCTTGCGCAAACAACTCTGCGTTCGGTTTTAGGCGGACATGAGCTAGATGAGATGCTAGCCGAGAGAGAACGCTTAAACCATGACATACAGGAGATTTTGGATAAACAGACCGATGCATGGGGTATTAAAATATCCAATGTGGAGATTAAGCACATCGATCTTGATGAGAGTATGGTTCGTGCCATTGCAAAACAGGCAGAAGCAGAGCGTGAGCGCCGTGCAAAAGTCATCAATGCAAAAGGGGAAGTCGAAGCAAGCGAAAACCTCCTTTTGGCAGCTAAAAAGTTAAGCGAAAATGATTTGGGTATTCAGCTGCGTTATCTTCAAACCATGAGTGATATCTCAAGTGATAAGACAAATACGCTTGTTTTTCCATTCCCGACAGATTTTAGCAAGCTTTTTAAAGGTAGTTTGAAAGAGTAGGCTAAAATATATTATAAAAGAAGTCTAAGAGGAATAATTTATTTAAAAGTACCGGATGGCAATATGAAAACAAAATCTTACGATATAGAGCTGCTTCACGATGTTGACAAAGATTTTGAAGCTGAATTTTACAACTACTCTAAGACGTTAAGCTACTCAAAGGGTGCCTCTCCGTTCTCTGTTGATGATCTATTGAAATATTTTTATATACTCATAGATGGGAGAGTTAAAACATACCAGATAAATTTTGACAATGCCAAAGAGCAAACTATTTTTATCTACAAAAGAGGAGATATGTTTGATGTTATATCGCTTTTGGATGAGAAGCCGCACGAAGTTGCATATGAAGTACTAGAGGAGTGCATGGTGCTTCAGTTCCCGATTGAAAAGGTAAGGTACTGGATAGAGAACAACAGTACCTTTAACAGAATCTTTTTCCCATATTTAGCCGCTAAGATGAGACACGTAGAGACTTTGGCAAGTGAACTCTCACTTTATGATGTTAAAGAGAGACTTATGCACCTTCTTTTAGAAAATATAAATCCAAGCAGCACTTTTAAGTACAAACTGCTTCAAAACCTCTCAAACAGCGAAATTTCAAAACTTCTAGGAACGGTTAGACATGTAGTTGAGCGAGCGATAAAAGAGCTTAAGCAGGAGAAAATTATTCACACAGAGAGAAAAAATATCAAAATCATAAATCTTCAAAAACTGCTTGAAAAATCAACAAAAATGCTACATAAGTAGCAAAACTTTTTTTAAAATTCCTATACCATATTCGTCAACTTAAATAAAAGTTTGAGTTGAAAATAATTTAAAGATGAGGAGTTCGTCATGTTACTTTCAAGATATTTAAATCCTGCAGAGTCATATAGAAAAAAAAGAGGTGTTGATTTTTTCAATGACTTTCTAAGTTCTTTAGATGAAAATATAGGCAGTGATGCATTAGTGGACTTCAAACCTGCCGTAAACACAAGAGAGGGCAAAGATGCTTATCATATAGATGTTGATTTACCAGGTGTAAAAAAAGAGGATATTAGCGTTGACGTTGAGAACAATATTCTAAGCATTTCAGGCAAAAGAGAGACAAAGAGTGAAGTCAAAGAAGAGGATTACTACAGAGTAGAGAGCAGTTACGGCAAATTTGAAAGAAGTTTTACGCTTCCTGAAAAAGTTGATGCTGAAAATATTAGAGCGGCATGTGAAGACGGCGTTTTAGAAGTCGTTATCCCAAAACTTCAAATCAAGCATAAATCTTCCAAAAAGATTGCTATAAAGTAGCTACTATAGAGCTTCTCGCCAAGAGGCGAAGAGCTCTAGAACATATTTACGACTCCGTAGTCAAGCATCTCTTCAAACTGCTCTTCTGTCAGTACCGCTTTTACCTTCTCGATACAATCTAGATGAATTTTTGTAAGTTCAGCTCTTAATTTTGCAATCTCATCAACCATCGGGTAAAACTCACTCACCTTTGGACTCTTGTGTTTAAAAGAGACTTTTTGCATAAGTTCAAGTTCAAGTTTTTTAACAACTAGAGCTTTTTTTGCGGCTTCTGACATCAACTCTTTTTTTATTTTAAGAATGGCATCAATCTGATCTTGTGATAGCTCTAGATTTGAGCTTGATGGGTCGTAAAGTGTCATGCCCACTAAGTAGGGAAGATTTTTGGTTACTAAAAAGTAATCCTTTGGAAAGTTCTCTTTTGCTACAAATGGTCCTGCAGAACCTGCAAGTTTTTCCATTTTTACGGCATCTTGAATTGGCAGAGGCAGATTAGGCTCTGCGAAAAGTGTTGTGCTAAGAGCTAAAGAAAAGATCGTAGCTTTTGTTACGTGTATAATTGATTTCATATGGTTTTCCCCTTAAAATTTTGGTAAGTTGTCATTATAC
>NZ_JACUTS010000006.1 GCF_014859695.1 Sulfurimonas sp. | reverse complement strand
TGAATCATAATGAGTTCTATAATCTAAAATATCTTTTTGAATCATAATTTCTCTGGCATAATCGCTTATAAGTTTATAGAGCAGAAGAATTATGACTATTAGAAGAAGTGCCGTGGTCAAGATAGATACCCGTCTAACAAAGACAATAGTGTCCATATAGTAATCCATCTTCTCCATAAAGACGAAATGACCTATTGGGGAGTTTTTATAATCCTGCAGAGCATATCCGCGATAGAGCAGATAATCGCTAAAGTCTATTTTTACTATATAGCTGCTTTTCTCTATAATCTGCTTATCAACAACATCGGCAATCGAGACATCTTTATCACGTGATGTATCAAATTTCAGTATCACGTACTCATTTGTAAATTCATCGAAGTAATCATTTACATTCTCATCATACATATACATCGGCGCTGCTGCTTTTTTGGTTATGAGCAGCATAGGAGTGTTTAAATTTAAAATAGATAATCTCGACATAAGATATTTTATATCCACTCCAAACTCAAATACACCTATATGCACCCCATCTTTAAAGACAGGAAACATAACCCTATAAAAGAGTCCGTGTTTTCCTGATTCTACCCCGTACTGCGCTTCTTTCGTCTCATTGGTTCTAACTATCATCTTACGAAAACTTTGAAGGTTGCCGCCGAACTGCTCAGGTTTGTTCATGCGTAAAAAAGCATGCGTATCCGTTGTATAAAAGTTCATAATATAAAGATATTTATCGCTTCTCTTTAAGCTTTTGTAAATCGGTTCACTCAGCTGATATAACTTTTGACGATCTGCGTTTGCAAATGCATCTAAGATTTTTGGGTCCAAGAGCAGCTCTTTTGCATAGTTGCTATATTTTTCCCTTAGCTCGTTAAAAATAGTTCCAACAAGATAGTTTGTGTCACACTCTTTTTTCTCTATAGTTGTTTTGAGTACATTCAAGTATTGATAATGGTTCAAATAACTATGAACCAAAGAGCTCACTATCTGAATCAGCAAGATGCTTACTACAATTTTTTTGCTAAATTTCATTCTCACTGCTTGGGGTTAATTTTATATATTTATTTATTATAATACTAAAATATAACAACTTGCTTAAATTATAAGTTCCAATAAGCTTTTAACAGTTTAAAAAATATAAAAAAACAGCTATATATTAAAACTCTTACCGATAAATATAGTACAATTTGGCATGGACGTGCATAACTTTTTTTTAACACTCTTTCTTATACTGATAGCAGCGAGGATATTGGGCGAACTTTTTGCAAGAGCTGGGGTGCCTTCAGTTCTTGGCGAACTTTTTGCCGGAATACTTCTTGGCTCCTCTGTTTTGGGCATTGTAGAGCCAAATGAAGTCCTAAAAATATTGGCAGAAATCGGTATTATTTTACTTCTTTTTGAGGTTGGTTTGGAGACAGATTTTACGCGCCTCAAAAGTGCAGGAGCGAAATCTCTCGTAGTCGCAATCCTTGGTGTTATTTTGCCTTTTAGTTTTGGATTGTTCACGGCATACTACCTCTTTGAACTCGCTTTTGACGTCTCTCTTTTTATAGGAGGAACGCTTACTGCCACTAGCATAGGCATCACGCTAAGAGTCCTCAAAGATATCCACATGGAAAACACAAACATTGCCCAAATCGTGATAGGTGCGGCAGTTATTGATGACGTCATAGGGATTATTCTTCTTGTTTTTATCTATGATTTCTCTGTCTCCCATGAGACAAATTTTGAGCATACTCTCTCAGTTGCGGGAATGGTTGTTACGTTTTTACTCCTAGCACCCGCTTTTGCAAAAATCATATCGTATGCAATTCATAAGTTTCACGCCGGTCATTTGGTTCCGGGATATATACCGACAATCATCATCTCTCTTATTCTTCTTTTTTCATACCTCTCTCATCTGGTCGGTGCACCTGCAATTCTAGGCTCTTTTGCAGCGGGAATTGCTCTATCTAGAAGGTTTTTTCTCCCTTTTGGGGCATTTTTAAGCTCAAATGAGCCGCTGCTTAAAGAGGTAAAATCAAACATGACGCCTATCATCCAGATATTTACGCCCATCTTTTTTGTTATGGTCGGTCTCTCCGTCGATCTTAGTATCATCGACTTTTCCTCCTCCTCTTTTTGGATAATGGGGCTCTCATTTATCTTTATAGCCTTCTTTAGCAAGTTTATAGGTGCTTTTTTTATCATACAAAAGTGTGCCAAAAACAATGCGCTCATAGGAATCTCTATGGTTCCACGAGGAGAGGTGGGTCTTATATTTGCAGAGATGGGCAGAGTCAACGCTATTTTGCCAAATGAGATCTACGCGATGCTTATTTTTGTAATCATCATCACAACCGTTGTGCCCCCATTTTTGCTTAAAAAGTATTTTAAAGGGGAGTGTGTCTAAGCGGTATGAAGATTTTTTTTAAGCGCAAAATTAGTAACATTTCTCTACTCTACAAAAAATTATTTATAAAGAACCGAACATGTCAAATAGATTAAAACTAGAAGATTCTCCATACCTACAACAACATTGTGACAACCCTGTAGATTGGTATCCGTGGTGCGACGAAGCCTTTGAGAAGGCAAAAAAAGAGAACAAAGCCATCTTTATCTCCATCGGTTACAGCTCATGCCACTGGTGTCATGTTATGGAGGAGAAGGTATTTGAAAATCAAGAGTGCGCTGATATCTTAAATGAGAGTTTTATCTGCATAAAGGTTGACCGCGAAGAGCGTCCTGACATCGACAAACACTATCAAGAGGTCTACATGCTACTAAACCGCAGAAGCGGCGGCTGGCCGACCTCTATATTCTGCACGCCTGAGAATAAGCCCTTTTTTGCGGGGACTTACATAGCACCGCAGTCTCGTGAGGGGAGCGTTGAGGGGATGGGGTTTATTGAATTAACCAAACTTATAGCCGAAAAAGTCTCTTCAAAAGATGAGCAGCTGCTTAAAAATGCCGATGAGATTGAGAGTTTTTTAAACCACAAAGAGCTTCCAAAAGAGGCAACCGTTTTAAAAGAGGATTTTGTTAAAAACTTTATGCTTCAGGTAAAAAACAACTATGAAACACTCTACGGCGGTTTCTCGGTCGCTCCGAAATTTCCGCATGTAAGCACGCTTGGAACACTTCTGGTTATAGACAAACTCTACGGCGATAAAGCGGCAAAAGCGATGATTTTAAATACGCTGCAAAACATGAAAAAAGGGGGCATATATGATTTGGTTGACGGCGGATTTTGCCGCTACAGTGTTGATGATAAATGGCTCGTTCCGCATTTTGAAAAGATGCTCTACGACAACGCCCTACTCTGCGAAATATATACAAACGCCTACCTCACATACAGTGACGAGAGTTTCTTACATGTAGCAAAAGAGATTGCGGATTTTTGGCACAACCATATGAGCGAAGACACGCTCTTTTACAGTGCGAGCGATGCTGACAGTGAGGGCGAAGAGGGAACATACTTTATATACGGCTACGATGAAGTTTATAAACTGCTCTCAGACAACGGATACACAGATATTGATGAGATTTTAGACCTTCTCAGTATCAGCGAAGATGGAAATTTTGAGGGAAAAAATATAGTCAGATTAAAAGGCGAAGATGTACCCAAAAATTTTGAAAATATAAAATTTCTGCTCCGTGGGTTAAGAGCAGGCAGAGAGTATCCATTTATTGACAAAAAAATCCAAACCTCTTGGTCAAGTATGATGATAAAATCTCTCTTTAACCTCGGCAAGATTGATAACACATATAAACAAAGTGCAATAAAAAGCCTCGATGCGCTTCTTAAGACTATGTTTATTGATGGCAAACTATATCACACTACGCTTATTCATAAAACTCCAAAAGTGGAGGCATTTCTAGAGGATTACGCATTTTTAGCTCAAGCACTTATCGAAGCATTTAACTCTACGCAAAATGAGTTATATCTTATCCGTGCACAGCACTTCGCAAATATGGCGTTAGAGAGATTTTACGACAAAGGAACATGGAGATTCAGCATAGGAGAGCTTGAGACAAAAGCTGAAATCTCGGACAACACATACACAAGTCCGGTCTCTATCATGGTAGATGTTCTGCTCTCGCTCAGTACACTTCTAGAAGATGATAAATACAGCCACTTTGCGTTTAAAACGATGGAGTACAACTCCTATGAATTAGGAAGACGACCAGTTATTTATCCCTATATGTTGCGCCAGATACTAAGGTATCTAAAGGGTGAGAGGGTTATAAAATCAAACCAAAAAAAGCTTGAAGCCAATACGCTTGAGCTAGCTTTCTTAGAGTATCCGTTTATCCAAAAAAAGGCTTCTGAGGATGAAAACTTTATGGTTTGCGGCAACAAAAGCTGCTTTGCAAATACGGACGACATTAACAAAATCAATGATATAATAAAAAAAAGTTTTTAAGGATTTGTGATGAAAAATATTATTATAGTGGCAATCTTGGCGCTTGGAACTATGAGTGTTTTTACCGCTTGTGAGAGAAATGATTATCAACACCCTCTTCACAGAAAGTAGAAAAAGATTTGAATAGCATGAAGCTTGGCGTAAACATCGATCATGTAGCGGTTTTGAGAGAGGCTAGACGTGTAAATGACCCTGACATTTTGAATGCTCTTTATGCTGCATGTCAAAATGGCGCAGATCAGATTACTATCCACCTAAGAGAAGACAGACGTCATATTCAAGACGTCGATGCCTACAATATTATGAAGCACTCTGCCCTTCCCGTGAACTTAGAGTGCTCCATCAACAGAGATATCTTAAATATCGTAACAGATTTAAAACCCCACCGCGCAACTTTGGTTCCTGAAAAAAGAGAAGAAGTCACAACGGAAGGCGGGCTTGACGTCTTTGGCTATGAAGATGAGATTGCTTATGTGATAGAGCTTCTTCACGACTACCTTATCCCGGTTTCGCTCTTTATCGACCCAACCATTGAAGCGGTTGAAATGTCAAAAAAGCTTGGAGCGGAGATGGTTGAGCTTCACACGGGGAGTTTTGCAAATCTATTTGCGATGCTCAACTCGTCACTCTCTCACTCAAACCACTCACTAAAAGAGCTTGAACTTCCTAGAAACGAGCTCGCAATTAGGCTTGAAAAATCTATCGCTGAGATTACCGCAGTCGCGAAACATGCCAAAAAGATAGGGCTGGAAGTTGCCGCAGGACATGGACTAAACTACCATAATGTTCATGAGATGATGAAGATTGCGGAAATAACGGAGTTAAACATCGGTCAGAGCATTGTTGCAAGAAGCGTCTTTAGCGGCTTGGCTGAAGCTATAAAAGAGATGAAGAGACTCACTTCAAGATGAGCAAAAAGCGCATTGCAATAAGTGTCGGCGACTTAAACGGTGTCGGCATTGAAATAGCCCTTAAAGCCCACAAAGAGGTCTCCGCACTCTGCGCTCCCATCTATTGCATAAACTCCTACATGTTAAATCAGGCTTGCGAGCTTTTGGATGTTTATATTCCCTCCGATTTTCTCTTGCATGAGGTTGATGGAAGCTTCAATATAAAAGAGGGGTGCGTTGACAAACATGCGGGAAGATACTCCTACGACTCATTTTTGAGCGCCATCAAACTTTGCGAAGCAAAAGAGGCTGATGCTGTTGTAACGATGCCAATTCACAAAGAGGCGTGGATGTTAGCTGGTCTGCACTACAAAGGGCATACGGATGTGCTTCGCGACTATTTCAAAAGAGATGCCATTATGATGCTTGGGTGCGAGAAGATGTTTGTTGCTCTATTTACCGAACATATTCCGCTAAAAGATGTGGCTTTTGCAGTGCAGTATAAAAAGCTAAAAGAGTTCTTTTTAACTCTTCATAACTCAATACCAAATGAGAGCGTGGCAGTTCTTGGTCTTAATCCTCATGCGGGTGATAACGGAGTGTTGGGAGATGAAGAGCTAAAAATTACAAAGGCTATCAAGAGTGCAAACAAAAAGATAGGTTTTGAGCAGTTTGTGGGTCCCTTAGTGCCTGACACCGCTTTTGCGCCGCATGCCAGAGAGAAGTATAGATACTTTGTGGCAATGTATCACGACCAAGGGCTGGCACCTCTAAAAGCGCTCTACTTTGATGAGAGTATAAATGTCTCACTTAACCTACCAATAATCAGAACATCGGTAGATCACGGAACTGCGTTTGACATTGCCTACATGGGCAAAGCAAACACTCTTAGCTATATAAATGCAATTAAGAGCAGTATACTGATGTTACGCACAAAAACGAACTCGTCCGTTTTAGCGGCAGGGACAAATGTCCCTACAACCCCCTAAAGCTACCCCTATCTTTCGGATATGGGAGAAAAACTGACACTTTATGTTTTTTTTATGTTCTATACTACTCTTTTAACGGTTCTACATTACAAAGAATAGCTTCTATCTTAGTTTTAAATGCTATCCCTGCTTCGCTCCATGTTTTTCCCTCATGAAGGTCAAAACATGCTTTGTTTATTGATGAGAGAGCATCGCCTGCGCTAAAGTCTAAAATATCAATACTCCCTTTTGCTTCAAAAATACTATCACTAAAGCTGTATTTCATAGGAACAACTTTTTTAACTCCGTTCATCTCAATCTCTACATCAACAACGCCTGTTCTTGGAGCATTTTTTACTCTCTTATCAGCTTTGATGTCTACGATTTTTGCTTTGATGTTTTTATCACTCATCATGCTAAAGAAAAATTTAGCAAGTTTCTCGTCACGCCCCTCATTCTTTGAGTTTACGCTCGAAGTATCAATTACAACAGATGAACCTACTAAGATTGAGCGAAAATTCTCTCCGCTTTTTGCAACAGGAGTGTAAGTTACACTGTCAAAAACTCCGCCTACACCTACCTTTTTCTCTGTTTTATAGCCTGTCCAACTAACCTCAACAGCACCCACTTGAGCCAACTCACATCCGCTTTTTTGGCTTGCATTTGCACCTGATACTAAAATAAGAACCATAAGTGCTGAGATAATCGTGTTTTTCATTTTTAATCCTTGACATTATTTTGAGGGAGTATATCCTCTATTTCTTTTTAAACTTCTCTCTTTTGAAAAAGAACTTTATTTTTAAAGTTATGTTTAATTATAACAAGACCGAGCTTGGCTGCGAGATACTCAAATGTCTGCAGATTGAAAAACCCGATATGCGTTATGTCACGAATATACCACCACTCTAAAAACTCTTCGTCATCAGCTGGACGAAAGGCGGTCATAAGCAAAAGATAACCGTTTTTTTCTACATGCAAGAGTAGCTCTTGTAAAACTTCAAGTGGATTTTGCAAATGTTCAAACACCTCCGTAGAAACAACGAGGTTATATTTTTTATCTTTATAAACCTTTTTTGGAAAGTAAAATAGGTCATAGCCGTCACAAACTATACCTTCTCTTTGCAATAAAATAGGCAAAACCTTACCCTCTCCGCATCCAAAGTCAAAGGCGCTTTTTATCTCTTTTTTATATGGCATGACAAACTCTTCTATGAGATCTTCAAACATCTTAACATAGCCGAGAGACTCAAGATTGTTGTCATGTTTATCATAATGTTGTTTTTCACGCACTTCATCAACATAAAAAATCTCATCAAGAAAAATATAGCTACATGTCGGACATTTATGGTATTTTTTTTGATTTTTTGTCTTGATTATTTGAGTTGTGACGCTACCGCATATTTTACATTTTTTCATAAAAACAATAATAACATTTTTTCAATTTAGATATACTTTTGGCATGAACTATATCCTCTTTTTTACTGCTTTTATCGGTGTCTTCATCCTGCTTAACATGTACATAAGTAAAAGACTTGTAGCAAAACTTGATATAAGCCAAAAAATCAAACGCTATCTTCGTATATTTCTTATCATTAATCTTATCGGCATTTTATGTTATATGCTTGCCAGATACTATGTAAATACTCCGAGCTGGCTCTATTTTCTCTTCTCCGTTCCTATCGGCGTACTCTTTTTGCTTTTTTGGAGCGCTGTTGTTTACGATATTTCAAGGCTTTTACTCTCCTTTGCTCCAATCTCACAACAAAGAAGAAATTTTTTAAAAAAATCGCTTGACGTTACATCTATGGCTGCCGCAGCGACTTTGACGTTAAAATCTATCTACAATGCAAAATTTGTAGAGGTTCAAAAGGTTACCATAGAGATAAAGAACCTAAAAAAACCATACAAGATTATCCAACTTAGCGATATACATATTGGTGGACTTATAGATAAAAGTTTCATAGAGGAGATTGTGCAAAAAGCAAACGCTCTAAATCCAGACATTGTAGTAGTAACAGGCGATTTAATTGACGTAGATGTCTCAGCTGCAAAAGAGACGCTAATGGAACTTGCAAAATTAAATTCAAAATTTGGAACATACTATATCGTTGGAAATCATGAATATTTTCATAACGTAGAAAAAATCATAAACGCTGTAAAATCTCTGGGTATTAGAGTTCTAGAAAATGAAAATGTCTATACAGGAGAGGAGGGAGAAGGTTTTAACCTTGCAGGTGTTTATGATGTAATGGGGTATAGAACAAAAACATATATGCCGGATTTGCACAAGGCTCTTAAAAACACCAAAGATGCCCCTACTCTACTTTTGGCGCATCAACCGAGATTTATTTATGAAGTTACAGGCGGGGTTGATTTGATGTTAAGCGGGCATACTCACGGCGGGCAGCTCTACCCTTTTAAGTTTTTAGTCCAACTGCAGCAGCCTTATGTAAGCGGTCTGCACAGGCACAATGAAAACCTGCAGATATATGTAAATAAAGGAACGGGTTTTTGGGGACCGCCAATGAGACTGGGTGCAAGTTCAGAGATAACAGAGATAGTTATCACTCCTTCAGCTTTATATTGAACATTTTATCCTATAATACTTGCATTATTTAGCAAGGCGAAAAAGGAGACTAATATGCACAATAAGCACTCTATCCTTGTTGTTAATGATGAAACAGATAGCATTAATACCCTCACAAATCTACTAAAAGAGTACACTCTGATTTCGCTAAAAGACAAAACAGAGATCATCGATAAACTTGCGGAGGATGGTGCCATTGATCTTATTCTCCTTGATACGATGACTCATAATATAGATGGATTTGAGATATGCAGACTGCTAAAAGAGAATCCAAAAACAACGCATATTCCCGTAATATTTTTAAGTGCCAAAAATAAACCCTCAGACATCCAAATGGCTTTTGAGGCGGGGGGCGTGGACTACATAATAAAACCTTTTAACCCAAATGAACTTCTCTCACGTGTTAACACACACTTAAAACTAAGAGCCTATGAAAAAAATCTGGAATCAAGAGTTCAAGAAGAGATTCAAAAAAACAAAATAAATGAGCAGATGATTTTCCAGCAGTCAAAGCAAGCCGCTTTGGGTGAACTTTTGATGCATATTGCCTATCAGTGGAAGCAGCCCTTGGCGTCTCTTGAATCGATCAACAATCTTATGAAAAAAAAATTTCAATCTGATACGGTTGTTAGCAAGGATGAGTACCTTAAATCAATTAAGCGCTCTGAGGATATCATAGAATTTATAGAAGAGACCATAGAGACTTTTAAAAAATTCTATACTCCATCAGCCGATAACAAAGAGTTCTTTCTTGCAGATGCCGTTATCGACATCTTGACAATTATTGAAGGAACATTCTATTTTGATGATATAAAGATATATATACTCTCACATGAAAAAGAGCCCGTATATGGTAATGTAAACGAGTTTTCACAGGTAATTTTCGCGATTTTAAACAACTCAAGAGAAGTTTTGAAACAAAGAGAGATTTTTAATCCAGAAATCCGCATAGAGATTGAGAATAAAAAGATAACCATAATGGACAACGGCGGTGGCATACAGGACAAATCTTTTGAGGACATTTTTCTCCCCTCTCTTGGTACAAAAAATAGCTCCGGAGTCAGCCTCTATTTGGCAAAAGTTCTTGTTGAAAAAAACAGCGGAGTTATAACTGCCTCCAATGGAAAAGACGGTGCAGTTTTTACAATAGAATTTTTAACATGGATAGATTGATAAACCCTATCTCTTTTTAAAAATAAGAAGCGTTTTATCTTTTGTATCATAAAGCGAAAAGGTCTGTTTCTCTACAAGCTTTAAAGAAGAGAGCTTCTCAAAAGCTCTGATTTTGTGAAAATATTGGACTATCGTATCTTGATGTTTTGTATATGTTGAGTTGATGTTTTTTTCAAAGAGAGTAAACTTTGTATAGAGTTTTTCATCCTCAAAGACGGCATCCACAACTAAAAACTCTTTCTCGTTTTCACTGCTCATAGTACCCTCAGCTACATCGCTAAAACCGTACAGAGTGTTTATATCTGCTATAAAAACTCCATCATCATTTAGTCTTGCCTCAACTGCATCTAAAAAGTTTAAAAGTTCTTCTTGATTTAAAAAGTTCAGCACGTCAAATATAGCCACAACCGCATCATACTTTCCGCCCTCATCGGCTATATCTATACACTCTGCATCCAAACCTTTAGCTCTGCACTCATCAACCATAACTTGGCTTAGGTCAACTCCCTTGCAGACTACTCCATCGCTCATCATACGCTGCATAAATCCGCCGCGTCCGCATCCCACATCAAGAAGTGTTTTTATCTTATACTCATCAAGCTCTGAGCGGTAGAGGTCATAAAGCGCCTCGGTAGCCTCTTCGATGCCTAGGAGATGTTCGGCTTTTGCGTAAAGGTCAAGATTTGTCATTTAGCTTTTTGTTCCGCTTGTACTACGCTGTTTATCTTTTTGTATATATCGAGAACTTCATCTTTTTTTGCAATGTAGCTGTTTTTGTTTGCAATCAAATAGGTAGAAGAGGTCATAATATCCTGCACCACCTCTAAACCGTTTTGCTTCATAGTAGTTCCGGTCTCTACCACATCAACTATCATGTCGGCAAGTCCGATAAGCGGTGCCAACTCAATTGAGCCGTAGAGTTTTATAATGTCAACAGAGACCGCACGTTCCTCAAAATAACGTTTTGTAATATTTACCATCTTTGAGGCAACTTTTATCTCAGGTTTGTTCAAGTCAAACTTCTCGCCCTTTTTCATCCCAATGGAGACCTTGCAGATACCGCGCTTTAAATCAAGCAGACGGACAACGTCTAAACCTTGCTCCTCTAATGTGTCAAGTCCAACGACACCTATGTCGGCTGCTTGATGAAATACGTATGTTGCAACATCCTGATTTCTAACAAGCAAAAAACGAAACTTGGGCGTCTCTAAAATCAACCTTCTGTCATCAAAAGCAAAATTCTCGCCGAATATTGTCTCAAAAATCTCTAGCGTCTCTTGCGCTATGCGTCCTTTTGGAAGTGCAACTGTTAACATATATTGACCTTTTTCATAATATTTTTCATCCCTTTAAAAAGCAGAGTCTCGTCTACATGTGAAGCTGGAAATATCTTTGCAAACACTGCAGCATCTCCGCCTGTGAGATATATATCCATCTTGTATGATTCTACTTCGCCCTGAAGCAGCTTTAGATATCCGTAGCTTATCGCATCACGCGAATTTTTCGGCATTTTATCCAAATCAAGCTCAAAGTTAAATGAGTAGCCGAGCACATCCGATATATTTTTGTAACACTCGCTCATTGCTCTGAGCCCAGGGTAGATAAAACCGCCCTCAAATCTGCCCTCTTTTACCACATCTACCGTAACGGCACTTCCGGCATCGACTACTGCGCCCTCTTCTATCGCCTCACATGCCATGATTCTGTCAATTCCCATCGTCTCGTAGTACTTTTTTCTATCTACATACTCTGAGAGGTCAATCCAGTTTTTAAGAGGCTCTAAAAGCTCTTTTACCTGCTTATTTACGCAGATATAATAGACCTGTTTTTTTATGGACGAGGGGTCAAAAAGTTTTGCATCTTTTTTATAACTGTGCCCCTGCTCAAAAAAGTGGTAAGTTGTATTTCCTATATCACAAAGAAGCATTATTGAATCTTCCAGCCTTGTGCCAGAAGCGCCTCTTTTGCTTTTGAGCAGATAGGCGCATCTATAAAGATAATTTTGTGTTTGAAGTTATGCCCATAAAAAAGAACCAATTTTGCGTATATCTCCTCAAATTTATGCACATCTTTTATAAGGAGCTTGCTCTTTTGTGTTATCGCAAAAATTGCCCAAAAATAGCCGGCGACATCGGTGGCTTTAAATATTTTTATTCTGTTTCTAACACCCAAATCTCTTGGTGCAATCTCTTGCATCTTCTTATAAATCTTCCCTTTTTTTCTAAGAGAATCAACTACGCTCTGCATAACTTCGCCTTTATCTAAAAAATGTATTCTATCAAAATATTGCTTTAGCCATAAAGTATAACTCCAAAAAATCTTTGCTATAATTCGAAAATGAAAATTATAAAAAGCAAACTAAATTACGCAAAATCATACACTCTGCTAGATATTGATGCACTTGCTGTGGGGGCTGTTACACTTTTTGATATTTTTATAAAAAAAGAGAGAGAGACTATATTGTCATAATTGAAGCAGGTACGGCTCTCACACAAGCTTTATACGACAAACTAAAAAAGCAAGATGCCCTCTATATAAACAAAAAAGATGAAGATAAACAGATACTCTCATGTGAGACCTTGAAGCACTATATAAAATATAATAAAGATGACCATAAAAAAAGGCTTCAACTACTTTATGAAGTAAACAACCAACTTTTTGAAATTTTTATGATAAATAAAGAAAATAGACTAAATATTGGGTGCGTTGAGCTAATAATTGATGCTATTATTTATCTCTTAAAATATGATGATGCCTTTATAAAAAATACTATGCCGCATATGCTAAGTGACTACATGCTTGAAAATCACTCTCTGCACGTCGCCATCTATGCTTTGACTCTGGGTTATAGACTAAAATTTAGCGATGAGCAGCTCTTAAAACTAGGCTCTGCCGCTCTTTTGCATGACATTGGGATTAAAAGAATAGACAAAGATATTATATATAAAAAAAGAAGTTTGTCACCTAATGAGACCGCGCTGGTACAAAAACATAGCCAATATAGCGTCGAAATACTAAAGCAGAACAAAATCCATGACCCCTATATAATAGATGCCGTTATGCACCATCATGAATGCTATGATGGCACGGGATATCCAAATAGACTTACAAAAGATGACATAAGCGACTTTGCCTCTATTTTATCAATCTGCGACGTATTTGACGCGCTTACAAACAACAGACCATACAGAGCGCACTACTCATCATTCGATGCACTTAAGATGATGATGAGAGATCCAAGCATGGTCAATCGATTTAATCAATCTTATCTTCACTTGGCGCTTAAACTTTTGTAAAAAAAGTTATAATTATTAAGTTTTATATATTTTATTATAATCAAAATATATATATGTTATAATCTCCGCTTAATTAAACAGATTTAAGGATATGTATGAAAAAAATACTTACTTTTATGTTCATAGCAACAATCGGCGGTTCCCTTTTAAATGCCTCGCAATCACTAAATCTTGAGAGTGCGCTAGAGATATTAAAGTCTCAAAATTTAGAGATAAAAAGTGCGCAGATAGATATAGAGAGTGCATTGCAAGATGCCAAAGCTGCTTCAGCAAACCACTACGGTAAACTTGATTTTATTCAAGATTTTGCAAGAAGTGATGATGCAGGAAATGTATTTGGGTTTAAACTAAGCTCGCGAGAAGCTACTTTTGGGGATTTTGGGGCAAATGAGTTTATGAACAATATGGGACAGCCAGACCAATACACAACTCCACCAAATGACTTAAACTACCCCGGCTCAAGAAACTACTTCCAAAGCAAACTAAAGTATGAAGTGCCTCTATTTACCGGTTTTATGATCTCAAACTACGAAGAGATAACTGAGTCGGTCATAAAAATAAAAAAACTTGAGAAGTCAAAACTCTTAAGCCAAAAGATTTACGAGACCAAAAAGAGTTTTTACGATATGGCTCTTTTGGAGGAGTCGATATCCAACCTTGAAGTCATCCTCGGCAACATTCAAACGCTTGAAAATATGACAAAAGAGATGATAAAAGAGGGGTATGCAAAAAGAACCGACCTTTTAGAGGTAAAGTCAAAAAAAGGCAATGTTGAAAGGCTTATCTCTCAAATGGAGTCAAACAAAGAGTTACTCTACCACTACATCAGTTTTTTGCTTAATCAAAAAGTAACCTCTATCCAAACCCCCTCCATCGAGACAAAAAGCGTAGATGCTTCTGCGCAGGAGATAGTGGAGAAAAACTTAGACATAGAGATGGCAAAAAAGGCGCTAGATATCAAAAAGAGTATGGTAAAGGTATCTGAAGCTTCATACTACCCTACACTTGGAGCATTTGCCGAAGTTTCCACCGCAGACGACACCTTCTTGGGTGAGGCGAATGATCACAAAGCATATACCTTAGGTGCAAGGCTCTCATGGAACATCTTTAGCGGCGGCTCAGACAGCGCGAATGTCGAGAAGTCAAGACTTGAGTATATTAAGATGCAAAACCAGCTAGAGCTTGCAAACAGCGGCATTGAACTTGCAGCACAAAAGATAATAACCGAGATAAAGAGTCTTGAAAAAGATATTGATTCTCTTAAAAAAGAGCTTTTACTGGCTCAAGAGATATATAAAAACTACGAAGCAAGATATAGAGAAAAGCTCGCTTCCATGAGCGATGTCATAATCAAGCAGTCTGAAGAGATACAAAAAACGCTTCAACTGCAACAGACCATCAACCAAAGAAACGAGAGAGTTTTCGCACTTGAAAAATTAGCAAATGGAGAGAATAGATGAAAAAACTACTACTACTTTTAGGCATAGCAGCCTCACTTATGGCTGAGGGAATTACACTCTCAGGCGCCGTAATTAGTGATAACAAAAAGATGATTACAAGCCGTTTTATGGGTTTTGTTACAGACGTTAAAGTCTCAGAGGGCGATGAAGTAAAAAAGGGAGACCTTCTCTATACTATTGATTCAAAAGAGATAGATTCGGCTCTTATTCAAGTAGAACTTGCAATCTCACAAGCACAGCTCAGTCTTCAGATGTATCAAAATCAATACACGAACGTTAAGCTAAACCTTGAGAGACATAGGAGACTACTAGAGAAAGATATGGTCTCAAAATTTGAGGTCGAAAATCTCGCACTTGCAGAAAATAACCTTGCACATATGATAATTATCTCAAAAAAGCAGGTGGCTCAAGCGCAAGCGCAACGTGAAGAGGTAAAAAACCAGTACCGCTACCTAAATATTACCGCACCAAACGACGGGGTAATAGTTAGCAAAAATGTCAATGTTGGGGAGATGGCAATGCCGGGGATGCCTGCGCTTGAGCTCTCTGATCTCTCAAACCTTAAAATATCTGCAGAGATTAGCGAAGACAACTTAAGTCTCATACAAGAGGGGAAAAAAGTTGTAATAAATATTCCATCACGAAACATAAAAACCATTGGTACCATAAGTGCAATCATACCGAGCTCAAACCCTATGACACACTCATTTAAAATCAAGATCTCTTTTAAAAATGTTTACAAATCCATCTATCCCGGCATGTATGCTACTATAGTTATAGAGTAGGGGAAAAGTATGAACAGCTATAAACCGACAGATATTGCAGGACGACTTGCCGCGGGGTTTTTAAGAAATCCTCTCACTATTGTTCTTGGTATTTTTTTGCTCGCCATCGGCTATTTATCGCTTAACATCATGCCTCGCGAAGAGAATCCGCAGATGGTTGTAAGCGGTTCAACGGTCATTGTGGCACTTCCCGGAGCTAGTGCGGCGGAGATACAAAAAGTCATAGTAAAACCATTAGAGAGAAAACTAAAAGAGGTCAAAGGGGTTGAGAATATCTCCTCAATGGCGATGGATAACGTAGGTATTGTAAACGCGGCATTTTATATCGGGGAGAAAAAAGAGGATTCAAACCTAAAAGTCTATGACAAAATAATGCAAAATGCAGATATGTTTCCCCGGGGCGCTATGAATCCTATAATCAAGCCGCTTGACATAGATGTCGACATACCAATCGTATCGGTTGCTTTTTACTCAAAAGACAAACAGATGAGCAAAACTGAGCTCTACGACAGAGTCAAAGAGATTCAACACCGTATCAACGGACTGGCAAATGTAGCGGTTACGGAGGTAAAAGGCGGAGACAAACAGCAGTTCAATATTGAAGTGGACCTCAATAAACTCTCAGGCTATAACATCTCTATGGGACAGATTGTTCAAGGAGTCCAATCTCTTGCATACAGTGTTCCGGCAGTAAAAAACAGAACAAAAGAGAATGAGATAATTATGCTTGGTGTCAAAAATGCAATAGAGAGCGCAGAAGATATAGGCAATATAATCATTGCAACCTACATGAACTCGCCCGTATATCTAAGACAAATTGCAAAAGTAACACTCTCCCATAATATACAAAACTTTAAATCTGCGACCATTAGCAAAAAGGGTGAAAACGGAGAATTCTCTCCTCTTCTAAACCAGGTAACACTCAGTGTCTCAAAACTTCAGGGCACAAATGCGGTAATAATTGCAGATGCGGTAAAAAGCGAGCTTGAGAACTCAAAAGAGTTTTTTCGCAAGAACGGTATCGGGTATGTAATTACTAGAAACGACGGACAAAGAGCAAACGAAGCGGTTAACGAACTTGTATACCACCTTCTTTTATCCATTGTAATCATTGCAATCTTGCTTATCTTGGTGCTTGGATGGAGGGAGTCTCTCATTGTAACCTTTACGGTTCCTGCAATTCTGGCGATAACGCTTTTTGTTGCCTACTTAAGCGGACAGACCATAAACAGGATAACGCTCTTTGCGTTTTTACTCTCGCTTGGACTCTTAGTCGATGCGGCCATTATTGTAATAGAGAATATTCACAGACACCTTCACTCAAAAGAGGCCCAACATGAGAGCATTGATGATATTATGATCAAAGCTACCGATGAGATCGGACCGCCGACAAATATAGCAACACTGGCTATTATTATGACTATGGTACCGATGGCATTTGTTGGGCAGATGATGGGACAGTTTATGAAACCTATTCCTGCGAATGTTCCCGTGGCGCTTATTGCATCTCTCTTTGTTGCATATATCTTTACACCCTATTTAGCGACTAGAATGCTGAAAAAACCGGATTTTCACTCTGAGGAGAAGAAGCATGTTTAAAAAATTTCAAGATGCGGTATTTAACGGAATACAGAGCCCCCTTCAAAGGAACTTGATCCTTTTTGCAACTCTTATAGCTTTTATTCTCTCGGTCTTAATGATAGCCCCTAGCAAAATGGTTTTAGCAAAGATGCTTCCGGGAAAAAACAATGATACATTTACTATCTACACAACTCTGCCTGAGGGAAGCTCGATTGAACAAACAAGAAGAGTAACTGAGTGCGTGGCAGGTTTTATAAAACAGGAGAAAGAGGTTGAAGATTTTGAGATATTTTTGGGCATGGGCGCACCTCTTGATTTTGCCGGTCTTATCAAAGGTTCACACTTTAAAAACTCGGAAAATGTGGCAGAAATCGTAGTAAATCTCTCCGAAAAACATCACAGAGAAGAACCCTCATACTTTATGGTTCAAAGAATGAGACCCGACATCCAAAAAAGCTGCTCTACTATTTATGACAAAACAACCATCACTTTTGTTGAACCACCCGCAGGACCTCCTGTTTTGGCGGCTATTGTAGCAGAGATATACGGAGATGATGCAGATGGAATCAGAGAGCTCTCAAACAGAGTCTCAGAGGTGTTTAAAAAAACTAAAGGTCTTGTAGATATTGAAGTTATGCAAGATGAGATTTACGACACTTTTGAGGTAGAAGTGGACAGCACAAAAGTATCACTCTCCGGCATCAATGTAAAACAGCTCAACGACATACTCTATCTTGCATTTGAGGGGATGCAGATTGCTGTAAAAAACTCAGATGTTGCAAACGATCAGATTCCTATCTATTTATCGCTTAGTCTTGAGTTTAAAAAATTCTCATCAAAAGATGTTAATGCCATCAAAGCAAAACTATCCTCTTTGAAACTTATGAATCAGATGGGGATGATGACGCCCATTACGGAGTTAGTAACCATTGTGCCTAAAAAATCAAACCCAATGATTATGAGCAAAAATCTGCACCGGATGACAAACGTCATGGCTGAAACTAACATGGTTTCACAGGTTTATCCGCTTATGGAGGCAAGAGATACTATTTTGGACACATTTAGCGACAGGTATGAGATCGAAAAAACAGGTCTCTTCAACCTTAAACTGACTGACAAAAGCTCTCAAAACGTCTATAAGTTGATTTGGGACGGAGAGATGGAGGTAACACTAGACACCTTTGTAGAGCTCGGTGCTGCATTTATTGCCGCTTTGGTTCTTATCTTTTTGCTTATGGTTATCTACTATAAAAGTTATACGCTTAGCGGCATAATCCTCCTAGGTTCATTCCTCTCAATCATAGGGGTCATTGTCGGTCACTGGATAATGGATCTATTTACTGCAGACACTTTCTTCTTAACCGCTACATCCCTTATAGGTTTTATAGCGCTTATCGGGATAAGTTCAAGAAACTCTCTGCTTCTGATTGACTTTACGGCTTCACTAATGAAAGAGAGTGGCATGCAAAAGGCCCAAGCAATCGCCTATGCGACCGCAACACGTGCAAAACCGATTTTTCTTACAGCTGCGGCGATAATACTTGCATCAACTCTTTTAGCTGGAGATGCGGTATTTGGAGGTCTTGGTGTTGCTCTTATATTTGGAACAGTTGCGGCGGTTATTGCTTCACTAATGGTTGTGCCGATACTTTTATACAGAGCCGACTTAGAGAGACATTTTGATTTGAATAAAGGGGAGTGATTTCTCACACATCTTAACGATGTGTGGGCTGTAGGAACCTTTTTGTCCCTTCCTAACTATTTAAGTATACTCTACATTCTTGCATATTGAACACTTATACAAGCGTCAATTTCTAAAAGCTCTTTTAGCGTAATATCATTTATGATATTATCCACTAAAATAACGGCAAGGGCCTCTTTTTTGTCATTTCTCGCAAGTGAAAAGTCTGCAATATTTACGCTATGTTTTGCCAAAGTAGAACCGATATTTCCGATAACGCCCGGAACGTCTCTGTTTTTAAGGACAACCATATCGCCTTTGAGTGCCACTTCAATATCAAAACCATCAATCGTAACGATTCTAAATACATTATCGTCAAAAATTGTAGCACTGATAGTCGTAGTTCCGCCCTCTGCAGTAGTCAGTTTAATTGTAATAAGGTTTTTATAAACAGATGAGTCATTAAGTGCTTCTGATTCTATCTTTATCCCTTTTTCTTTAGCAATAAAATCAGCGTTAACGTAGTTAATCGTGTCATCGCTTATTTGACTCATGGCGCCTACTGCAACAAAAGTAGCAAGTGAATCTACATATTTTGAGATTTCACCCTGCCCGCTTACTTTTATGGAGATAATCTGTGATTTGTTAAGCTGAGACTCTAAAAAACCGATCTTCTGCCCCATCTCTAAGAATGGTTTAACAAACGGAGGTATCTTGCTCTCATCAATAGGTAAATTCATGGCATGTGGATATGAGATACCTTTTGCCGCAGCGATTGCGTTTGCAGCAGCCTGAACCCCAATGTTGTACTGCGATTCGTAAGTATTCGCACCAAGATGAGGAGATACCGTGATATTATCAAGCTCAAGAAGAGGATGGTCAGTTGCGGGCTCTTTCATAAATACGTCAATACCGGCAAAACGGATTTTACCGCTTTTAAGACCTGCATAAAGTGCCTCTTCATTGTAAAGACCGCCTCTTGCGCAGTTGATAAGAACGACACCGTCTTTCATCTTTGCAATCTCGGCACTGCTTATCATGTTGAGAGTCTCTTTGTTTTTAGGCGTGTGGATAGTAATAATGTCACACGCTAAAATATCTTCAAAGTTTTTCGTGTATGTCATATCAAAGTCGGTAACTTTAGAGGGGTTTATGTATGGGTCATAAGCTACAATATCCATCTCAAAAGCTTGCGCCCTCTTTGCTACACGGCTTCCGATATTTCCAAATCCGATGACACCCAGTTTTTTACCCTTAAGCTCATACCCGTACCACTTCTCTCTTTTCCACACTCTCTCTTGCTTTAAGTGGTTGTGTGAATATGGAAACATTCTCATACATGAGAGCATATGCGTCATGGTTAGCTCTACTGCGGCAATAGTGTTTGCAGTAGGAACGTTCATAACTATAATTCCCTCTTTTGAACACCCCTGAATATCAACATTGTCAACACCAACACCAGCGCGCACAATTGCTTTCATGTTTTTAGCATGCGCGATAAACTTATCGTCAACATCTGTTGAACTTCTTGTAATAGCAACATCAGCCTGTTCAATAATATCTAAAAGCTTTACTTTGTCTTCGTCAGCCGCCATTATAAAGTTTATGTTTTCATCATTTCGAAGCATCTCCAAACCGGCTTCATGAATATGGTCACAAACAACTATAGTATGTTTTTGCATTATGTATCCTCTTTGTATAGCCCAACAGTGGCTGAAATTTGATAGTTTTTTAGAACTTCTACGAGAGAGTCCAGCTTGGTTCTCTCTTTTGAGTAAATTAGCAACTCTGCACCGTTTTTATCTTTTTTAAGATAGTATTTTAGCTGATGTTGCTTTAACTCCTCTTTTAAACAGAAGAGCTGATAAGGATCAGCTATAGGAGCAGAGAGTTTATAAATAGTTTCATTTGCTACTTTCTCATTTAAATCAACTTGGATAAAAACTTCATTAACCGGATAAAAATAACCCAGCTTCTCAGTTTTTGAAAAACTCTCTAGCCATATATTTTTTGGTTCTTTTACAACAACTTCACTTTTGTGTTCAAGCGGAGTTAAGTTAACGGTGGTTTCATTAGAATTAATTGAAATAAGAAAGAAAACAACAAAAACAGCTACCCCTACCGCGATGAGCAGGGTTAGCCATTTAAGAATTTTTTGCACGATATTTACTTAAATTTGTCTTTTATCAAATCACCAAGAGAGTGTGATTCATCATCATTGATCTCATCAAGCATTGCTTGGTTTTTTATGTAATCAAGTTTTTTGACAGATAGACGGATGCGGTCACGACGAGTGTCGATTGCAGCAATCGCTGCTTCTAGCTGTTGACCAACCTCTAGCTCACTCTTCTCTAGTGGAGCAAGATCTTCATCACGAATAAGTGCATCAACACCATCTTCCAGAGATACAAAAACTCCGAAATCTTTAATATCGCGAACAGTTCCGGTAACAACGCTATTTACCTTGTGAGTTTTAGCGAATGCATCTATAGGACTCTCTAAAAGAGCCTTTCTGTTTAGTGATATTTTTTGGTCTTCAGGGCTGATTTTAGCGATTTTAACTTCAACTTCATCTCCTGATTTTAAAACATCCCTACACTTAACGTTTTTATCCCATGAAATATCTTGGTTATGAAGAAGACCCTCAACGCCGTCGATACGCACAAATGCTCCAAAATCAGTCAGTGATGTAACAGTTCCGGTTACAACATCTCCCTCTCTGTGGTTTTTCACAAATTCGTCAAACGGCTTTGGAAGAAGTTTTTTCAAAGAAACGCGAAGCTTGTGAGTTTTAGGATTAATCTCAATAACTTCAACATCTATCTCTTGCCCTAATGTTAGGTAGTCACCTGGGTTTTTAACGTTTTTGTCCCATGAGATTTCAGATATATGTAAGAAGCCCTCGATGTCATTTCCTAAGTCAACAAAAACACCGTATGCTTCAATATTTGAAACAGTTACGGTAATCGTATCGCCTTCATCTAGTTCGCTCTCTACCTCTTCCCATGGATCAGAATGCACAGCTTTGATTGAGAGAGAAAGATGTCTTTTGTCTTTATCATAAGAGATTGCTTTAACCCCTACCGTATCGCCCTCTTTATAGAGTTTAGATGGGTTGACAGGACCTTTGTAGCTGATTTCGTTGTAGTGAACAAGTCCATCTACACCGCCAACATCTACAAACATACCGTAGCTTGTTATCTTCTTGATAGTTCCCTCTACGATTGAGTCATCTTCCATCAACTTGTCAATAATCTCTTTTTTCTTTTTGCGCTCATCGTTAAAAAGCTTACGACGAGAGACAACTATAGAGTTTTGCTCTTCATCAATTTTAACAACCTGAGCTTTTATCTTACGACCTACAACCTCGTCTGTCTCTTTAAAAGCAGCCAATGAACGAGGCATAAAGAAAGAAACACCGTCAGCTTCTACTACATAGCCGCCGCGATTCTTCTTGGTAATAACACCTTCAATAACCAAATCTTCGAAGTTTTCTTTGTGTTCATCAATAAAGTCTAATGTTTTTTGTTGCTCAAGTACCTTTTTGTAAGATATTTTAGGACGCTCGTTATAGTATCCCGTTACCATTACTTTAATCTTGTCGCCAACATTAAACTTAAGTTCACCATTTTCGCTGATTTCGTCTAAACTAAGGATACCCTCTAGTTTATCGCCAACACCTACTAATGCTCTATTTTCATCCGCTTGGATTTCAACAATCTCACCTTCTACAATGCGACTTGTCTCTTGCTGCTTCTCGCTAGCGGCAAACATCTCCGCAAAATTTTCTTCTTCTTCAAATGATTCGTTATCGAACGCCATTACCTATCCTCTGTTACATAAAAATTTCGCAATTATACCCAATTATTGATAACTTTAGCATTAATTGGATATAAATTAAGAAAATAAAAAGAAATTTTAACTGATGAAAATATGTAGAAATTAGGCGCTATCTTCTAGCTCTATTTTGTTTGTTGATTCTTCTCTATAGCGTTAACAACATTTTGTATAATCCAGTCCGGTGTAGAGGCTCCCGCACTTATTCCGCAAAACTCTTTGCCATCAAACCATGAAAAATCTAGATCGTTTTCATCTTCTATATGATAACTGTCTGTGCAGTTGTCTTTTGAGATACTAAAAAGCTGCTTTGTGTTTGATGAATTTTTTCCGCCTATTATTATCATAACATCAGCTTTTTTTGAGATTTTTCTTACCGCTTCTTGATTTTCAAATGTTGCATTACAGATAGTGTTAAAGACCCTGACCTCTTTATGACGCGGAATCAGGTAGTTGGCAATTTCTAAATAATCTTCAACTTTTCTTGTTGTTTGAGCCACCAAAGCTATCTTCTCTTTTAGTTTTAAATCCTCTAGCTCTTGGGGAGATGTTACTACTCTGGCACCGTATGTTGCATAGCTTTTAACGCCTTTTATCTCGGGATGAGACTCATCTCCAAAAATAATTATCTCATACCCTTGTTCACTCATCTCTTGGCAAATCTGCTGCGGTTTTGTCACATAAGGGCATGTCGCATCTACAACATCTACATTGTTCTCTTTTAACTCTGCGAGCTCATTTTTTGGTATGCCGTGTGTGCGGATAACCGCCTTATCACCGGGAGAGAAGCTCTTATGATTGTCGGTTAAACTTACTTTAAAATCTTTTTCAAGTCTCTCAATCTCTTTTGAGTTATGAATAAGCGGTCCATAAGTTGAAGAGTTTTTATTCTCTTCGGCAATTTTAATTGCACGTTTCACGCCAAAACAAAATCCGTAACTCTCTGCTAATTCTATTTTCATCTATAAAAACTCTACCTTTGTTATTTTTTGAACTATTTCAAAAAAGTTTGGAAAAGAGGTGTTTATGCACTCTAAATCTGTTACATGCATGCCGCACTTCATTCCTGCAATAATAAAACTCATAGCAATTCTATGATCTCCATGGCTCTCTATTGTAGAGGCTTTTAACTCACCGCCTTTTACACTGTAGCCGTCATGAACTTCATCCACTTCAATACCGCAAGCTCTAAGTCCATTAACCACGGTAGAGATTCTATCACTCTCTTTTACTCTAAGCTCCTCGGCATTTTTAACCACACTCACACCATCAGCGCATGCAAAAGCTATAGAGAGCGCGGGAAGTTCGTCAATAAGCCATGAGATATTATCTTCGACGACAATACCTTTAAGAGGAGAATACTTTACGCGTATATTTCCGATTGGCTCATACTTGTTATCAATCGTCTCATAGCAAATATCAGCACCCATTCTCTCTAAGGCCATAAACGCCTCTATTCGTGTAGGATTTAACGTAACGCCCTCTAGCAGAACATCGGAACCGGGCGTTATAGCAGCCGCAACTGCAAAGAAAAATGCGCTTGATGGGTCAGCAGGCACTCTAATTTTCAGAGGAGAGAGGAGTTTTTTCATAGGCTTAATTCTGGTTGTCAAGCCGTCTGTCTCTATCTCTGCACCCATCCCTTTTAGCATTCTCTCGGTATGGTCGCGACTCAGTTCAGGCTCGCTGTAACTGCATTCTCCATCAGCTCTAAGAGCCGCCAAAATCATCGCACTTTTAACCTGTGCCGAAGCTATTTTGCTCTTATAATCAAACGCTCTAAGTGACGCACCGCGTATGCTTAGCGGTGCCAAATCGCCGTTATTTCTTCCGTCTACTTTTGCGCCGATATCACGAAGCTGAGCAGTTACTCTCTTCATAGGGCGGCGTCTTAAGTACTCATCTCCACTTAAAACAAAATGTCCCTCTGCCGAGCTTAAAAGTCCGCAAAAGAGTCTCATTCCGGTTCCTGAATTACCGCAGTCAAGGATTTCACTGCTCTCTTTAATACCCTCAGAACTTATTTTAATAGTTATGCCGTCATCAACCACTGTTGCGCCGAGATTTTTTACTATATTAAGCGAGTTTAGCGTATCTTCGGCTCTTAAAAAGTTGGTTATCTCGCTCGTTCCCTCTGCAAGCATTGCAAACATGGCGGATCTGTGCGATATTGACTTATCAGGCGCTATATCAGATATAGCAAGCGAGAATGGCGACGCTTTTGTAACTTTTACACTGCTCATCTGATACTAATTCCCAGTTTATCTTTTAGCGCATCTAAAACACTCTGTATAGATTTGGTAATATCATCCTCTTCGAGCGTTTTATCCATCGGTTGCAGAACAAATCTTATGGTCAAACTCATATTTTGACCCAAAGATTCATCGCTGTATTTGTCAACAGGATAGAAACGAACAAGATGCTCAACAGAGGCTTCTTCTATTACACTCTTGACTTTTTCATAGTGCATCTCTTTTGGCATAACTAAACTCAAATCTCTATGTGACGCCTGATACTTTGAGCTGTTTTTTGCAGTTTTCAGTCCGCTTGGCAACTTTGAGAAATCGAGCTCGCACATATAAGTTGCATCTAGGTCATAACTCTCTTCTACATCGGGATGAACACGAAATAGCTCTCCTACACTCTCTCCTGCGATAATAATACGAGCAGATTGAAAAGGGTGTGAGAGCGAGTGTGTAGTTTTAAACTCTTTAAGTTCAAACTCTCCTATGATATTAGAGATTTTCTGAACAAAAAATCCAAAATCCACTTTAGGCGGTTTTCCTGCGTTTGACAAACATTCCGATTCCCTATCTCCACAAAACAGAACCGCCATCCTCACAGACTCTTCTCTTTGAGAGTTAAACACAGAACCCACTTCAAAGAGTTTTACGGAGGAATATCCGTTTTTGGAGTTGTTTGACGCAGCTTTTAAAAGACCGCTAAGAAGAGTAGACCTTAGCGTGTCAAGAGTATTGACAATCGGGTTTAGCAGCTCTTTACTCTCATCGATAGTCTCAAATCCATACTGCTCTAAAACTCTCTTTTCGTCAAAAACAAAGTGAACCGACTCAAAAAAGCCGCTAAATGCAGCTTTATGTCTATAATCGCGCCTCTTTTTATATGTGAAATAGTCATCCCTAAGCCTGTTCTCCTCAGTGAAACTAAAAGGTTTTGAAGGAATATTATCAATCCCTACAAGACGAACAATCTCTTCAACTATATCTTGTTTATTCGTTATATCGTGTCTAAATTTAGGGACACAAACAACAAAATTATTTGCAGAAGATTTTGTTGTATCAAAACCGAGATTTTTAAGTATTTTAGTAATTTTAGCCTTATCAATATTAGCACCGATTATCTCATCAATCTCTTTTTTACTAACGCTAATAATCTTATCTTCATTCGGATCACCAAGCTCAATAGTACCGCCAAAAGCAGATGAAGCCGAGTTGGACTCGAGTATACTAACACAGTAGCACAGACCGACATCCAAATCCGGTTCGCTTCCTCTTGATGTTCTGTAATACATCGGACCGGCAATCATCTTTGACTCTTGCATTTTTTTAGAGATTATATCAGGCGGAATATAACTTGCCTCAATAAGAACAATACCGCCATTATCGGTTGCTTTTGCTTCATCTTCTTGGACTATTCCTACCGTGGACGCCTTTTTGTCCTCTTTTGTCATTATAGAGGCATATCCGTTCTCATCCTGGCAAAGCGATATTTTTGCAAGTGTCTCATTTTTATTACAGAAAAACTGATGGTTGTATGCTCTTAAAATAACGCCGCTGCTATGAGTAGCATAGTGCATAAGAGACTCTATATCGCTCTCTCTTGAATTTTCTATCTGCGCCAATCTTAATCTTACGACAAAGGGGAGTTTCAACTCTTTTAAATCAACGGCTTTATAACGAAGATTTACATTTAAGTTGTTCTCATGTGATAGTGCTAAAATTCTTCCGATTCCTAGCCTTTTATCATCATTCTCATCTGTTTTCTCCTCTTTTAGAGACTTGTCATAAGCCGCGCACAAATCTCTCGCAATACCTCTTATACTCAAACAGTCTCCGCGATTTGCAGTTAACTCTATCTCTATTATATCATCGCTAAATATAGGGTTCTCACAAATTTCTTCACCCAAAGTATAACTTCCGATGCTGCTATCAAGCTCAATTATTCCATCATAAATATCTTCAAGCCCTATCTCTTTAGCCGAACAGATCATCCCCTCTGATTCTACTCCGCGAAGCTTGACGGGTTTTATTGTCAACCCGCCCGGCATCACGGCACCTACTGTCGCGACTACTACATCAAGACCTGCTCTGACATTTGAAGCCCCACACACAATTTGACGCACGCTAGAACCCAAATCAACCTGACAGATATTGAGTTTATCTGCATCCGGATGTTTTTTACAATCCAACACTCTGCCAAATACTATCTTTTTAGGAACGTCGTACGTTGATACGCTATCTACTTCAAGACCTATTGAGTTAAATGTTTTTATAAGCTCTTGTGTGGAGACTCCGCTCAAATCTATCCACTCGTTTAACCAACTTCTAGTAACTATCATCGAAACTGCTCCAGTAACTTAATATCTCCCTCAAAAAGTGAACGAAGATCGCCTATATGATGAATAAGCATTGCAAATCTCTCCACACCAAGACCAAAAGCGTATCCGCTTACATTTTCATACTTTACCGCTTCAAAAACATTCGGATCCACTATGCCGCATCCAAGTACTTCGAGCCATCCTGTTTTAGAACAGACTCGGCACCCTTTTCCCTTACAAAAAACACACGAAATGTCAACCTCTGCCGAAGGCTCCGTGAAGGGAAAAAAACTAGGACGAAAACGAACATCTACGTCACCGAACATATACTTTAAAAAATCTTCTAAAATAAATTTCAGGTTTGCAAAAGAGACTTTTCCCTCTTCATCGACTAAAAGCCCCTCTACCTGATGAAACATCGGAGTATGCGTAATATCGTAATCGCGTCTAAAAACTGCACCCGGTGCTATCATACGAATTGGCGGTTTAGTGCTCATCATCGTTCTTATTTGAACAGGCGATGTATGCGTGCGAAGTAGCATCTCGTCTCTGAAATAGAAAGTATCTTGCATATCACGGGCAGGATGATATTTTGGAAGATTTAGCGCTTCAAAATTGTTAAAATCATCCTCTACCATATCTCCTGTTTTAACTGCAAAATTCATAGATGAAAAATACTCAACAATTCTATCCATAGTCTCCATAACCAGATGAAGCGCACCCGACTCAGAGCTTAAACTATACATAGAAACATCTATTGCTTCTGCTCTCATGAGTGCTTCTAACTCCAATGTTTGCAGAACTGTTTTTCTCTGCACGAGTTCATTCATCAGCGTATTTTTATGAGTGTTCAACTCCTGCGCTATTTTTGATTTCTCTTCGTCCGGTGCAGTTTTCATTTTTGCAAATTCTGCTGCTAAAACACCTTTTTTTCCAAACACAGCTATGCGGATCTCTTCAATCCGCTCAACGCTCTGTGCTTCTTTTATTGCGTCATACCACTCTTTCAATAGACTCACCCATATTTGAGGGAAATACCCTCTTAAATTTTGAAGTAGATTATAGTCAAATATAATTTATATATAGCTTCATTTGCTCTTTTATATGTTACAATAAATAAAAAAAGGGGCACAGATGTGCATATTTTGCAAGATTATAAACAATGAAATTCCTTCAAATGTTATACTGGAAAACGAGGATTTTATGGCATTTCACGACATAAATCCAAAAGCTCCCGTCCATGTACTGGCAATCCCGAAGATACATGTAGAGAGTTTTAATGAAGTAAGCCCGCAGACTATGAAAAATATGACGAAATTCATGCAAGATGTTGCAAAAGAAGTTGGCATAGATAAAAGCGGTTACAGGGTAATAACAAATGTCGGCGACAATGGAGGACAAGAGGTAAAACACCTGCACTTTCATATAGTAGGCGGCGCTAAACTTGCATGGTCACACTTAAGCGACGCAGATCCAATGGGAAAATTTTAAAACAGTATGTTCGTTAAAACCCTGATCTCTCTATCTCTGTCCTCACTGCTTTTAGCGCAAATTGCAGACGATTTTAAAAACACGCAGATGGAGACTTTTGAGGCTCAAAAAAATCAATTTGACTCCTATAAAACAGATCTTGAAGATGAGTTTAATTCCTATCAGGAGTCACTCCAAAAAGAGTACGACGAGTATAAAAAAGAGTTGAGCATATTCTGGGAAGAGCCCATTATGTCGACGAAAAAACGATGGGTAGCTTATAGTAAAGATAAAAAAACCAGAACAGACGTTGATTTTGAAAATGAGACGATTGTTGTTGAAACTATAGCCTCATCCGAGCAGGAGGCGAATGAAAAACTAAAAAAAGCTCTTGCTAATGTGGTTACGATAGATACAAAAAAGGCTCATGAGAGCGATCCTCTTGAGCAGAGATTAACAAAGGTAAAAAAGCCCTCTTCATTGGCAGATGCCAAAATCAAACCAGAACCTATTCTCTCAACCGTTATATTTGAGAAAGAACCCTCAAAAGATGCTCTTATCTCCTATGTCAACGAAAAAACAAAAGATAAGAATATCAGATCAAGCAGTTCAGAAAAAGTAAAAGGCGCAAGAGTCTATACACTAAATGTCTCAATGCCCTCAGATGCGATGTTAAAGAGATCTAGGGTTTACTATGAAGAGGTTAAAAAACAGTCGTTAAAACAGAATATTCCACTACCTCTTATATTTGCAGTTATCCACTCTGAGAGCAGTTACAATCCAAGAGCAAGATCACATGTACCGGCTTACGGTTTGATGCAGATAGTCCCTAAAACTGCAGGCATTGACAGCTACCTATTTTTATATAAAGAGAAAAAACTTCTCTCTAGCAGCTATCTCTATGACAGCAAAAACAATATTACCATGGGAAGTGCATACCTGCATATACTTTACTATAAATATCTAAGCAAGATAAATGACCCCCAGAGCCGCTTATATTGCACTATTGCCGCATATAATACTGGAGCTGGAAATGTCGCATGGGCATTTACTAAAACAAACAACATACACAAAGCTGCTCCAATCATTAATGCTTTGACGCCGGATAAAGTTTACGATGCACTGCTTAGAGATTTGAAATATGATGAGCCTAGAGAGTACCTAAAAAAAGTCTCAGAAAGAATGCTCTCTTATCATAAAGCTTATCAATAACCGTAGTTTATGGGGTTGTAGGGACTTCAGTCCCTGCCAATAAAACGGACACGTTCGTTTTATTGCATAACATCAGCTATTAAGAGGGGCAGCTCTCGATCTCGCCCATATCTATCTTGCTCCCGCCGCCCGATATCATCTTCTCATTCTTTCTGATTTTATTTCCGTTATGAGTTATGGAGTATGAGATAACTACAGAGTCTCTGATGGTGTTGATGGTAGAGCAGTATGTCTCTAAAGATGCCATAACCCAGCGAGCCGCCATCGTATCATCACCGTCTGAATTAAAACTGTACTCGAGATGCAAAGTGTTGAACTTTCTTGGATGATCATCGTTTCTTATAGCATCCCCCTCTATAACGAGGTTCGTAACTGTTTTGCCTTGATTTTTAGGCAACAAAACAATGTCTGTCGCGCTGCACGAGATGATTCCAGCTAAAAAGTACTCAACAGGCGTTATCTGCGGGCAGTCTATTATAAAACTGCTATTCTGGGTTTTAGCCTCAAATTTCATCTCGTTTAAATGTGATACTGTAACTTTCATCTCTATTTCTCCAAAAAATTTCTATAATACTCTAGTTGTTCTTCAGTTCTTTGCGTTGATGTTCCGCCTGCAGAAGTTCTTGCATTCATTGAGTTTGTTATTGAGAGAAACTCTAAAACATCTTCGCTGATTCTCTCATCTATCTCTTGAAGATAGTGAAGTTCTATTTCGCTCAAGTCTATCTTTAACTCTTCGCTTTTTGCAACTGCTTTGCCTGTAATAAAGTGTGCCTCTCTAAAAGGAATATTGCACTTTTGAACCAAATAGTCCGCCAAATCGGTAGCACTTAAGTGCCCCACTTTACAAGCACTACTCATGTTTTGCTCTTTTACCTGCATAGTCTTTATAGCCTCTTTTAGTATCTCTAAAGAGATCTCTGCCGTCTCTACTGAGTCAAAAACACCCTCTTTGTCCTCTTGCGTATCTTTGTTGTACGCCAAAGGAAGAGCTTTCATAACAGTCAAGAGTCCCATCAAAGAGCCATAAACACGACCGGTTTTGCCGCGAAGAAGTTCCGGAACATCAGGATTTTTTTTCTGTGGCATTATTGAAGAGCCCGTAGAGTACTCATCACTAAGCTCCACAAATCTAAACTCGTAGCTTGACCACATAACAAGCTCTTCGCTTAGGCGGGAGATATGCATCATCATAGTAGAGATATTGAACAAAATCTCCAGTGCAAAATCTCTGTCACTTACGGTGTCTAAGCAGTTAACGCTAACGCTCTCAAACCCTAAAAGCTTTGCCGTCATATCTCTGTCTATTTTATGCGGAGTTCCAGCAAGTGCCGCACATCCAAGTGGAGAGACGTTATTTCTTGCATACGAGCTCTCAAATCTCTCTATATCTCTTTTGAACATTGAGAGATAAGCACCCAGATGAAAAGCAAAATTGATAGGCTGAGCATGCTGCAGATGCGTCATGCCAGGTATTAGAGTCTCTGTGTGCTTAGATGCAACGACTAATATCTCTTTCATTAGCAACTTTATGGCATCTACAAGCTCTAAGTTTTTACGAAGAACATAGCGGCGAAAATCTACTGCAATCTGGTCATTTCTACTTCTTGCAGTATGGAGTTTTTTCCCTGTATCGCCGATAATAGCAGTTAAACGCTTCTCAATTCCCATATGAAGATCTTCATCTGATATTTTCCACTCAAATACACCCGACTCTATCTCATCTTTGACTTGAGAGAGACCTTGTTTGATTTGAGCAAGCTCATCAGCTGTTAAAATGCCCTGTTTTGCAAGCATCCCAGCATGGGCCAAAGAGCCTTCAATATCTTCACGATAAAGTTTTCTATCAAACATGATGGAGGCGTTAAACTGATCTAAAAGATTTGATGCGCCCGCAGAAAAACGACCTGACCACAATTTTTGCATAATTATTTCCTTAATAGATTAAAAAGTTTGGTATTTTAGCTAAATTAAGTGATTTTACAAAGTGCAGACTCTTTCAGAGATGAAGCAAATGCTTCACATCTCTCTTAGAAGTATATTTAATTACAAGCCGGTACGTTCCCGCTATCTTTTGCGTATTCAAGTAAAAAGTCTTCTAAATGTCTAGTATTTTTTGAAAAGTTTTTACTTTCAAAATATTTATGAGACTTTTTAGCCTTATCGCTGTTTAAGTGAATCTCTTTAAGTCTTTTTCCATTAGCTCTCGTATAACTCTTCCACTCCATCTTTCTTTTTGTTGCAACATAACTCTGTCCGGCTTTATGGCAACTGACGCAATTTCTTACGAATTCTCTCTGCCCTTTATATATCGCAGCGCTTGCACTTATCGATGTAAAAATAACTACCGAAAGGACGAGCATTAAAAACTTATTCATACGTCAAACCCCTATAATGATTAGCTATGTTACATCACTATTTATTATATTAACCTTATAATAACAGAAAAAGAGATTAAATAATTATAATTGAAACTTTTCATACATTTTATCGCTTAGATCCCACACACCTTTTTGTTTTAGGGCATCTACGACACTCTCTGTGCACTCAACATCATCAGGCCACTCTCTACTAAATCCATCAAGCAGATTCTTATTAGTTGCGTCAATTCCGACCATTAATCCAGAGATAAAAATATCTCTCATGGCATCTATATTGTTTGTAACTCTCCAAATAAGCATATATGGGTTAAATATATCATTTTTTGCTTCATCAACAAATACGACAACTCTTATATGCATACTGAGCGTTATAAGGGCATCAAAATAGTTTTTTGCATTTTCTGTTTTATTTACAGAGATTACTGTTATGGGATTTTTTGTTCTTCTCATAAATTGATGTAAAGCAACAGCGTCAGGAACAATCTCCTTGACTCTGGCGAACAGCTCTTCATCACCTAGTAGCTGAGGCGCTTCCACCTTGTTTGCCAACGTAGCGTCTATTCCGAGTTTTCCGCCTACAAGAGTCTCCGGAGAGGAGTGATCTAGGGCGTCTAAAATTCCCTCTGTTATAAAGAGAGAATTGGGTGAAAATCTGTCAAGTATATATGTTGCAACGGCTTCGTAGTTCTCGAGCGTCGGAGCATTTTCGTCCAAAAATATAGCATGCTTTACAAAACTCATCTGTCCTGCACCCCAAAAAGCGTGCATAAACTGCTTTGCGTGCCCCTTATAGAGCGGTTTCATCTTCGCTAAAATAAGATTATGAAAACCTGCATTCTCGGGCATATGATAATCAAGCAGATCGGGTGCAGTCGTTTTTAGGAGAGGGAAAAATATTTTCCCCGTTGCCCAGCCCATATACTTATCTTCAAGAGGCGGTTTTCCTACAACTGTAGCCAAAAAGACCGGCTCTTTTTTCGTAGTTATCGCGCTGACTTCCATAACGGGATATGACTCTTTAAGCGTATAGTACCCTGTATGGTCACCAAAAGGACCCTCAATTTTCATATCATGAGTATCCACCCAACCCTCAATGACATAATCAACATCTTGGGGAATATATAGAGGTGTTGTGAGTGATTTTACAAGCTTAGCACTCTCTTTTTTTATAAGTCCATACATCAACAGCTCATTTACACCGTATGGAAGAGGAGCTGTTGCACACCATGTGTAGAGCGGATCTCCGCCGATTGCAACAGATACCGGCATCTTTTTGCCCGCTTTTTGATACTGGTCGAAAAAGTGAGACGAATCTTTATGAATCTGCCAATGCATTCCCAAATGATTTTTATCGTACACTTGAAGTCTATACATGCCCAGATTTACCATTTCGCCGTCCAAACTCTGCGTATAGACCTGACCCATAGTAATGAAAGGTCCGCCATCTTGCTCCCATGTAGTGAGAACCGGAAGAGTATAGAGGTCTATATCTTTATCTAAATATTTTACCTGCTGGCATGCGCCGCTGCCTTTTAATTTTTTTGGAAAGATGTTTTTAAGAGCAAAAAGTTCGCTTGCCATTGAGAGTTTATTAAAAAACCCTTCAGGCGGCTTCATATGAAGCAGTTTTGTAATCTCATCTGCAACAGACTCTATACTTCTTCCAAAGAGCAGCTCACAACGTCTGTATGAACCAAAGACATTCATAAAAATGCTCTCTTGAAACTTTTTCCCGCTTTTCTTATCGACTACGTTTGTAAAAAGTAGTGCCTTACCGCCATCTTTCTTCTTAACTTCCGCATAAGCCAAGTGAGGTATTTCAAGATATATATCAAGCTCTTCCTTAATAACTCTTAGTTCTTCATTTTGTCTAAGAAGCTCGATGGTTCTCTTCATTCTATTTGTTTTCCATCATGGCTTCAGCACGTGCAAGCAGCTCTTTAGCACCTTTTGCTATAAACTCTGCCGCCATCTCTCTGCCTACGCTTTGGTAATCTTTTTTAGAAGTTATTTTTGAATCACTAAGCATCTCTGTTCCATCAGGAAGACCCAAAACTGCTCTAATGCTTACGTTTCCATCCTCTAAAACAGATGCATTTACACCGATTGGCACCTGACATCCGCCCTCAAGAACATCAACAAAAGATCTCTCAATAGTTGTCTCTATTCTGCTGTACTCATCTTCAAGTCCGGCAACTATTTTTAAAACCTCCGCATCATTTACCGCTTCAATTCCTAGCGCTCCCTGCCCCATAGATGGAATCATCTCATCTAATGAAATTGGGTAGACATGTTGAACTGCATCAAGTAGTGAGAGTCTGTTTATACCCGCTGCCGCTAAAATAATAGCATCAAACTCTCCATCTTTTAGCTTTCTTATTCTTGTGTCTACATTGCCTCTTAAATCTTTGATGGTTAAATCAGGACGAAGTTTCTCTATCTGCATACGGCGGCGAAGAGAAGATGTTCCAACTACAGCACCCCGTGGAAGCGAATCGATGTTTGCGTACTTTTGGGAAAGAAGTGCATCTCTGCAATCCTCTCTCTCTGTAATTGCTGCCAAAAGAAGCCCATCAGGCATTACAGTCGGAACATCTTTAAGTGAGTGAACAGCAATTTGCGCCTCGCCTCTTAGCATCGCCTCCTCAAGCTCTTTTAAAAACAGACCCTTGCCCCCTATTTTTGAAAGTGCTCTGTCTTGAATCCTGTCTCCAGTCGTCACTATAATATTAAGCTCAACCTCTAAACCGGGATTTTGCTCCTCTAAAATAGCCTTTATATGATTTGACTGCCAAAGTGCGAGCTGTGAACCCCTTGTCGCTATTACCAATTTTTCCATTATTTTGCCTCTTTATATTTCATTTTTGTTTTATCTAGTTTTCCGTCAAAGAAGACCATTGGAGTACCGTTGACCATCATCATATCTGCTATCTCCATATCACTCTTAAAATGAGCCGTAACCTCTTTTGAGAGAAGTTCAAACGGCTTGATGTTTGAGTTCATAGCCTTGTTGAACTCTGCTAAAATCTTCTCATGAGATCTCTCTTTTGGATCTACCTTGACTTTGTAGAGATCAAGGACTACGTTTTTTCTCCCCTTTAACTCAAGCGCAATAGCCGCCTTGACCAACTCAACTGCAGCCGGGTGAAGCGTCTCTAGTGGGAAGTGATAATAATATAGGGCATATTTATTAGGCTCTTTTTTCATATGATTGATTGCTTCGGGAACGTAAGATTTGCAAAACGGACATAGCGGATCTGAGAAAATTGCAACTCTGTATTTTGCATTTGTATTTCCTGAGATCAGGTTCTCTCTTTTGTAATACTCCTCTTTAAAAGGAATAGAGACAAAATCACCCATCTCTTTGGCACTTTTTATATCAAAGAGCTCTTTTGTTATAACCTCTCCATCTGAGAACCAGAGCATCTTTTGAACTACCTGTCGCCCATCTTTTTTTAAAATAGCATCCAACTCGACGATATACGCGCTCCAATTTTCATGTCCTTGGACTCTATTTTTACTCAAAATTCTAACATTCATAGATTTTACGTTTGGATTATTATCAAAACTATTCTCTATAAAAGTCTCTATTTTTTGATTTAAATCTTGCGCGTATGCAAAACTACTTGTTATTAGTATTGTCGCTAATAATTTCAACATCAATGACATCATTATCCTTTTTTAAACTGTTGTATTCTTCTTCTTTTTTACATCTCTCTGATTTTACATTATAACGATTAACAAGCATAGTCGTAAATATACTAAACTGTAGCAAAGCCCCTACTATATCCGTTAAAAAACCGGGAACTATAAGCAAAATCGCTCCAAAAATAGTAAAGAGGTTAAGTCTTTGAAACTGCTCTAAATCAATACAGCTGTATGACACAGCCATAAAATTTTCTCTAAGCGTTGCTTTGAAATTTGCCAATATCATCAAACCTACAGATGCGCTGATGAGTATCTCAAAGAATGTTGCCAATCCGCCGATGGCAGATGATATGTTTACCGAGATAATTACTTCCAAAAAGAGATAAACTATAAAATATATCATTACTTAAGAAGTTCCGTTATTTTTTCATAAACTTCATCCGCGTTTACAGGAGTGTTCTCTTTTGTTTTTCTATCAAATATCTCAACTATGCCGTTCTCAAGCTCTTTTCCTACTATGACGGTGTATGGAAAACCTATAAGCTCTGCATCTTTCATCTTAAAACCGAATCTCTCTTTTCTATCATCTATTGTAACCTCTATGCCTGCGCCCTTTAGTCTGTTGTAAAGCTCTTCGCCAAGAGAGTTTTGAGCATCATCTTTTATGTTTGAGACTAAGATATTTAGCATGTATGGAGCAGTTGATTTTGTCCAGACACACCCCTCTTCATCATGATTTTGCTCAATAACGGCTGCCACAAGTCTGCTTACGCCTATGCCGAATGTTGCCATCTCAAAAGGTTTTGCTCTGCCGTTTTCATCATTAAAGTGTGCTTCTAGAGCCGATGAGTATTTGGTGCCAAGCTGAAAGATATGCCCAACTTCAATCCCCTTTTTGAAATGGAGTTCAGATCCGCAAGAGCAGCGTTTTTCAATACTTAGCTCTTGAATCTCCTCATAAGATTTCGCCTTAAGAGCATCGATCTCCTCTTCGCTCTCATAGATAGTCTCTATATTTGCACCATAGTCACAAGCTTCACATACAACAAGGGTGTCTTCGCCGCTATTTGCCAAAACATGAAACTCTTTGCTGCCCTCTCCGCCGATTGCCCCGCTATCAGCCGCAACTACTCTAAAATCAAGCCCGAGCCTTGTAAAGATTTTTTTATAAGTCGCTTCCATAAGATCGAATTCTCTAATCATATCCTCTACAGATGAGTGAAAAGAGTATCCGTCTTTCATTAAAAATTCACGACCGCGCATAAGCCCGTATCTTGGTCTTGCTTCATCACGAAATTTGGTGTTAATCTGGTAGAGATTCAGAGGAAGGTCTTTGTAGCTAGTAACTCTGTTTTTTACCATCTCAACCATAGCTTCTTCATTTGTGGGACTAAGCACAAACTCACTTGCATGTCTGTCTTTTATACGGAGCATCTCTTTTCCCATAGTTTCAGATCTGCCGCTTCGCTCCCATAGCCCGATTGGCGTTACAAAGCTCAGCTGTACCTCTTGAGACCCTGCAAGGTCCAACTCCTCTTTCACAATTGCTCTGATTTTTTCTAACACAATCTTGCCCAAAGGCATAAAATTATAAAGTCCGGCACCTTGGCTGTTTATAAAACCGCCTCTGAGTAAAAATTTATGGCTTGGCAGTGTTGCATCGGATGGTGCCTCTTTTGTTGTCGGGACAAACGCTCTGCTTCTTCTCAATTATTTTCCTTCTATAATGTTTAAGGCATGCTCACATTTATATTTATCCGGCATATCTTTCTTATCTTTTTGTATTAAAAACTGTAGAGCACTCGTTACCATGTCCGCTTTTGACTCTTCTGAAATACTGCGCATTTTTGAGGTCATTTCATGAAGGAATCTCTTCATCGTCTGCTCGCTCATCTTGGTAATTTGCGCCTCATACTCTTTTGGAACAAACCCTTTTTTTATAACTCTTTGCGTCTCTAATCTTACGGCTTCAAAAGCTTTTTCATATATCTCTTTAATCATAGGCTCAATATTTAAGGTGTTTAACCACTCAAAAAACTCTACGGTACTTCTGCCCACAATGGTGTGAGCCTTTCTTGCGCTATCTTCACGAAGAGACATATTTTCATCTACAATATTCTTCAAATCATCGATTACATAGAGGTTTATTCGCTCGCCTTTATGGTAATTGATGTCACGCGGAAGCGCCATATCAAACCAAAATCTGTCAAAATCACGCGTCTCAATAATCTCATCTGTTATTATAGGTTCTGAGGCTGAAGTCGCGGTAAAAAGAATCTCAAACTCATTTACTGCTTTTGGAAGTTCGCACATATCCAAAGTTTTAGCACCGCACTCCTCTGCCAATTTTTTAGCCTTGCTAGCTGTTCTGTTCATAATATAGACATCGGCACCGCTGGAGATAAGATGTTTAGCTGTAATCTCAGACATCTCTCCGACTCCGATAACTAAAGCTTTTTTACCCTCAACACTCTCTAAAACAGACTTTAGTTTTGCAACTGCTACGCTCGCTATTGAAACCGGTTTTGAAGATATATCGGTTGCATTTCTAACTTTTGCCGCACATTTAAAAGCATGGTGCATTGCACGAGCTAGCTTTTGACCGCAAAAACACTTGTCGTATGAGAATCTAAAAGCATCTTTTAGCTGTCCCGCGATTTGCGTCTCGCCGACAACCATGGAGTCAAGAGATGATGCAACGGAAAATATATGATGAATGGCGCTGCTGTCATCAAATATGCTCGCCCTTCCCTCAAGCTCATCGATTGAGATGCCGGATCTTGCCGTCAGCATCTCAAAAATATGCCGAGTTGCGACTTCTACATCGCTGCAGCTGCAAAATACTTCCATACGATTACACGTAGAGATTAAAATCGACTCGTTTATTGCGGGACTAGCGTTTAACTTAGTCAAACATCCCCTTTTTGCCTGTTCATCTTTGTAAGAGAGTTTCTCTCTAACTTCCATTGTTGAGTTTTTATGTGAAAAACTTATATTTAAATAGTGCATCAATAACTTCTTTTTATCATATTCTGTAAAATATTTATGAGCTGTTCGTCATCTCTCATCGCATTCATCGCCTCGTCTGATAATTTTTGCGCCAACTCAAAAGATTTTTCAATTGCTTTGTGCTCTTGCATCCTCTCTCTGATCCATGCGCTCTCATCTTCGCTTAAAACTTTAGCATGAAGATTTTTTAGCTTCTCTTTCTCGTCGTTATGCATGACTCTGTAAAGATAAATATACGGCAGTGTGCATTTACCTTCTACAAAATCATTCATTGCAGGTTTTCCAAGAGTTGTTTCGTCGCTTGTGATGTCGAGTATGTCGTCTATTATCTGAAAAGAGAGCCCTAGATTTCTTCCATAAAGTGCGTGAGAGATTGGGTCTTTGCCTTCTAAAATGGCAGCCCCTTGAGCTGCAGCTTCAATAAGGGTGGCTGTTTTAAGGTATAGCATCTCAAGATATTTCTCTTCATCATCATTAAAACTCTCAGCCATTTTAACATCCATCATCTCACCCTTGCTTAAGGCGGTAACACTTGAAGCAATTATCTTGGCAATATCTCTATCAAACGAGACCAGCTCACTAAAAGCCTTGGAGTATAAAATATCTCCTAGCATCACGGCATTTTTACTTCCCTCAGTTGCATTCACAGAAGCAGCTCCGCGTCTTAGGGTTGCTTCATCTATTACATCATCATGAAGCAGGCTCGCAGCGTGGATAAGCTCAACAATAGCTGCTAAAAGAGGAGCTCTTTCATTTGTATCGGCTATCTTTAAAATCAATTTTGCGCGGAGTCTTTTACCGCCTGAAAGCGTACTAAAAAGACGTGTTACTTCGTCATACTCTATCTCCCTAATCAATCTTGCTATTTCGCTCTCAACTCTTTGCATCATCCCTCTTTAAGCGTTTTTAAATCTTCAAGCACTATCTGCCCTCTATCATCCGATAAAAATATTTCGAATTTTGCTTCTTGTGACTTTTGATCAAACTCTTTAAATTTTACTAACATGTAAGGCACTTTATAAAAATCGGTGCCTCTTGGCTTTAACTCAACTCTGAAACTTTGGTTTTTATGCCTTGAGTAGAGTACATTTTGAGCAACAACTTTGTCGTATGATCTAAAAACTACCAATCCGCCGTTTTTATAGAGCGTCCATCTAAATTTAAAAACTTTCTCTCTGTTGTCATATTTTACAAGAATTTTCTTTTGCTCATCTTTTTTCAGTGACATTTCTCTGCTTTGTACAAAATTATTGGCAAATATGAAACTAAAACTAAGTAGCAAGAGAGTAAATAGCCGTAAAATAATTTTCAACTATTCGCTCTTTGTTAAAATTGCACCCATCATTTCGATATACAGATTTTTTGCAAAATCATCAACTTCATCTCTTCTAGAAAGAGTGTAAGCGCGAATCTCTTTTTCTACCTCATCGCCGTCATCACTAAATTTATCGCCGCATCGCTCTCTCATCATCATCTCCATGGCAGCAGCCCTGTCGATAAATTTTTCAATCTCATATCTTACTACATCGTTGTTTGCATTGAAAATAACATCCATTAGTTTGCTCTTAGGCGAGCCGGTTAGTAGATCATCTTCATCATCAAAAAGTCCATACATTTTATACCCTATAGTTATATATTTGCACGATTATAACATCACAAAAACAATATATACTTGAAAATTAACCATTAAGGCTTTATTTTCTATAATGCCGAAATGAAAATATATGACTTCTTAATAATCGGAGCCGGAAGTGCTGGATGCAACATGGCTTATTTTTTGCACAAAGAGAACAAAAGCGTTGCATTCATAGACAGAGAGGCGATTGCGGGAGGTGCAAGCGGTGCTGCAGGGGCATTTTTGTCTCCTCTACCCGGCAAGACAAATCCTTACAACTCTCTAGTCAATGATGCACTTGAATACTGTTTGGATTTTTATCAAAATCTGTTGCCAAGTGCAGTGGATAAAAAGGGTGTTCTTAGGGTTGCAAACGGTAATTTCGATAAAGACAAACTCTCCCAAAACAGCATGACATGTGAGCATTATGACACTAAAAAACTACATGAGATATCAAAAGAGTTTATGGATATCGAGGGTTACTTTTATGAAAACGCGGCAGTTATAGAGCCTGTGCAAATCTGTCATGAGTTAACCAAAGGGTGTGATTTTTACAAAAAAGATATAAAAGAGCTCTGTTTTGAAGATGGCATCTACACTCTAGAGGATATAAAAGCCAAAAATATCATCTTGGCTCAGGGGGTAAGCAACTCTTTGGTAAAGATTCCCTATATGCAGATATCGCCGATCTTTGGACTTAGAATCGATGTAAAAACAACGACTAAAGTCCCATTTAATATCCATAAATCAATCTCCGTCTCAACAAACAAACAAGACGGTACTCTCTCCATTGGAGCTACGCAGGAGAGACATGATAGTGCTAAAATGGAGTGTCTCACAACCTGTGATAAGTGCGCTTTTTATGAAGATAGCGATGAGATGCAGACCCAGACTCTTTTAAAACAGGCAAAGGAGCTTATAAAACTTGAGGATTTAGAGGTTGTAAAAACATACAAAGGTGCCAGAGCAACCATAAAAAGCTACTTTCCGGTAATCGGCAAAGTGGTTGATTATGAAAATAGTCTCAAAAAACACCCTTGTATCAAAAACGGAACAAAAATCCCGCCCGAGATGTTAGAGTACTATCCAAATATGTATGTTATAAATGCATTGGGTTCAAGAGGTTTTGTTTACGGTCCTTATCTGGCAAAAATCCTGACTCAAAATATCCTGCACGGTGAGCCGATACCCAAAGAGATATCAACCCAAAAGCTTTTTTACAAAATGGCTAGAAAGAGCTAAACTAGAGAACTATCTGCGTTCCGACACCTGCGGATGTAAAAAGTTCCAAAAGAAGAGAGTGCTCTACTCTTCCATCAATGATGTGAGCTTTAAGCACACCGCCCTCCACTGCTTCAAGACATGCATCCACTTTTGGGACCATGCCGCCGTGGATTGTTCCATCTGCCTTAAGAATCTCTACTTCATCCTTGTTTAGAGTGCTTAAAAGCTCTTTGTCTTTGTTGAGCACTCCAGCGGTATCGGTTAAAAATATTATCTTATTCGCACCTATGGCTTTGGCAACATAGGATGCGCATAAATCCGCGTTGATGTTAAAACCGGGGTGCCCCATCTCTCCGCCGTCTGCTATTGGAGCAATTACAGGGATAAACTTTTCTGCAATGAGGTTTGTGATGACATCGGCATCTACGTTTGTTATATTGCCGGTGAGTCCCCATTTAGCAAAATCTTTTGCGCGAGCGCTTATAAACTTCGCATCTTTTCCGCTGATTCCAATCGCTTTTGCCCCGTGAGAGTTCAGAAGCGAGACTATCTCTTTGTTTATCTCTCCGCTTAACACCATCTCGACGATGCGCATTACCTCTTTTGAAGTTACACGCTGACCGTCTATAAATTTAGGAGCGATACTAAGCGCATCCAGCATCTCATTTATCTGTCTGCCGCCGCCATGAACGATAACGGGCTTAATACCGACTAGATACATAAGCAGAACATCTTGCGCAAATCTCTCTTTGAGCTGCGGAGACTCTTGTGCCGAACCGCCATATTTTATAACCACTATCTCTTTGTTAAACTCTTTTATAAACGGCAAGGCCTCAAGAAGCGTCTGAACTGTTTCAATCTTTTTTTGCACTATTTCGTCCCCTATAATTATCTACTGTTTTAAAAATATTTTCATCAACTTCCACATGCATATCCAGCAGTGAAAGCTTTAAATCAAACTGCTCTAATTTTACAAAATCTTTATATGTTACCAAAATCGACTCAGCTTTGTCTCTTTGAAGAATATCAAAAACTTCACCTTTTGTAAATGAGTGATGATCTTCAAAGTAGTTTTTACTAACAACCTCAGGCAGATAGCTATCAAGCCTCTCAGGTCTTGCTATGGCAGTTATAAGCGACATTTTATCACTTTTATTTTTAAGTTCAACCACTCTTTTAAAATCTCTTCCCTCTTTTACGACAAGAGCCTCTTTTTGACTCCAAAGTCGCTCTCTAAATGGACCAGAGGGCAGACATGATGAGTTTTTACTCTCTACATCTATAACAATATCAAGCTTTTTTATCTCATGTTTTGAGTAGGCATCATCTAAAAAAACAATCTTAGCACCCATCTCCTTAGCCTTTAGTATCCCTTTTTTTCTATCTTCGCTTACTATAACGATTGCTCTTGGGATTTTGTGTGCATATATCATCGCTTCATCACCGCTTGCGGCTACGTCGCATAAAATCTCACTGCCACTGCTTACCACTACAAGACCGCTGCTCTCACGCCCATAACCCCTTAAAACCACTGCCGCATCTTCATATCTTGACGCAAGAGCAGTTACTAAAGGGGTTTTGCCGCTTCCGCCGACACTTAGGTTTCCGACGCTGATAACATCTACGCCCAAATCTTCGCTTTTTTTGCTTTTAAAGCGTAAAAACATACAAAAACAGTAAATAAAACTAAAAGGAAGAAGTAAAAGAGAGAGAACTTTTTGAGTGGAGTTTGGGTTGTAGAAATACTCTTCAACCCAAAAGATTAGCTTTTTTTTCAATTTTTTGCTTTTTAAACTCTTGTCGATGCTACTACTTTTATCTTCTCAATAACGTACTGCACCTCTTTATCTTGCATACTTGCATAAATTGGAAGCGACATAACCTGCTGATATGTTTTGAGTGCAACCGGAAAATTATTTACCTTAAGCGAGTACTTATTTTTGTAGTAGGTCAAAAAATGAAGAGGGATATAGTGAAGTCCGACCTCAACACCATGTTTTTTAAGCTCAAGCGCAAAAGAGTCTCTGTTTTTATCTACCTTAATGATATATAAAGAGTAAGGATGGTCATCTCTTTGAGGTTTTGGAATCATAACATGCTCTACTTCTCCAAAAGCCTTATTGTACATCTGAGCTATCTCTTGAACTCTCTGTAGATTCTTGTCCTGCTCTTTTATCTGCGCTCTAATATACGCAGCACTTAATTGACTCATAGTGTAGTCAAATCCGATATCAACCACATCGTAGATATACTCTAGAGAGTCCTTATCTCTTTTCATGGCATGTGAGCGAAGCAGTTTTGCGCGCTCTATAATCTTTGCAGAATTTGAAACAAGCATACCGCCGTTGCAAATATCTTTTTTTAGATGAGCAGAGAAGTTAAAACAAGAGATGTCAGCTCCTGTTGAACCAACTTTATCGCCTTTGTAGGTTACTCCCAGTGCTTCAGAAGCATCTTCTACGATTTTTACATCATACCTCTTTGCCATCGCATAAAGTCTGTCTAAATCAACACACTGCCCCGCTACGTGCGTAACAATAACGGCTTTTAGTTTTTTTGCGCTGTTCTCTTCTAAATATGCCTCTAGCTTATCCAGATTTATATTATAGCTCTCAAAATCAATGTCTATAAAAATAGGCTCGGCATCAAAATGACGCACAACTTCCGGAACGTTAGGGTGCGCATTTACGGAACAGACTACTTTGTCCCCTCTTTTTAAGTCAATTGCAAGCATTGCCAAATGAAGAGCCGAAGTCCCATGTGATGTTGCCAAAGCATAATCAACACCTATGTACGAAGCAAATTCACCCTCAAGCTCTTCAACTTGGTCTATATCTTCTCCATCTAGCACGTCACTTACGTTTGAGTGTGCTTCTCTGCTACTCTCATATCTATAAAATGCAATTTTCATTCTCTGTTCCTTCATAGTGTTATATCTCTTGGATAGTTAAAATCATGGTTTATTGTTCTGGATGTCAACTTGGCAATAAGAGGCATTTTCCTCTTAAACTGGTTACGAAAAATACGCTCTACAATCATATCTAGCATACTCTCGTTACAACCCTTTTGCACAATCTCTTCTTTGCTCAGTCTATCTTCAACATAATATTTTAGCGCTTCATCAAGGTCGGCGTAGCTATAGCCCAAATCAGCCTCATCGCTCTGCCCAGCCCACAAATCTGCAGATGGTGCTTTTTGTATAATGCTTTTACTTACACCCAAATACTCCGCAAGCTCATATATCTCACTCTTGTAAAGATCGCCTATAGGATTTAGCGCGCTGGCCAAATCACCGTAAATAGTTCCGTAGCCAAGCATTAACTCACTCTTATTGCTAGTTCCCAAAACCAAAGCTTTTTGCTTTGCAGAAATATCAAAAAGAGTGCTCATCCTAAGTCTTGCCGAGAGGTTTCCGCGTCGCAGATTATCCATATCGGGGTTCAGCTCTTCATAGGCTCTCAGCATCGGCTCAATAGATGCGGTTACGGCATTTAATTTAAAATCACGACAAAGTTCATCCGCATCATCTAAAGAGCTTTGCGACGAGTAGTGAGAAGGCATTTTTACACATAAGAGGTTCTCTTTAAATACCTTTTGGGCAAGCACGGCAACAACAGCTGAATCAATGCCTCCGCTGAGTCCTAAAACGACGTTTTGAATGCCTGTTTTACGAACTTCATCATCCAAAAAATATTGTAGATACTCTGTTATAAGCTCATACTTTCCCATCATCAGCCTTTAAAGCAGTTTAACAAAAAATATTATATCGAATTTTAGTTACCAATGTTATACTTTCATAAAAAAAGGAGTCAAAATGACTCCTCTTGCCCTTATGGGCAAAGCTTTAGTGCCTGAATATAATTTGGACGAGTTCAAATTATATGAGATTAATTAGTAGGAGTATACATATGAAAATAAAAGTAAAAGCTATGGGAGAGTACCAAACGAATTGCTATATAGTAACCGTTGAGGAGATGGATTTTATAATTGATCCGGGTATTGGCGCTACCGAGTGGGTTATGCAAAATGTTACAAACCCTGTTGCCATCTTAAACACGCATGGACATTTCGACCATGTCTGGAGCAATGCAGAGCTGCAAGAGAGATTAAAAGTTCCACTCTACACCCCAAAAGAGGATGTAATGCTTCTTTTGGGAAGTTCATGGAGTCCTGATCTGCCGCCTTCAAAACCTGACGTAGAAGTAGAACCAAATCAGGAGTTTGATTTTAACGGGGTAAAAGTAAAGTTTCGCCATTTTCCAGGACATACACCGGGGTGCTCCACAATAGAGATAAATGATGCGATGTTTAGCGGTGATTTTATATTTGAACGCTCCATAGGACGAACAGATTTTCCATACTCCTCGCCGCAACAGATGAGGGAGTCTCTAGAAGAGTTTAAAAAAATCTCCTACGACAAAACGATATACCCGGGACATGGAAACACGACAACAATCAAGCAAGAGCAGCAATACAGCGACTACTGGATAGCAAATCTTTAATAGATTTGTTATTCGTGGTCGTCGTTGTCACCCTCCTCTTCCGTCAGTTTTAGCTTTAGTACGTGTCTATCCGTCACAACGGTCTTAAATTCACCGTCAAAAACTTTAATATCCAAAACATTGCCGATAACATGCACGTTTCTTTTTCTACCCTCCTTATGACGCACTTTAGCCGTAAAATTTATTATATCGCCAAATTTTACAGGAGACAAAAACTGACAGTTGCTTGCGACTAAAACAACATTTCTTTCATTAACGGCAGCCATAGCGGCATAATCTGCCGCGCCAAAAACAAACCCTCCATGGATTAAGCCCTTTGAGTCGGCAATCATATCATGGGTGGTTACAAGTTTTAATTCAACATACCCGATGTCCATCTTCTCTATCTCTCCGCAGAGATCATGATTGACCTCTTCATGTGTTTTTAGCAGTACATCATCTTTAGCTCTATAATCTTCTACTTCGAGCTCTTCATTATCGTCAAAATCTCTATCTTCTCTCTCGCTCATTTGCTGTCCTTAGTTAGTTTTACATATACCCTTGCAGGAGCAGGATACCCCTCTACAGTCTTTGTGCTCTCATCTTTATCTAAAAAATCTTCCAGCGACTGCCCCTCTATCCATGAGGTCTTTCTCTGTTCATCGCTGTTTGTTACGGTTTTTTCCAAGACTTCAAATCCGCTAAATCCAGCTCTTGTGCACCAGTTTTTTAGAGCTTTTACAGTCGGTACAAAATAGATATTTGGTATCTTAGAGTATGAGGACTCGGGACACAGACACATCTCATCATCTCCCTCAATATAAAAAGTGTCAAGTATCACTTCGCCTTGTTTATCAAGCCCTCTGTAGAGAGATTTTAACATAGCAACCGGATCACTCCTGTGATAAAGAACCCCTAAACAAAAGATAGTATCAAATTTCTCTTCATAAAACTCTAAATGCTCTACGCCCAAAAGCTCATAAACAATGCTACCCTTAACAAAGTGATTTATAAAATCAAACTGCGTCTTATAGAGCGGCGAAGGATCAAAGCCTACAAGAAGTTTCGGTGCATCCTCCTGCATCCTAAAAAGATAGTATCCATTATTGCACCCTATATCGGCAACTCTTCTATCTTTTAAATTAAAATGTTTGCGCAGTAAGTTATACTTGATGTTGCTTCTCCACTCGGAATCAATATATGTGTCAAATATTTCAAACGGTCCCTTTCTCCAAGGCATCATCATGCGTGCCACTCTCTGTATCTCAGGTAGGTCTGGGTAATTGCCGCTTATTTTTACCGCATCGCCGAGAGTTACCTCCCATGAACCATCCTCTAAACCATCTAGAGCTTCACGAAGCGGCGCTATATTTTTCCACTTCATCCACTTTTGTCGCTCTTCTCTTAGTGCATCTATATTCATCTTATACTTTATCTTAAAAAAATTTAATTATAATTGTATCAAAAGATAGCTATAAGGAGTTTGATGAGATTGGAAAAGAAAGCTACGGTTGTCTCAACAAGTGTGGCGGCGGTGCTTGTACTTATGAAGATGACTGTTGGTATATTTAGTGGTTCTATTGCTGTTTTAGCCTCGGCGATTGATTCGCTTCTTGACTTAACGGTATCTCTTTTTAACTATTTTGCTCTCAATAGTTCAGAGAAAGACCCCGATGATAAATTTCATTTCGGACGCAGCAAAATCGAACCTCTTGCCGCTGTCATAGAGGGGTTTATAATCTCTTTTTCTGCACTTTTCATTCTCTATGAAGCGATATCAAAAATTGTAAACTACAAGCCAATGGAGTATATAGGAACAAGTATTGCCGTTATGGTTGCCTCTTTTGTAATCACTGCATTTTTAGTCGCTTTTTTAAACCATGTCGCTAAAAAAACAAAAAATATGGTCATAAGAGCAGATGCACTTCACTACAAAACAGACCTCTTCTCAAACGGTGCCATCTTGCTTGCGCTTGGACTTATCTCAATTACGGGAGAGCATCTTATAGACCCTGTTTTAGGTATAGGTATTGCCTTTTATATGATCTACTCTGCGGTTCCGATTATAAAAGAGGGGATGTTTATGCTCCTGGATGCTGCTCTCTCACCCGAAGATTTAACAAAAATTGAAATGGTTTTAGATACCCAAAACGATATTAACGGCTACCATGACCTCAAAACCAGAGAGTCAGGTTCTCACATGTTTATCTCTGTTCATGTGGTCTTTAATGTTAGCATATCGCTCTATGATGCGCATCTTATATCAGATAGACTTGAAGCAAAATTTCGCGCACTTTTTGAAGATAAACATGTGCATGTACTTATCCACATGGACCCATACGATGATTCAGAGATGAATGTTACCGAGGATGTCTATTAGATAGACCTCCTCTTTATATCTTATTTTGCAAACTCTACAGCTCTGTTCTCTCTGATGACATTTACTTTTATCTCGCCCGGATATTGAACCTTCTGCTCTATCTCCTTGGCTATCTCTTTTGCCATTAAAACAGATTCGTCGTCATTGACTAAAGAGGCATTAACAATTACTCTCACCTCTCGTCCTGCATTGATTGCATAAGCCTGTTTTACACCCGTATGCTCTGAGGCTATCTCCTCTATCTCGGTAACTCTTTTTAAGAAGCTCTCAAGCACCTCGCGTCTGGCACCAGGTCTTGCAGCCGAGAGCGCATCTGCCGCACAAACTGCGCCACACTCTATAGAGTTTATCTCTTCTTGCCCGTGGTGCGCATAAATAGCATTTATAACTACGCTATGCTCGTTATAGCGATTGCAAATAGCCGCACCCAAGTCGACATGGTTTCCGTTGTTCTCGTGTGTAAGAGCTTTGCCTATGTCATGCAGAAGCCCTGCTCTTTTTGCAAGCTTCACGTCTCCGCCCATCTCAGCCGTCATTATTCCTGCAAGATGTGCAACTTCAAGCGTATGCGCAAGTGCATTTTGTCCGTAACTTGCACGATAACGAAGCTTTCCGATAAGTTTTATAAGCTCAGGATGCATTACGCCGATATCCAAATCAGCCAATATCTCCTCGCCCTCGCTTAAAACCTCAGACTCAAATTCATCGCACACTTTGGCGTAAATCTCTTCAATACGAGCAGGCTGAATACGCCCATCCTCTATGAGAAGCTCTATAGTTTTTGTAGCAATAGCACGTCTATATAGATTAAAACTGCTGAGCATAATCGCATTTGGGGTATCATCGATAATAATATCAACTCCCAAAAGAGTTTCTAGGGTTTTAATATTTCTGCCCTCTTTGCCTATGATGCGCCCTTTTAGCTCATCGTCGGAGAGATGGACAATATTTGTAAGCCTCTCTGCGGCAAATTCGCCCGCATATCTACTTGTAGCCTGAGCCAAAATGTAGTTTGCTCTCTTTTTAGCCTCGGTTTTTGCCTCATTTTCATAACGTCTTACAATATGCGCTATATCTGCTCGCGACTTCTCTTCAACTTTTTCAAGCAAAACGGCTTTTGCCTCATCTTTTGTCATTCCTGCACAGTGTTCTATAGCATTTAGCGCCTCGTCTATCTTCTGTTCGTATCTCTTTTTTAGTGAGCCTAGGGATTTTTCATTTCTTTTTAAATCAACTTGTCTTGCTTTTAAGAGAGATACTTCATCTTGAAGTCTTCTCTCTTCATTTTGTTTATAGCGTTTAAAACTCTGCTCTTTTCTAACAATCTCATCTTCTCTTTGTGCAAGATCAGCTTTGGCTCTCTCTTTTGCATTTTCATACAACTTTGTAGCCTCTAGCTCTATCTCTTGAGATTTTATATTTGCTTTATAAAGAAGCAACTGCGCTTCATTTTCTATCGCACTTGCTTGAGCTTTTGCTTTTTCGACATATATATCAAAATTAGCACTCGTTATTTTTTTAGAAATGAAAAAACCTAAAAGTCCACTAACAGAAGCGATTGAGCCTCCAATTAGTATCTCGTTTAGCATTTTGATTCCTCTTTATAGCTATATTTTTATTTTGCACATTAATATTTGGCGTAATAATTACATCACATGTAATGTCGTATGCATCACAAATGAACTCTTTTGTGTAACAAAATTCTGATTGTATAAAAATCGTGTACGGTCTCTTTTTTAACTTTTCAAAGAAACGATCATACATCCCTTTTCCAAAACCAACTCTTTGTAAATTTCCGTCTACGCCAACAATGGGCACTATAGCTACATCAACTTTTTTAATATCTCTTAAACTTTTTCCCGCTTCATAAATACCAAATTTTTTCTTTTTCAGCGGTAACCTAAATGGTACCATCTTAAAACTTTCGCCTTCCATAAATGGAACAAAAATATCACATTTTTTTCTCAACTTTTGAATTGATTTAAAAGTATTTGCCTCAAAAGGGAGTGAAGTATAAAAAAGTATTCTTTTGTTTTTAAATCTTTTAAGTTCCCTAAGGAGCTTAGCATCTATTTTGGCATTTTTGTAAAATTGATTATGCAGCGGACTGCTTTTAATTTTTTGTAGACAATTTCGTCTAAAAATTGCTTTTGTAAGAGGCATATAAAATCTTTATGGCTATAATTTCGCTCATTTTACTAAAAACAAGGTAAGCAAATGTTTAAAAAAAATATTTTAGTTCTTTCGGTTATATCGGCAATACTTTTTCAAGGCTGTTCAAGCAACGAAGATAAAAAAAGCAGTGCAAATGAGATGATTGCCGCAAAAGAGTATGTCTTAACAGGGCTTGATAAAAAACAGTATATCGTTAAAAAAGAGGGCAAAGGATTTAAGCTAGAGGGTGCAGATGGCAAAATAGTTATTTTTGATATATTTGCCACATGGTGCCCTCCATGTCGCTCAGCCGCTTCTCATCTAAGCTCACTTCAAGAGAAATACAAAGATAGTTTAGTCATTATAGGCATAACTGTTGAGGATAAGATTGAGGATGCAAAACTTCTAGATTTTGCAACTACTTACGGCGCAAAATATCTTCTTGTCAACTCAGACCAGAATCGCCGCCTTGTAAACGAACTAGTACTAGAGCTAGAGCTTGGAGAGAGATTTCCTATTCCAACTATGGCAATGTACAAAGATGCAAAGCTTATAAACTACTATGTCGGCGCTACAGAGGAGGAGTTTATTGACAGCGACCTCAGAAATGCTTTGGGTAAATAGATGTTTGGTTTTATAAAAAAATCTCTCTCAAAAACTGCAGAAGCATTAAAATCGGTAGTTCCAAAAAAGAAAGTATCATTTACAAAAGATGAGATTGAAGATATTTTACTCGAAGCCGACGTCGAGTACGCTCTTGTAGAGATAATACTTCGCGAAATATACCAAGAGAAAGTAACGCGTGATATTTTACGCTCAAAGCTGCTTTCCACCCTCGCCTACACATCATACGAAGAACCAAAGTTCACTTCTCCATTTGTTGAGTTGATTGTCGGAGTAAACGGTGCAGGAAAAACAACTACAATCTCTAAACTGGCAGCTCGCTACAAGAGTGAGGGCAAAAAAGTCATTCTTGGAGCGGGAGATACTTTTAGAGCAGCAGCCATAGAGCAGCTAACCCTTTGGGCAAAAAAACTCGACATCCCCATCATCGCTTCCAAGCAGGGGCACGACAGCTCTGCAGTTGCTTATGACACCATAGACTCTGCAAAATCAAGAGGATTTGACAACGTCATTATAGACACTGCAGGAAGACTTCATACGCAGACAAATCTTGCAAACGAGCTCAAAAAAATAGCTAAAATTTGCGATAAGGCGCATAGCGGCGCACCGCACAGAACTGTTCTTGTCATTGACGGCACGCAGGGCAACTCCGCAATCGCTCAGGCAAAAGCCTTTAACGAGATGGTAGGGATTGACGGCATTATCATCACAAAGCTTGATGGAACGGCAAAAGGGGGAAGCATCTTCAGCATTGCTTACGCACTTGAACTTCCTATTCTTTACGTTGGAACAGGCGAGCAACCCGAAAACTTAACACCATTTGACAAGTATGAGTTTGTCGATGGATTGCTTGATGCCATTTTTATCGAAGATGAGAGTTAGTCTTACGTTCTAAACGTCTCCAACTTCGCATGTAGCTCATCAGTCATAGCATTTAGATGCTCTGCGGCAGCCGCAATCTCTTCAACATTTCTTGCGTTTTTAG
>NZ_JACUTS010000052.1 GCF_014859695.1 Sulfurimonas sp. | reverse complement strand
CGCTCTCAGGTTGGAGCTTAAACAGCCAAGGTTTAATGGTTTGATAATCTATCATGAGCCTCTCTTTTACCTTTAAAATGGAGTGATTATACTAAAAAAAAGTAAAGAGCACTTTATATGACCGGCTATTGTTGCTCTTTCTCAGCTCTTATGAACTCTAGCAAGAAGACAAAAAATATGGATAGAATCAGACCTGTTACAAAAGCGACAACGACTATCAAGCTCTTCTTTGGTTTTATTGGGTAGTCATTTGTCATAAATGCGCCTACAACTTCTGTGTTTTTGTAGTTGTATGGCTCCATTAAAACTTGTAGAGCTCTTAACTCCTCTTCTAGTTTCTCTATCTCTATAACTTCAATGCTGTTTTTTCGATCTTCAAACGACTCTAGCGAATCTTTTATTTTTATAATAATATCAGCCAGATATCTCTGTTCATTTATCTGCAGAGTTGCTAAAGTAGGGTTTGAATCTTTTATTTTTTTAAGATTGCTCTGTACGTCTAAAAAATTAGCTTCATAAACTGCTAAATCTTTTTTATATCTGCTTATCTTCTCTTGAAGCGAGGGAAGAGTCTTTGTCTTTAGAAGCATTAGTCTGCCGTCAACCTGTTTAGCTCTTACTTCATTAAGACTCTTTACATCGTCTAGAATTTTTTTATGCTTTTGTTGAACGTAGTCAACAACCTTTTGAAGCTCTGCTTCTGTTTCTTCGTTGGAGGAGCCGTTAGTTATGATTTCAAGAAAATTTTTCTGATTTTTAGGTACTTGAATTTTTTCGGTTTTTGCCTCTTTGTCATTTTCGTTTTTTAAGATCTCAATATAGAGAATTTCCAGCTCTTTTGAGAGTTCATGAGCATCCGAAACTACTACCTTATCGTTAGAGTTTGCAATTTTATATTCGCCTATTTTTAAAATTGCTTTTGCCTCATAAGTTTTTGGTGCCATTAAAGCATAAACTATCGCACCGATTGTAACTGCCAACGTAATCAAAACTATTTTTACTTTATGTTTCATAAGAGTCTTAAAAAGCTCTCTTAAATCTATCTCATCTTCTTGTATGGCATAGTTATTAGTGTTGTTCATAGCGGTTTCCCTTTGTTTTATAAGTGGAATGATACAAAGATACTCCTTTGATTAATATAAGGTGCTTTTATGCGCAAGAGCGAGCATCTCTTTGTCTCCGGAGCTGTCTCCGTAGGCGTGGATTGTTTCATATTCTTGCAGATTGAGATGTGCTTTTATGCGGTTGGCTTTTTCAATGCCGTGGCAGTTTGGGGTTAAAAATTTGCCGCAAAAAGTGCCCTCTTCAAATTTTAAATGCGTGCACAAAAGCTCGACTCCCTCTTTGTCGCACCAAGGCTGTAGCCAGCAGCGCATTGAGGCGGAAACTATAACAACTCTGTCTCCTTTTGCCTGATGCTCTCTTAGGAGTTTAAATCTCTCTTTGTTGAGCATGGTGTCAAGTTTTGTAAGTGAAAACTCTTTTGCCTTGCTTTTAAAAAACTCCTCATCCATACCTTTGAAAAATATTCTAAAGAGATGCTCTTTGGCAACACCGTTGTTCATCAGTTTTGTCTGCCAGAGTATGAAGTAGGGGAGAAAGCGAAACATATTTAGAAGATATTTTTTTCTGCCTACGCTCTGTTTTAAAAACTCACCGAGCGAGTCTTTTGTAGTAAGCGTGCCGTCAAAATCAAAAAGTGCCAAATTCATCTGTAGTACCTATCCTTAAAGTAACACTCTCCCTTAGGAAGCCATGAGGGGATGTTGTAAAACTGCTTATGCTGATAATCAAGATGGCTTTTTTTATACGCTTCATAATCAAAATCGATGCATTTGGTGCTATAAAAGGTTGCGCTCTCTAGCTCAAAAGAGTCGATTTTGTAGGACGAACAGCTCTCTTTTAGCTCTTTTTCGTTTATCTCTCTTTTGTGAAAGAGGGTAATGTCACTGCCGGCAATATCTCTTACGTCAAAGAGTTTGTCATCAAAGCGGCCATATTTTGAGTTATTAAAGAGAGCCGTCACATCTCTTTGGCAGTAGTGAGAGAGAAGTGCGGCGGCTGAGTAGCTGTTAGTAAAAATTCTCTCATCATTAAACTTCTCAAGTTCGCTGCATAGTGCTTCCGGCTGGGTATACATAACAATATCGGAGTATTTTTTGTGCTCCTTTAAAAGAGAGGTTGGAAGCGCTAAAGCGACTATGACAATTACCGCGTGAGCAAAGGTAAAGTAGGCGTTGAATCTGAAGAGTTTGAGCTGTTTTTCGCTTTTGAGATAGCTAAATAGCAGAAAAAGATAGGGTACAAAAATCAATAACCAGTGAAGTCCGATATGGTTTTTAAGCGATACGATTAAAAAGATGAAAAAAACGATGCCCAATATTGAGAGCAGAAGTTTAAATAGCGTTGTTTTTTCAAACTCTGTTTTAAACAGATAGTAGGCTCCCCACGGGGTTAAGATATAGAGTATAAGTCCAAAATAGCCAAGAACGCTTCCAATGTTGTAGATGCTTCCATTTGTTCTTGCAAAAAAGTTAAAGAGAATGTTGTTCCAGCAGCTGTTGTAGTTAAAGTAGAGATTTTGGGCGATAAAGAGAGATACAATGGCGCTAACAACTAAGACGGTTTTGATAGCTTTTATTCTGTAGAACGCAATAGAGAAGAGAAGAAGTGAGAGCATCAAAAAAACTGCAAAATATTTGCTCAAAAATGCAGCGCCCAGAAATATGCCGGCTAAAAGAGCGTACCTGAGCCACTCTTTTTTCTCAAGCGAATATAGCAGAAATAGCGTCCCAAGTGAGCTAAAAAAGAGCAGGGCGACATCATTTGTCATAAGCATGAGCAGCAGATCAGTAGGAGAAGCCAGAAATATAAACGATGAAAGAAGAGCTTTTTTCTCCTCTACACCATAAAGCAGGGCAATTTTATAGATGACAAAAGCGGTAACAAACGTGGTCACAACCGCAAAGAGCCTAAAGAAGAGGTGTGAATCGGCGACAAAACTCATAAGGTATATAACCCAGCCCACCATCGGCGGATGGTCGTAGTAGCCCATACTTAGATTGTCTGCCCACTTTATGAAGTAGGCTTCATCTCCCGTTAGCGGCAAAAGCAGTAAAATGAGAAGTTTTAGAGCAAGAATGGCACCAAGAACTCTTATCTCTTTTTTGTAGATCTGTATCATATGCTCATTTTTTTAAAAATAAATTCAGGAATATGTTTGATGATTAGCATAATAAAAAACCAGATCGGTTTTGTATAAAGAGTGTTTCTGCCCTTTTTCTGTGCATTGAAAATATCTTCGGCAACTTCATCCGGTTGCGCAGTTAAATTCTCCGGCAAGTCCATATTTTCAGTCATTTTGGTAGCGACAAAGCCGGGTTTTACGGTAAGAACCTGCACGCCGCTCTCATAGAGTCTGTTTCTAAGACCGCTCAAGTAGGCGCTAAAAGCAGCCTTCGCGCTTCCGTAGATATAGTTTGCTTTTCTGCCTCTATCCCCTGCAACGGAACTCACACCCACGATAAAGCCGCGTCTCTCTTTCTCAAAATCATTTGCGACGATGTTTAAGATGCTAACGGCTCCCGTGTAGTTTACATTTATGGTTTGTAGAGACTCATCCCAGCTCTTTTGCGCACTTTTTTGCTCTGCCATGTAGCCCGAGACTACAATTACGCCCAGCGGTCTCTCCTCAAGCGAAGTGTAAAAATCCTCATGCGTTTCATACGCCGTGATATCAAACTCTTTGAGCTTTACGTCAACCCCGCTTCTTGTCTCTATATCTTGCTTCAAATCCTCCAAAGATACGCTCTCTCTGGCTGCAAGATAGAGGTTGTAGCCGTTTTTTGCGTAGACTCTTGCTACCTCTTTAGCAATGTCGCTTTTTGCGCCGATTATTAGTACATAACTCATATTTGAACCCTTTTTGACTGCAGTGAATTTAATTTTTTATCCATACCGTTTTCTTTTCTAAACTCTCTAAATTTATCTATTTTTTCATACCCTTTCTCAAAGGTCTCACAACTTACGCGTACATCTTTTGTAAGGTAGATCCTGCCGCCATATTTTACGACTACTTTATCAAGAGCATCTAAGAGTTCAAAAAGTCCCTCTTCAATCTTAAAGTCAAGTGCAAGCGAATATCCCTCCATGGGAAAAGAGAGGTAGTTCTCGTTTGCTTTGCCGTAGAGTTTTAAGACTGCCAAAAACGACCCTTTGCCCGAGTCTGAAATTTTACCGAGAATCTCTTTTAACCCTTCGTAACTCTGCTCTTTTGGAAGTATGAACTGGTACTGCGTAAAACCGCCTTTGCCGTAGATTCTGTTCCAGTTGCCTATGGCGTCAAGCGGATAGAAAAAGGTGTCGATGTCCACTTTTTGTTTGGAGATGCCATCTTTTGCTTTTGCGTAGTAGAGCCGGTTAAAAGCCTTCACGCTTAAGTTGTTTAGTGCAAATGAGGGGAAGTTAAAAGGGATGGAGAGCTTCTTTTTGCTTCTGTAAGCCAAGTCGCCGTCATCCGCAAAGTCGCCCACCATAAGCAGACACTTTCCAAGTGCATCATCTTTTGCCAAGCAGTCTATCCACGCAACCGAGTAGGGCATATCTTGATACTTCTCAAAGGCTTCAAAGGTCTCTTTTAGATTTTTTGTTTTGATGGTTGTCTGTCTTATGTTTTTGGAGTTGATTTTTTTAAGGCTGATTGTCGCACTGAGTATCACGCCCGTAAGCCCCATCCCTCCGCAAGTTGCATAAAAGAGCTCATCCCCTTTTTTGCAGACCTTTGTCTCGCCGCTAGGCAGCATGACGCTAAACTCTTCGACACACTCGCTAAAACACCCCTCTACGTGGTGGTTTTTTCCGTGAACGTCGCTTGCGATCGCTCCGCCAACTGTAATGAGTTTTGTTCCGGGAGTTACCTTTAAAAACCAGCCGCGCTTTACAACCGAGTCTAAAATCTCACTCAAAAGAACGCCTGCTTGACATGTTAGCAGACCCTCCTCTTCATCAAAAGCCAAAAAGTTGTTATATGGTTTTACATGGAGGATGTTTTCATTTAGTGCGCCATCACCGTAGCTTCTGCCGTTTCCATAAGGGATAAACTCGTCCGTCTCTTCTATATATCTCTTTAAAGCAGCTCTATCTCTTAGAGAAAATTTTTTAGTGATGATTTTTGGAAACATTCCCCAGCTGAGCAGACCCACGGCTAATCCTTAAAGACAAATCTTTTATCGAGATAGTATTTTACTATATATCCTATACTAAGTCCAATGACGGCACCAAGATATTTTGCGCCCTCATTTTCAAAGGCAAGATTAAAGCCTATCTCAAAGCCCCAAAAGATAAATGTGGTAAAAAGACCCATCAGCGAGTAGAGAAAAAACTTTTTGCCGTCATCCTTTTTGCTCTTTGGCGTGTGAAAAAAGATATATTTCTTATCAAGAATATATTTCAGCACCAACCCCGCAACCGTTCCGACGAACATAGCTACGTAAAGTGCCAAAAATCCGTCATAGAGTAAAAAACTGATATATTGAGATGCAAGATTCAGGGCTGTTGATAAAAGAGCAAAAAGCGTATATCTAAGAGCGATCATGTAAATTTTATGATAGTTACAAAACTAAAAAACCAAAAGAGGATAGTCAGTCTTAAAAATTTGTCTCTGATGAGTACCTTTGTCGGGCTGCCGCTATCCTCTTCTACAAATGTTATCTGCATGTAGCGAAAAATACCAAGAATTACGAAAAAAGAGCTAAGGTATAGATACTCAGTGCCCAACCTAATCTCAACTTCTGGCGAGATGGTGTACATAATGTAGCTTACAATCACGACTCCAGCCATCAAAACCATAGAAGCATTGACAAACTCAAGGTTGTAGCCGTCTATATTTTTTCGCGTCTCTTGCCCCTCTAGTGAGAGGAGAACATCATCTCTCCTTTTTGCAAGAGCCAAAAAAAGTGCCAAAAGGAATGTCATAAGGATTATCCACATGGAGAGCGTAATGTCCGTGACGCTTGAACCCGCAAAAAGTCGCATAACAAAGCCCGTAGCGATGATGAAAATGTCCAAAATGGCAATATGCTTTAGTTTTAGCGTATAGGCAATGTTTAAAATAAAATAGAGAAACAAAACAGTGAAAAGTTCTGTGTTAAAGAAAAGCGTGATACCTAGTGAAGTGAGAGAGAGAAGTAGCATAAGTGTAATTGCGGTACTCTTAGAGACACTGCCGCTTGCAAGTGGACGATTTTTCTTTGTGGGATGTGCTCTATCTTCATTAATATCAAAAAGGTCGTTAAATATATATACGCTACTTGCCAAAAGGCTAAAGAGCAAAAAAGCGACTAGCACACTGAGGTTGTCTTGGCTGTTACCGAATGAAAACGAGAAGAGCAGGGGCAGAAATATAAAGAGGTTTTTTATATATTGATGTATGCGAAAGAGCTTGATTATTTCACCCAAAGAGAGAACCTTGACTTTTTAAGCAGATTATAGCATTATAAGTATAAAATAAAAAGCAAGAAATTAAAGAAGGAGCGTGGAATCATGAGTAGAGTTTTAGTGCCGTTGGCAGAGGGATTTGAAGAGATAGAGGCGATAAATATCATAGATGTATTAAGAAGAGGAGATATAGAGGTCTTGATTGCATCTTTGGATGAGAAAAGAGAGGTAAAGGGAGCGCACAATATTGTAGTCAAGGCGGAAATGGCTATAACTGATGTTGACGTCTCTTCACTGGATATGATAGTCCTTCCCGGAGGCTGGGGTGGAACGGTTGCTTTGCGCGATGATGCAAATGTGAAGAGAATTTTAAAAGAGATGGATGCAGAGGGCAAAAATATCGGTGCAATCTGTGCTGCACCTCTTGTGCTCCACACTGCAGGGGTTTTGAAGCATAGCTACACATGTTATCCGAGCATGCAGGAACAGATAAGGGAGGATGGATATATGGGAGACGGAGCCATGGTTGTAGAAGACGACAATGTTATGACTTCGCGCGGACCTGCAACAGCCATCTGTTTCGGGCTGCAGATCGTCAAAAAGTTAAAAGGTGAGCAGAAATATAGCGAGGTTAAATCTGCTCTTTTGGCGTCTTACTGCGACTAAAGAGCAGATTTTTAAGACTTTTTTGCTCATCTAGGCTTGCAAACTCTTGTGGGTTTTCAAGACGTTTGACAAATTTAAAGTCAGGGGCAAGCTCTTTGATGAGCTCTGTTAAAAAATCACAATCAAGTTCCGGAGAGTTCAGGCATGCAAGAAGCTTGCACTCTTGCGATGCAATTTCGGGCAGTTTTTTGATGATCTTTTGGTAATCTTTTGTAGCCTCAAAACTACCTTTTTGAAAGGTGGGCGGGTCTATGATGATTAGATCGTATGGACCGTTTTTTTTGATGCGTGAAAATGATTTTAAAATATTGTAGGGTAAAAAACTCACCCCATTTGTATCCAAATCGTTTAGATGATGGTTTGAACGCCCCACCGAGAGCGCACCTTTGCTCATGTCGATGTTTGAGACACTTCGCGCGCCGCCGAGTTTTACCGCAACGCTAAAAGCGCAGGTGTAGCTAAAGAGATTTAGCACGTTTTTATCTTTTGCATTTTCTCTTACAAATGCTCTGCCGTTTTTCATATCGGGAAAATAGAGACTGTTTTGGTTTGAGAGTAGATTTAGTTTTAACTTCATGCCGTTCTCTATTGCAAAAGTATCTTGCGCTAACTCCCCGATTATGACCTCACTTGGTGCGCCTTTAATGTAGCGTCTCTGAACTACAAGTGTCGTGTATCTGTTTGAAAACACAAACCTCTTTATCATCTCTAAAAGCTCATCTTCGGACTCCTCTTCAAAGTAGAGCCCAACGCTAAGAGTGGTGTCAATTGAGTCTATAGTGAGGTGCTTCCACTCCTCATAAAGACCGCCGCGCCCGTGGAAAAGTCTCTTAAATTCTTCAGTTGCATCTTTGGCTCTCTCTTCTAAAAGTTCTTCTAGTTGTTCAACTCTCATTTTTTGCCTAATAATTTTTGTATAATTTTAACCACTTTAAAGCGCAAAAGGCAAAATTTGAATAAAAAAGTAGTTGTTATCGGAGGCGGTTACGGCGGTCTGCGGGCAGTTGAGTATCTCTCTAAGAGCCGTGACATAGATATAACGCTTATAGATAAAAATCCATACCACTATCTCCAGACCGAAGCGTACGGCTATATAGCGGGCAGATTTGACATGCATGATGTCGCCGTGGATCTCAAAGAGTGGTGCGCTGGGTTTGAAAAAAAGGTAGAGTATATTAATGAGAAGGCTACTTCCATAGAGTTTGAAGAGCAGCAGGTAAAGACACTCAGTATATCAATGCCTTACGACTATCTCATAATCGCAACGGGAGCCAAAACAAACTTTTTCTCCTTTATAAAGGGCTTAAGAGAACATAGCTACGGCGTGAAAAAACTCCAAAGAGCTTACAACTTTAGAATCGAGTTTGAAAATCTTATCTATAAAAAGCTCTTAAACGAAAAAAACGGCGAGGATATAAATCTGGTCATAGGCGGAGCAGGTCTCAGCGGTGTTGAAGTCGCCGCTGAGATGGCGCATGTCATAGAAGTGTATAAAAAGACGATAGGTGCCAGAGTAGAGAGCATAAAGATATACCTTATAGATGCAAGCAAAACAATCCTGCCAGGAATGAGCGAGTTTCTGATAAAAAGCACGCAAAAAAGGCTGGACTCATTGGGAGTAAAGACGCTAAGAGAGACATTTATAGATAGCATGGATGATTCATATATCTATTTCAGAGACTCAAAAAAGCTCAAATACCACTTTATGGTCTTTACGGGAGGCATAAAAGCAGCCGAACTAAACGACTCTTTAGATGTAGAGAAAAACAAGATATCTCAGTTCATTCCAAACAGCAGGCTAAACATCGGCAACAGAGAGAACGTCTTTGCAATCGGCGACTGTGTTGAGATAAAAAACGCTGCAAAAGAAGTGCTCCCTCCGACTGCTCAGACTGCGGAGAGAAGTGCGGAGTATGTGGCTGATGCCATCAGAAGAAAAATAGACAATCAAGATATAAAACCGTTTAACTCCAGCGTTCTTGGTGTGTTTATAGCTCTTGGCGGAAAGTACTCTGCCGGAGAGCTTTTTGGTTTCATAAAAGTAAGCGGGTATACGGCTTATCTTCTAAAAAAAGCCATAACCAAAGCCTACTATCTCGGGCTACGTTTGCGCATAAACGCAGGTTACAAGAACAGAATAAAAAGGGATATATAACTAAAGAGTTATACCCTCTCCCAAAACGTACCTTGAGGCGTGTCCATAAGACTTACGCCCAAGAAAAGTATCTCATCGCGGATTTTGTCTGCCGCTGCAAAATCTTTTGCCTTTTTTGCTTCATCTCTTTGCTTGATGAGTTCATTGATTTTTGTTTTTGTCTCTTCGTTGACTCCCCATTGAAAGTACTCGTAAGGATTTTTAGCACCAAACCCCCAAACCTCTTCTATGTAGGCAAGGTTTGAGAGCGTTTCTTGTTTAAGCTCCTTATGTTTACCCGCCGTGTCAAGAGTCTCGTTTGCATGTGAAATCATCTCATCTATCAGTGCAAGAGAAGTAGAGACGTTTAAATCGTCACTCAGAGCCTTTAAAAGCTCCTCTTTAAATGGAGTCTTTGCATCTTCACAAGTCAGCTCAAACAACCTTTTTTTCAGCCTGTAAACCTTGTCTAAACGCTTTTTGGAAGCTACCAGATCCTCTTCATTGAAGTTGAAGTTGCTTCTGTAGTGAGTGCTTAAAAGGTAGAAGCGCAAAACCTCTCCGTCGTAAACTTTTAGGGCATCTTTTAAAAAGAAGCTGTTTCCTAAGCTTTTTGACATCTTTTCGCCGTCTATGTTTACAAAACCGTTGTGCATCCAGTAGTTTGCAAGTGCGTGGTCTGTCGCACATCTTGTCTGCGCCGCTTCGTTTTCATGGTGGGGAAAGAGCAGGTCAGCCCCGCCACCGTGAATGTCTACGGCAAATTTTCTGCCTTTATGCGCCAGATGTTTCTCTATCATGGCGGAGCATTCAAGATGCCATCCTGGGCGACCTTTTCCAAAAGGGGAGTCAAATGTTACGCTGCCATCTTTTACGCTTTTCCATAGAGCAAAATCTGCACTGTTTTTTTTCTGCGATGAGCTCTCTACACGCTGTTTTTTATCATCTTCATCTTGAACTCTGCAAGAGAGCTTTAGGTATTCGCTGTCGCTTGAAGTGTCAAAATAGACATCGCCGTCGTCTGTTTTATAGGCATGGTTGCTATCAAGAAGTTTTTGTATCAGCTCAATCATAGCCTCAAGCGATTCAGTAGCCTTTGGCTCAAGATTTGGGCGTTTTATGCCAAGCTGTGCCATCTCTTTATGGTAAGCATCGGTGTAAAAATCTGTTATCTCTTTTATCTCTTTGCCGCTTTGGCTTGCTTTGTTGATAATCTTATCGTCGATGTCCGTAATGTTTCTTGCATAAGTAACATCGTAACCGTTAGCCTTTAAAACTCTAGTTAGAAGGTCAAAGACCAGAGCACTTTTTGCATGCCCGAGATGCGCATCGTCATAAACGGTAGGACCGCAGACGTAGAGCGAGACTCTGTTGTCATCTTGAGGGATAAACTCCCGTTTTGTTTTTTGTACTGAATCGTAAATTGTCATTAAACTGTTTCCTTTAAAAGCCGGTTATCATAAAGTCGACTGCCGAGATTATCTCTTCTCTTTTATCTGCCACTGAGCAGACAAATTTACCCAAATTATCTATGGATACACCTGCCAGCTCTGCTGTAGACATGGTTACTTCCAAGCCATCTACGCTAAATATCGGGTTTAATATTTTTGCAGGCTTCATATTTAAGACCAAAGGCACAACAACTCTTGTTGAGAGGCTTTTGAGTATGTCATTTTGAATATCTAGTAAAAACGGTATCTCTTTGTTTGTTTTTGAATTTTTATTTCTGTATACGTCAAATTGAGCCATTAAAAACTTCTTATATCATCACTGAAAGTACCATTCTTGGAGACTCTTTCATTATAACTTTTGATAGAAGTTTTGTTTTGAGATTCCCAATTTTGCATCTCTTTCTCTTTTATAAGTTCAATAAGCGTTTTTTCTAAAGAGTTGGATATATTTATGTGAAGTTCTTTTGCTTTTTTAAGCAGATCAGAATTTATACTAAGATTCGTTGCTTTTTTCTTTGCATTTGAATCGTAAAGCGCTGTCATCTGTATCTCCTATGTGTATAAAGTATGTGTATGATTATAGCATATCTGATTTTGAATAGTAACTGTTGTTTGCTTTATTTCTTAACGGTTGAATTAAAGTTTTGTTAGACTTTTAGTAAACTTCTTTTCTGTGGGCTATTCTAATCAAAGTGATAACTAAAATGTCATTTTCCTTTAAATAAACGATTCTATAATCACCCGCTCTTTTTCGAAACTTTCCTTTATGTTTGCCTTTAAGGATTTTATCCGTTGCAAATAAACCATTTTCTAAGTCCAGTATCTTTGAAAAAACAAGCTTTTGATTTTGGGAATCTATCTTTTCTAACTCTTTAAATGCAGCTTTTGGAATTATGACCTTGTACATTAACTAAGACCAAGTCTTTTTGCCACTTCTTCAAGGGTATAAACCTCTGTTTTTCCTGCTTTTAGCTCATCAATTCTTTTGTCTGCAATCATCTCATCCAAAGTGTCAAAGTAAGTGCTCACTGCTTTTTCAATAATATAAGTTCTTGAACGCTCAAGCTCATGAGCATAAGAATCTAAATCTGTTAATAGAGTTTCATCCATACGAATATTAATTGCTTTTTTCATATTGTATCCTTTTGTATCTACATTATACTACAATAGTTGAAAAAAAATCAAGTAGTGTCTAACGTTTATTTCTCTCTTAGTACTTGTTATATTTTTGTTTAATTTCTATCTTTCCAATAGTTTGGTTTTCTATGAAGTTGCATAACAGCTAAAATAACAATTTCATCATCTCTTTGAAAATAAATTATCCCAAATGGGAATCTATTTGTTAAACATCTTCTTATGTCTCTATCTAGCCTTTGCCAAGCAGTTGGATATTCTAAAATTCTTTGGATTGTTTTTTGAACTTCATATGCAAACTCTGCTCCGAGTCCATCTTTACACTCTTGATAATAATCAACTAAAGCATTTAGTTCAAGTTCGGCATCTGGATGGAAAGAGTAGGTCATTTATGAGTCTAGTCTTTGAGATATTTTTTTGAAAACTTCATCTCCATCAACCAATGTAACGGAATTTGACTCGATTTCTTGCTTTCTTTTATTTACTTCTTTTATCCAAAGTTTATCTATTTCACTGTTTATCGGTGTAATGCTAGCTAATATTTTATCAACAATTTTAGTTTTTAAATCTATTGGTAAAATATCTATCTCATCAAAAAGTTGTTCTTGTTTTAAAGCTGTCATGATTAACTCCAATTTCAAAATATACACCATTTTAGCAAAATAGTGTATATTTTATCATTAAATAAACTATTCAACAATTTTTAGTGTGATTAATAAAAAGGTATGTCTTTCAACTTTCTTATTATCAAACCAAATACAAGTTGCCGAATCATCATCAATTTCTTCAATTGTCATTATCTCGCCACCAGATTTAATTGTACTGTATCTCCAGCATTAAAACTCATTTTTTGTCCTTATTTTAAATTTACCAATTTACTTTCATAAATAGGCATATTCAAGTTTCCAGATAATGTGGCTTTTTGGATATAACGTTTAAAATGAGCCGATGAATTGCCCGCAGGGTAATTTATTGGCTCCTCTGTTTTGTTAGCTACTGATAGCCTCTTGAACCATATGTTCACTAGGAAGAAGTTTTCCATTTTGCAAATCAACAATTTTTTGTTTGAGTTCATTGAACTCAGATAATGACAATAAGTCATTTTTATACAACTCACGAATGAAGTCATCAACTTTTTTATCATTTTTCATAGAGTTTGCATCATAACTAGCTGCGACAATATTGCGATAACTATTGTCACCACCTGCTGCTTGAGCAATCACATGGTCAAGATAACAATTATCCTCAGAAATTTTTTTACCAGCTGACCTTACGCACCAAGGAATCAAAGTTGCTTAATCTAAAGCATGAAAACAGAT
>NZ_JACUTS010000051.1 GCF_014859695.1 Sulfurimonas sp. | reverse complement strand
GATTACTTAAGTTTATACTGTGTAAAAAGCAGCTAAAGATACTCTGCAAATCATAAATTTTTTAAATTTTGGATATTATACTCTTTATGAAAATACAGACACAATACAGTTATGAAAAAACATGGAGAACAACAAATGAGGATGACCTTCTTAAGATAATAGAAGAGGAGGTTGGAGATGCAGACCCAAAAGGCACGTTTAGCTATATAAAAGAGGCTATAAAAACAGGCAAGGTAATTTTGGTTGGTGGTTGCAGATTTAGAAAAATGAGTGAGGAAAAAAATGACAAATGACATAGCAAAACTCATCTTGAGACTAACCGTAGGGATAATGATTCTCTTTCATGGAGTCGATAAGATTATAAACGGCATAGGCGGTGTAAAATATCTCACTACTGCCTCCGGACTTCCCGAGTTTATGGCTTATGGCGTATATGTAGGCGAAATTGTGATTCCGATTTTGATTTTGCTTGGAGCTTACGCCAGAGTTGCGTCTCTGTTTTTGGCGCTTAACATGGTGTTTGCAATATTCTTAGCATACTCAAATTCACTCTTTAGCCTAGGCAAACATGGAGCACCGGTTTTTGAGTTGCCATTTTTGTATCTTATAATGTCGATTTTGATTTTTATGTTTGGAGGCGGAAAGTACGCACTCAATTCTAAATAGGTTAAGGATGTGGTACTTTGATTTTGGAGTTCAGACTCCAGCCTATAAGTACCATAGCGCCAAGTACGATATAGGGCGATACAAACCCATAAGTCGAACCTAAAAAGACAAGCCAGAGTAAAATGGCACCCAACGGAGTAGGCACACCTGTGAAGTATTTGCTTACTTCGCCGGCATCTGCATTGATGTTAAACTGGATAAGTCTTCTAAGCCCTGAAATAACATAGTAGATGCTTATAACGGCTGCTGCGGCAAGCATAACGCCTGAAAAATTTACTATATAAACCGCTTGAAAAATTAGAAAAACCGGTACAAGAACAAAGCTGAGAAAATCGGCAAAGCTGTCTAGCTGAACTCCAAACTCATTTGAGAGTTTGTATTTTCTGGCAATCTTACCGTCAAAAATATCAAAAGCTCCCCCCGCCCATGTTAAAACTATAGCTGCAAAAAAATTGTTTTGAGTTATAAAGTATGTAGCCAGCAAACCTGCAGTTATATTTACAAATGTAAACATATTGGCAAGATTAAAGTGTGAGTTGTTTGTGAATAAAAATTTCATCTGTTTCCCTCGTAATATTCGAGAAATTATATCCAAGATAGCATTTAAAAAAGAAGAGTCTTAATAATAGATTAATAACAATAGGAATAAAATCTAATCATAGTAGATTAAAATGTCTGCAAATTGTCTTATAAAAGGGATAAAAAGGGGTTCTATTTGTTAAACAATCTAAAAATAAAGCAGATACTAGTTTTAGTATCTGGTATTGTAATGGCGGTTCTTGTGGCTACGGTCGCAATTAATTATAGCAGTTTAAGGGGTATCGAAGAGGAGGTAAAAAAGCAGAGTGAAGAGATTTTAACAAATCTATTTGACTTTCAAGAGCTCAGGGTTAATGTTATTCAGATTCAGCAGTGGCTTACTGATGTCTCTGCAACAAGGGGAGCTGAAGGGTTTGATGATGGATACTCAGAAGCCGGCAGATACTATATGCAGGCAGCTCAAGTAGCGGACAAGCTAATTAAGTCTCACGGTGAGCTTGGTGAAGATGAGGTGGTAGCAGAACTTGAGATGTTTAAAAAGGATCTTCAAGAGTATTACGCCGTGGCGGTAGAGATGGCAAATGCTTATGTGAGATTTGGTCCGGATGAGGGAAACAAGGTGATGGAGAAACTTGATCCTTTTGCTGAAAAACTCTCAAATGAGCTTGAGAAGTGGGTTGATGAGCACAAAAAAGAGTACGAAAGTGCTTCTGCTGAAATAAGTAGCCATATTGTTGGTTTTGAAATGCAGAGTATAGTACTCTCCATCGTGCTTATTTTTGTTGTGGGCAGCGGCTTTTTTATCATAAACATAATACTCAACTCCATTAAAAAGATAGATCTATATCTTGAAAAACTCTCCAATCTGGACTTTACGACAAAGCTTGAGATTTTAGGTAAAAATGAGATAGCAGTCATAGCAAGAAACTTATCAAAAGTGATTGATTCCATAAAAGATTTAATAGCAGAGGCAAAAAACTCTTCAAATGAAAATGCCTCTATCTCGTATGAGCTATCAGCTACCTCAAATGCCGTCGGCAAAAAGGTCGAAGATGTAATGGAGATTGTTAGCAAGGCTAATGAGAAGGCTATTAAAACAAGAGAAGATATGAAGTTTTCTATGGTTAATGCTACAAGCTGCCATAAAAATACGGCTATGGCAAATGAGAACTTAAGTGAAGCAACAAAGGAGATAATGCGTCTAACTGCAGATGTTCAAAAAACAGCAGCGGCTGAGGTCGATATGGCTCAGAAGATAAACCAGCTAAGCTCTGAAGCCGAACAGGTTAAGAACGTGCTTGACGTTATTTCCGATATTGCAGACCAGACAAATCTTCTGGCGCTTAATGCGGCAATAGAAGCGGCGCGCGCAGGAGAGCATGGAAGAGGCTTCGCGGTTGTTGCAGATGAGGTAAGAAAGCTCGCAGAACGCACACAGACGAGTCTTGTTGAGATACAGGCGACTATAAACGTTATTGTTCAGTCTATAACGGATGCAAGCGAGCAGATAAATAAGAACTCCGTTCATATACAGGATTTGGCAAAAATCTCATCCGGAGTTGAAGAGATGATAAATAAAACTCTAAATATAATGCATGAGGCGGCAGACTCTAACGAGCAGACTCTAGTCGATTATGAAGTGAACAGCAGTGTAGTAAATGAAATATCATCAGAAATAAGCAATGCAAATGAGTTGGTGGCGTCAAATGCCAGAAGCGTAGAAGAGATAGCTGCTGCCGCAGAGCATTTGAGTAATATGGCAGAGATACTAAATAGCAAGATGGAGCAGTTTAAAGTATAAGCAAAAAAAGGGGGGGGGGATAGATATGAGTAGGTTTATTAAATTAAGCGTCGTTTGTGCTTTGATGGCTCCTTTATCTGTTCTTGCGGATGAAGTCTCTAAAGATATCAAAGATAGGGAACACTCCGTAAGAGATATTATAGATAAAGTTGCAGCACCTTTAGAAAAAGAGGTTTCTGTCGTTGAAAAAACTAAACATATGTTTAAAGAGGGGAAAGTCTCAGGGCAAATAAAGGTTTTGTATTCAGGCTATGATAATAATGGAGCAAAAGATCAATACGCAACTGCCATCGGCGGACAGCTAAAGTATGAGCTCGCTGAATTAAACGGTTTTAATGCAGCCGTTGAGTTTACGACTGCACACGATATTGGGTTTGCAACCGGAGAGGAAGATAAGCATAATAGTGAAATTTCTTCTCAAGATGGGAGTTATACCGAACTCTCGCAAGCGTATATAAACTATAGAAACGGCGGAGTAAACCTCCGTGCAGGTCGTCAGCTTATCGATACTCCCTTAGCGGATAGTGACGATATAAGAATAATTTCAAATACGTTTGAGGCTTATACGCTCTCATACGAAAATGAGGGATTGGCATTTTTGGGAGGCTTGCTTAGAAGATGGCAGGGGACGGATACAGGTTTGTCTCCACAAAACCATTGGTCTGACACAGGAGAAGACGGAACTTATTTTGGCGGGCTCTCTTACGCGGGCAGTTTTATAGATGCAAGCGTATGGTATTATGATATATCTAAAGATGATAATCCAAATAGCGCAACTCAAAATGTTGCAAATACCTCTTTATATGCGGATTTGTCTTTGCACATTGCACTATCAGCAGATTACGCGCTTCACATAGGTACTCAATATATAAACCAAAGCGAATCGGACAACAGTGGCATAGACTCTTCCATATATGGAGCAGTTGCAGAGTTTGTAATGTTTGAAGATATTGCTCTATCTGCGGCATATAATAGGTCTGAAAAACAAGCACTTAAAGGTAGTTTCTCAGGTTTTGGCGGAGGGGCTTTATATACAAATATGGACTCCATGATAATAGATGCCATTACTGTAGATAGAGACGCTTATGCTATTGTAGCGGGGATTACATATACATATAATGACTTTGGTTTTATTTATGCATATGGAGATTTTAAAGGTAAAGAGGACTCTTTTGGAGTTAAGGAGCATATAGTAGAACAAAATATAGGTTTTGAGTATACACCAAAAGAAAATGTAACAGTTGCAGCTCTATATGTTAATAATGAAGATAAGAAAAATAGCGGTAGCAATGGTGGAGATTGGGAAAATATCAGAGTTTTGTTCTTGTATAATTTTTAAATTAACCTCTCTTTAATATGATACCAATTATCATCATGAAAAATAATGGCTAAAGAGCAGATATGCACAATAAAACAGACAAAAAAGAGACAAAAAGGTTGATTGATTGCAAAAAGTCGTGCATTGTAAAAGTTGTTAAGCTAAACGCCGATACAGAACTAAAGCAGAGGCTTATCTCTTTTGGAATAATGAAAGAGGCTATTTTGGAGGTACTTGAGTACGCTCCCGCAAAAAGTACAATAGAGGTAAAAGTGGGCAAGATGAGAATCGCACTCCGAGCCAAAGAGGCAGAACTGATAGAGGTTGAGGGATTATGAATAGAGATATAAAAGCATGCCCCGTAACGGCAAAACATATAAAAGTTGCACTTGTCGGACAGCCAAATGTAGGCAAAAGCATGCTTATAAACTCTATATCGAATGCAAATCTGCATGTTGGAAACTTTACGGGGGTAACGGTTGAGAAGAGCGAAGTTCTTTTTGACTATAAAGAGTACCACTTTACCGTAGTGGATCTGCCTGGGACTTACGCATTAAATGACTATACTATTGAAGAGAGGGTGACCAACGAGTATCTTCTTACCCAGGATTATGACCTTATTATAAACGTCGTAGACTCAACGAACCTACAAAAAAACCTCCAACTTACCGCAGAACTTATGAGTATCGGCAAAAAGATGCTGGTTGCTCTAAACATGAGTGATGAAGCAGATAAGGAGGGCATAGAGATAGAGAGCAGATATATGTCAGAGCTTTTAGGCTTTGCCTGTGTGAAGGTATCCGCCGTTACTAAAAAAGGGATAAAAGAGCTTATAGAAGCTATTATAAAAGAGTATGAAAGCGAGACAATCGGGTATAAACTGATCTTTAGCGAAGCGGTTGAGGAGGAGATAAAAGTAATAGTTGATTACTTGGCAAAACATAAGTATGAGGATAAAAACTCATATAGAAACATAGCTATAAATCTCCTAAAAAATACCAAATATACCTACGCAAAACTTCATGATGACCCGATTTGGACAGAGTTGCAGCCTATTTTGATAGAAGCGTCAAAACATATAGAGCTCCATCATGACACCAGTGATATAAAAGAGGCTTTTGCCTCTGAATATACCTCTTTTAACAGAGGTGTTGTTGCTGAGGTACTGAAGCAAGAGGTAAAAGAGTCTGAGAGAACTCTTACCGACAAGATTGACTCGGTACTGATTCATCACATATTTGGCATACCGATATTTCTCTTCTTTATGTGGGCGCTTTTTCAGCTTACATTTGAGATAGGCTCCATTCCAATGGAGTGGATAGATGCTTTTTTTGTTTGGTTTGGGGATGCGGTTGGAGCGACCATAGCAAATGATGATCTCCGCTCTCTTGTGGTCGATGGTATCATCTCTGGAGTCGGTGCAGTTGTTCTGTTTGTCCCCAATATTGCCATACTTTTTGTCGGTATTGCGCTTTTGGAGAGTACCGGCTACATGTCAAGAGTTGCGTTTTTGCTTGATGGATTTTTTCACAAATTCGGTCTTCACGGGCAGTCGTTTATACCGCTTGTAACCGGTTTTGGCTGCTCAATTCCTGCCTACATGTCGGCGAGGATTTTAAAGAATGACCGCGACAGACTACTCACGCTTTTTATCATCGGATTTATGAGCTGCGGCGCAAGGCTCCCCGTATATGTTCTTTTTGCAGGTGCATTTTTCTCCGAGAGTATGGCGGGAAATGTTCTCTTTGTCATCTATATAGCAGGTGCTATGCTTGGACTTTTTGCCGCTAAAATACTGAAACTGACGGCATTTAAAGGTATAGATGAACCGTTTGTTATGGAGATGCCAAAGTATAGACTTCCTTCACTCAAACTCATCTGGCACACCGTTGTTACAAAGACTCTTATGTATCTAAAAAAAGCGGGTACTTTTATCGCCGCCGCGTCAATATTGGTATGGTTTTTAAGCAACTATCCGCACAATCAAGCTCTTGAAGAGAGTTATGCTCTAAAGATTGAAAAAGCAGTGGACACACAAGAGAGAAGGGCTCTTGAAAATAGTTTTGCAGAGGCTAATTTAGAACAGAGTTATCTTGGTCAAATAGGTAAATTTTCAGAGCCTCTTTTTGCACCGCTCGGGTTTGACTGGAAGATGAGCGTGGCACTCCAAACAGGACTTGCCGCAAAAGAGGTTGTCGTCTCAACCCTAGGCGTTTTGTATGCGCTTGGAGGGGATGTGGACGAGCAGAGTAGCTCGCTAAAAGAGATAATCTCTAAAAATATCTCATTCCCCTCAGCCGTCGCATTTATAGTCGTGGTCATGATATATCTTCCATGTCTGGCAGCTTCGGTTGTTTTTACGCGTGAAGCAGGAGGTATAAAGTACTTCTTTTATCTTTTAGCTTTTACATCCATAGCGGCATATCTGCTGGCATTTATAGCATTTAACGTCACTTCGATGCTATATCATTAAATATTTGCGCAATATTAACTACTTATTAGCGCATATCTGTTAGAATTCTCACATGAAAAAAATATTAATGATTGAAGATGATTTAGAATTAGCGGAGATACTCACTGAGTATCTGCAGCAGTTTGACTTTGAGATTATCACAGAAGACGACCCGTTTAAGGCAGTAAGCATATTGAAGTTGGAGCCTTTTGATCTAGTTATTTTAGACTTAACGCTTCCCGGCATGGATGGATTAGAGGTTTGTGAAGCGATTCGCGAGAGACAAGATATTCCTATTATTATCTCCTCTGCTAGAAGTGATGTAACGGACAAAGTAAAAGCGCTTGAACTCGGGGCAGATGATTATCTTCCAAAGCCTTACGATCCAAGAGAGCTTGAAGCAAGAATACACTCTGTACTTCGACGTTATGAGGCAAAATCTCAGCAAAAAGAGGAGTCAAAGAGCGACTTTAAATGCGATTCCTCTTCCATGATGATTACCTATAAGGGGAGAAATATAGACCTTACAAAAGCGGAATTCGGCATATTGTCCTATATGATTGCAAAACAGGGATTGGTTGTCTCAAGAGAGGATCTGATTCATAACGTAAATGCTATAAATGAAGACTCTTCAAACAAAAGTATTGACGTAATGGTCGGCAGAATCAGAAACAAACTCGGAGACAAATCCCTTATAGAGTCGGTAAGAGGCGTTGGCTATAAGCTTCTTAAGTAGCCATTTTTCTCCTCTTGTTACAAAGTCGGAGAGAGAGTAGTGCGCCAGCATGCCGTTTTAATAACCGTACTCTTTGCACTCACTGTTACCATAGTGAGTGTGAGTGTGGTATTTTGGGAATTTTTTCTCCTGAACAAACAGCACTACATAGACCAGATCTTTGCAAAGCATGCCACAATTACCCAAATATTTCGCCAGCACCAGCAGAAGCAGCATCCTCAGATTATGCTTGAGGCAAATCTTGCCGTATACAATTTTGTACTGGAGAAAGACAGCGAGGCGATAAAGACAATTCTTAAAAACGCAAAAGTTTTAAAAAAGAAAGATTTTCAGAGCGTAAACTCATCTTTGACCTTTTCTCAAGGCGGATTTTTTACCAAAAAAACGGTAACGGATCTTAGTGTTTCGATGCTTGAATTCAATAAAAAGATATACTTTTATATCAAAGCGCCGTTCTCTTCAGTTCTTATTTTAGATGAGGAGTTAAAGCCCTATAGATACTGGAGTGTCGCATACTCCTATATGACAATCCTGCTCATCATCTCATTCTCTTTTATTTTGATTCTGCAGAGGTTACGACCGCTTATCCGCCTAAGAAAAAAGATTGCGCTTTACGGTGACGGAAATATGAATATCTCTTTTAAGACCAAAGGGCATGATGAGATAGCACTGATTTCAAATGAACTTGAGGCGACAAGAGAGAAGATTAATGTAATTTTAGAGTCTCGGACTCTCTTTTTGCGAAATTTAATGCATGAGCTTAAAACCCCTATTGCGAAAGGAACTATTGCTACTCAAATGTTGGAGTCTCAGAAGCAAAAAGATAGATTTAGCTCAATTTTCGGGCGTTTGGAATCTTTGGTTAACGAGTTTGCTCTTATAGAAGAGGTAACAAGTCTTGGAGACAGAACAGACTTTAAAGAGTATCGCCTCATAGATATTATAGATGGCGCGGTTGATATGGCAATGATTGATAGAAACAGCATTACAATCGATGTGGGCGCAAGTTATAAAATAAATGCAAACTACAGGCTCTATACTACGGCAATTAAAAATATGATAGACAACGGTATAAAGTACTCAACCGATTCGCATGTGAAAATATTAATAAAAAACTCTGAGTTGTGTTTTGAGAGCAAAGGAGATTGCATCGCACATCCGCTTCAATATTATATAGAACCCTTTACAAAAGATAACCCTGCAAAAAATAGTTTCGGTCTGGGTCTGTACCTTGTTGACTCTATTTTAAAAGCCCACAGGCAGGTGCTTGCACATGAGTATGAGAATGGCACAAACCGCTTTATTTTTGCATAAGCTTTTAAGTGTAAACTAATGTAATGGATAAATATATCAGGTCAAGCATATTTCTGTTTTTTGCTATATCTTTTTTCATTTTCGGGTGGCTTTCGCATACCGCATATAAGCCTATTCACAGGGTTAAAACACCCTCTTTACTGGATGAGATAAAAGAGCAAAAAATTCTTAACGTGGCACTGCTCAATTCCCCCTCTACCTACTATATAGGTCCTGATGGACCTAAGGGTTTTGAGTACGATCTTCTTAATGCCTATTCCCAATATTTGGGTGTTGAGTTAAATATTACGGTTGCAAACACTACAAAAGAGGCGTTAGAGCTCAGCAAAAATCCAAATATTCATATAATCTCCGCATCTTTGGCAAAAACAAAAATCAAAGAGAAAAATTTTAACTTTGGTCCATCATATTTCGAGGCACAGCAACAGGTGGTTTGCTACAGAGGGATGTTATGGCAGGGGCACTTTCCAAAAAGTATTGAGGATTTAGCAGGACTTAAAATAGTTGTGGGAGAAGATACTAGCTACAGCGAAACCATAGAGTCCCTGCGGGAGGACGGTTTTGATATAAATGCTACATATACATCCGAATTCTCAACGGAAGAGCTTTTGGCAAAAGTGGCTACCAATGAGATAGACTGTACCATCGCAGATTCAAACATATATGCTCTAAATCAGCGCTATTTTCCAAAGATAGCACTTGCCTTTTCAGTCAGCAATCGAGAGCAGCTTGCATGGATATTGGCGCAGGACTCAAAAGAGTTAAAAGAGGACATGTACTCTTGGCTCAACGGATTCAACCAAAGCGGCGAGATGGCACGTTTAAAAGATCACTACTATAGTTTTGCTCTCTTTTTTGACTACTACAACACGAAGACTTTTTATGACAGAATAAAAACCAGACTCCCAAAATACAAAAGTTTTTTTGAGAAGTACGGTGAGAAGTATGATATTCCATGTACGGTCTTAGCTGCACAATCTTACCAGGAGTCGCATTGGAATCCAAAAGCGAAAAGCTATACCGGAGTCAGGGGGTTGATGATGCTTACACAATCTACGGCAAGAATGGTAGGAGTTAAAAACAGGCTTGATCCAGAGCAGAGTATAGAAGGCGGGGCAAAACATTTGAGGGAGCTGCTAAAGCGTGTGCCTCCTGAAGTGAGCGGTGAAGATCGTCTAAAGTTTGCCCTTGCGTCATACAATGTCGGCTTGGGGCACATTCTTGATGCTCAGAAATTGGCAGAGAGAATGGGACTAAATAAAAATGTTTGGAGCGACCTTAAAAAAGTACTTCCCCTGCTTGCGCAAAAAAAGTACTATAAGACTTTAAAGCATGGATATGCAAGAGGAAGTGAGCCTGTGAGGTATGTTGACTCTATATATGATTACAGAGACATTTTGCAAAAAAACAGTTACGAGTTATTTTTAAGCAAAGAGGAGAACGACGAAATATGAGTAAAACGGTATGAAATCATTTGATTTTTTTGATAAGCTTGAGCAAAAGAGCAAAGAAGAGTTGTTGGAGGTAGCGACTTTTATGAAAATTCCTGCCGGCATGCAGCTATATTCTCAAGGTGATATCTGTGAGGATATTTTGTTTTTAACCAAAGGTCGCGTTCGTGTTATTAGACAGCATGAAAATGGACAAAGCGTGCTTTTGTACTATTTTGAACAGGGCGAGCAGTGCAATGTCAATTTTACGGCAGCGTTTAATTCCGCTCCTGCCGTGGGTACTGCGATAGCGGAGACGGATTTAGAAGGCTTTGATGTTCCTGCCGTAGTTGTAGCACGTTTGTTTATAGAAGATAAAGAGTTTCAAAGCTATGTTTTTGATCAATATATAAGACGTATTGAATTTATGGCAACTATGATTGAAGATATACGCTTTTTAAGTTTAGATACGCGGCTTCTTCACTGGTTGCAAGGGCATGATAAAAAAACACTACATATATCACATGAAGAGATAGGAACTATACTTGGAACATCACGCGAGGTTGTAAGCAAGATTTTGAAAACATTTGAAAAAAATCAAATCGTTAAGTTATCAAGAAAAAAGATAGAGATTTTGTAATATGCAATCTTATGTAATCGTTGTCACATAAAAAGTTATTATAGTTGTGATACAATGTTTTTGATTTTAAAAACTAAAAGGATAGTATTATGAAAAGGTTTAATTTTTTATCGTTAGTTGCAGCTGCTGCAATGGTTTTAAGTATTGGTGCTACATCGTTAAGTGCTGAGGATATGAAGTGTGGCGCAGGCAAATGCGGTGACGGAAAAAAAGAGATGAAAAAAGATGGCAAATGCGGAACTAGCAAGTGCGGTGACGGAAAAAAAGAGATGAAAAAAGATGGCAAGTGCGGTGACGGAAAAAAAGAGATGAAAAAAGAAGCGTCTCAAGCAGGCAAGTGCGGCAAAGGAAAATGCGGCTCTAACTAACTTCATTTTTTAAGCAGAGTAACTCTGCTTAAAAATCTATCTTCATTCTATCTTCGGCAAAAATCACATCCCCTAAAAAATCCTTATGAATTAGTTTGAGAGTCTCTTCCTCATGCGTTTTCGTTCTTTTCATTCTGTGCGTCAATACAATTTTTTTCACTTGAGCTTTTACGGCAATCTTTGCAATTGTAGATGGTGTCATATGTAGCTCTTTTGCAAAATTATTTGTTTCTTGGGGTATCGCATGATGTGCTATAAAGAGATCTGCTCTGTATGCAAACCTTTCTAAGGTGTTTTGCTCATCATTGGTGTCCCCGCTAATAACAATAGATTTTGAACCTACATCTATACGCAAAGCAAGTGAAGGGACTATGCCGTGATGAACCGTAATAAAATTAAGTGTAAAATCTTTGTATCTTAGTGTTTTTTTTTCTCCTTTAGCTATTTCAATGGGTATGAGTTCAAAAGAATCACTCTGTGATGTGAGGATGTCTTGCATGTACCGATAGGCTCCTTTTTTACCGAATAGAATCTCCACAAACTCTCTAATGGATGGAAAATAGTTATTGCCGTAAGGTCCAACAATATCCAAAGAGTTTTGTCGATTTGTAAAAAATCCTGCTTTCATAAAAGAGGGAAGATCTGCACTGTGATCGATGTGCATATGCGTAAGGACAACAGCATCAAGATCTTCTATAGTCGCACCGCTTTGTTCAAAGCGCAGCATAGAACCACTTCCAAGATCAATGAGCAGTTTCGCTCTGTCATCAATCCATAACAGATAAGAGGTGCTGGCACGCCCATCTATCTCAGGGCCTCCTGAACCGAGTATCTCAAATCTTATATTTTTTCCATGAATGAGTGTTAAGGTTAGGCAAAAAATTAAAAAAAATTTCATAGTTGTACTCCGATTTAAAATTTATGGATTACATATCCTTAAACTGTTCCTTTATTTCAAGAAAGTGTTCCAGATTTTCCATAAGAAGTGTAACAAGTTTTGGTTCAAAATGTTTACCTTTCTCGCTCTCAAAAAGATTTAAAATATCTTTCATCTCCCATGCTTTTTTATAGACCCTATCGCTTGAAAGCGCATCAAAAACATCTGCTACAGCAGTAATACGACCAAAAATATGAATATCTTTACCTGCTTTTGCATTTGGATATCCGCTTCCATCCCACTTTTCATGATGCTCTCCCGCAACGATAGCAGCAGCTTTTAGGATTGGCTTATTGGAGTGTTTAAGCATATCATATCCTAAAGCTGCATGCGTTTTCATTACTTCAAACTCTTCAGATGTGAGTTTGCGCGGTGCATTTAAAATAGCATCCGCAATCCCTATTTTTCCAATGTCATGCATAGGACTTGCCATCTGCAAAAGAGTTGCATCCTCTTGGCTCAAACCGTACAAAACAGCAAGCTTGTAGGAGTAGAGTGCTACTCGCTTTACATGATTTCCGGTCTCTTTTGAACGGGTTTCGCCTATCTCTCCCATAGCATAAATAATATCTTTTTGAGTCTCTTCAATCTCTTTGTTGAGGGTTATAAGCTCTGTGACATCCGTAAAGTAAGCTAAGATAAGTCGCTCTTCTTGAATCCCTTTTATCTCAACTTGGTATGAGGTGCTTTTGTTTTCAAAAAAGATAATATCTTGCATAGCTATCTCCTTTGGATTGTTGATGTTTAAAGACTCAAGCGAAGTAACCTCTAGAAGATCTTTATGCGATGCCTCATTACGAAAAAGAATTGCGCCTTTTTCGTTAAATATAAAAACAGGGGAGTTTCTATGCTTTGGAAGAAGAGAGAGATAGTAATTTTTTAGACTATATTTTTGATTGAGATTGAAAAGTGCATAAATAAAACAAAATCTCTTTAGTGCGGTATAAAATATTACTAGGGACATAGCTGCCAAGGCATAAGAAGATTCATAGATTGAAAAAAACAGGAGCAAAGATGCAATCGTAAAACGAATATTGGACTCTTTATG
>NZ_JACUTS010000156.1 GCF_014859695.1 Sulfurimonas sp. | reverse complement strand
GAGTGAAATAAGAATGTTGCTTTAAGTGGTCTTGACAAATGGGGACGTTATAATTGTTTACTCTTCACACAGAATAGAACTCCAAGGCGAGTCCATGAGAAAAATGAATTCAGTGATGCAAAATTGCCCTTATTAAAAACATCATCCGGCCACTTTATGCTAAAATGACACTACAGAAAATATCTCTTTAGAGGTGGCCGGATGCTCTGCGCGTTTGGTGGCCAGTTTGAACGCTATGCGCATACAGAAGATGAGCTTGAAGAGATCAGAGCTAAAAAAGAGGAGATGCGTGAACAGGCTGAACTTACTGCGGAAGCTATGAAGAAAGCGGGGGTTGGTAGAATACAATTAAGAATGGGGTGCTCCGTAAATCCTGCAACGGGATTGCCGATAATCGGTGAGTTTGATACTTCGGGTCGTTCTTGGGGGCACGGCAATTAGCCACTCCTCCATCTTTTCTACTAATCAGTCCTATCATCAGGGTGCTTTTCCTTTTCAAGGATCGCATTTTCAAATATAAACTTTGTAGTATCCATTATTTGAGCCGAGAACATATACTTAAATAATGGAAAAATATGAAATCAGTAATACTAAACTACCAATAAAACATTGAAATAACAACTTTTTAAAAATAGTTTTTCAATATTTAGTATTAATTCAACAATCTATCAATAGATAAAAAACAGAATAATACTGCTACCAAAAAACCAGACAATAAAAATGCGAAGGTTTTGTGAGATTGTTCAGAGTTTTGTGTCAGTAACCGATAGTCATTAAAATGATATCATAGTTCACCAGCTGTAGTGTATTTTAAGAAAGTTCCAAAAGCTGCAGGTTGTGAAACACTGATACATCACATTAAGTTCTATATCAGAGCGCAAGCAAATGAAGCTATATTTGAATACATATTGGATAAAATTAGAATTAAAAAGTTAGTAAATAGCACTCTATAGGTAGCCTAAATGACAGATAACTACAAAACAATAGAACACCAAATTCGCAAGTACAGCTTTGAGTTTTTAAAAGTAAGTCCTGAACCTTTAAATATGCTAGAAACTCTAAGCAAAAATAATCCACAAATGATACAAGATGCTCAAAAACCAAATCTTTTGGCTGGGGCAATTGTTTATATCTATCTTAAACAAAATAACCTTAACGGTAGAGGTGGTATCACTGCAAAAAGTGTTGGAGAGTATTTTGATGTTAAAGGCTCTGCCATTACACAAAAAGCATTTGATGTAGAGTTTTGGTTAGAAGGCAGAGCAAAGCATCTGCGAACTGATGAACCTTATGAGTTTATAGATAAAGACAGGTTTGAAGTGAATGAGCTTTACTGGGAGTTTATAGAATCTCCTGAAGCTGATGATGTCAAAAAGAGCATTAAAGCTTTAAAAGGCATGGTTAAAAAAGATGCTGACTATTTTGATCCATACATAACACTCCATGAGTACTACTTAATGGATCGTGATTTTAAAAATGCTATAAAGATTATGGAAGAAGGTTTTAAAAGAGCAATAGACCTCATAGATAACAATGGTAGATTTCCAGATGAACTTCCTTGGGGATTTATAGAAAATAGACATATTATACGGATGATATTTAACTTTGGAATGTTTATATGGGCAAACGAAGATAAAGATATTGCTTTAAATATTTTTATGGAACTTTTAAAATCTAACCATAACGACAATATTGGTGCAAGATACTCGATTGTTGCAATACTAGAGGGCTTTGGCTCACAGGAAGAATACGAAGAACAGTTTGAGAGTAAAAACGGCATGGGTCTTGATGAAATGGCACTTGAAGAGTGGTTTTACAAAGCAGCACAAAAACATAAAAATGTGATTGGCTGGTGGCTTAATTTAGAGGATTAGATTAAGATAATGCTCAATAGTCATTAAAATTTAGAGTGTAAAAAATTGTATCATAGTTAAACAATTTAGTTTTGAACTTATAGAAAAGTTCCAAAAAGAACAGATTGTGGAACTATCCTAAATATCTTATTTTGTGTTATACATTTGCAACTCATGCTGTTATTCATAATGATATTTTTCTTGTGCAGAAACTTTTAAACCATAAAGATATAAATCAAACACTTAGGTATGCGAAAGTTCAGGAGGATAAGAAAGCTGAGGCTGTTGCGAAGATGTTTTAAATTAGGTAAATCCGATGAAAAATAAAATTTCACTTAATCAAGAAATTAAACTTGG
>NZ_JACUTS010000155.1 GCF_014859695.1 Sulfurimonas sp. | reverse complement strand
TAAGTATTTCTCCAATCATTTCTGAAGATAGCGGATTATCTAAATCAATTTTCATACCTTAACCCTCACTTGTCCTGTTAATAGTTTTTGCATAAGTGCTTTTTTTTGTATTTTCAGTTCTTCAAGTTCATTTTTGAGTAGATTTATTTCATTGTTTATCGTATTCAGAAATTCACTTATTTTTAATTGTTCTTCTTTTGAAGGAAGTTTAATTTCTAATTCTTGATACTCAGAAATCCAATATCTCTTATGATCATCAGCAACAAAATTAATCATTTGCATTATTTCATAAATCAATTTGACATTAACCGACTTATCTTTTGGTTTTAAAATTTTCATTGCTGAAGATTTTGCTTTAAATGGAAAATCTACAAATTGTGTTGCAGTTGTAAAATCATCAAAAATTATAACTGGTAGATTGTCTTCAAATATCCCTTCAGTTTCATTCGTATAACCTAAAATAAATGTCTTTCCTGCAGTTAAAACTGGAGTTTCATATTCATCACTATAATTTGTATCAGAAACTAAATATTGTGTCGGTTGCAGATAATCAAGTAAATCACCTAACTTAACAAACTTCCAATCTTCATTAAAACCTTGAAAACGGATTTCACCACTTAAAAGCTTTTGCATTAAACCTTTTTTTAGTTGCTCTTTTTCTTTAATAAGTTTTTCTTGTTTTATTATAGCTTCATCCCAAGTAGTAAGAATTTGAGCTATTTTTATTTGTTCTTGATCTTTAGGCATAGGTATTGGCATGTCAAAAAAATCATCACTAGTTACATTCATTCTGTCATGTCTAGCACCATAATTAGCAATACTCATCATATATTTAAGCCATTTAGTACTTTTGAAAAAATGTTCGAGAAAGTTTGTTTGCTCATTTAATTTTGAACGAAAAACGGTATAAAGTGGCGATACCACTCCAGTTTGAGTATGTAAATTTCTATTAATTGGTCCAGCTGGAGCATTATTAGAAATACGAGGATTATAAACAAAATCACCACTTTCAACTATATAATACCCGTCTAAATTCCCTTGTTGTGCAATATCTTTATCAAAATATTCATTTTGTAAAACTATTCCATTTACAGCAGAGTTTGAAAAAACTGTAGTAATACTTTCATCAGTATTTTTTTTAGTACACTTTGTTGCAATATCTCTCAACTTAACAATATTCCAATCTTTTGGTACAAAACCAAGTTTTGTTTCTTGATAGCCCTTTGGCACTAAAGTTTCCATCTTATAGCCCCAACTCTTTTAGATAAGTACTCATTTGAGTTTTTATAGCTACAAGTTCATTCTCTATTTTTGAGATATTTGCTTTTGTAGCTTCTATATCTACAGGATTTTCTTCCTCAAATGTATCTACATATCTTGGGATGTTTAAGTTATAGTCATTTTCTTGTATCTCTTCAAGAGTAGCTACATGTGAGTACTTCTCTATTTCGCTTCTATTTCTATATGTTTCGATGATTTTATCAATATTTACATCATTAATATTATTTTGATTTTTTGCTTTGTCAAACTCTCTACTTGCATCTATAAATAAAATATCGTTATGTATTCTATTCTTTTTAAAAACAAGTATTGTTGCTGGAATACCTGTACCAAAGAAAAGGTTTGCAGGTAATCCTATGATAGCATCTAGTAAGTTTTGCTCAATTAGTCTTTTTCTAATTTTACCTTCACTAGCACCTCTGAATAATACACCATGCGGAAGTACTACTCCCATTCTTCCATGTTCATTTAAACTTTTTATCATATGTATCACAAAAGCATAGTCGCCTTTACTTTTTGGTGGTACTTCATAGTGATTAAATCTCATAAAGGGATCGTTCTGGGCAAAATCAGCTCCCCATTTATCAAGACTAAACGGTGGATTTGCTACAACCACATCAAATGTTTTAAGAAGATTGTCTTGTAGATGAAGTGGATTTCTTATCGTATCTCCCCACTCTATTATTGCATCGTTTATTTCATGTAAAAACATATTCATCTTACAAAGTGCTTGAGTTTGTCCATTTTTCTCTTGCCCATAAAGACGAAAGTTTTTACTTCCTATCTCTTTAGATGCTTTGATAAGAAGTGAACCAGAACCACATGTAGGATCATAGATCATCTCTCCCTCTTTTGGTTCAACTAGTTTTGCTAAAAGAGTTGATACCTCACTTGGTGTATAAAACTCCCCACCTTTTTTCCCTGCATCACTTGCAAAGTGT
>NZ_JACUTS010000154.1 GCF_014859695.1 Sulfurimonas sp. | reverse complement strand
GTGCTGAAGCGCGACAACTATTACAACAAAAAACTGATCAAATGTTGTGGCTGGGAAAATGATAGGGTTGTAAGAATTTTTAATAGAAAAAAAACATCTTTTTGTGAAAATATGGTACATGAGTACATACTTGAAAATGGAATGGAAAAAACCGAACTCAGCGTACCAATAAAACATTATCCATTTGATAATGCTGCACAGTTTATCAATAAAATGCAGCACTATTCGACCCTTTTTGCACAAAACAATAAAAATAAAAGGAGCTCATCGCCACTTAGGGCTTTTTCTAGTGCATTGTTTGCTTTTTTCAAATCTTATTTTATAAAAAAAGGTTTTTTATGCGGTTATGAGGGTTTATTGATCTCCGTATCCAATGCAAACGGTGTTTTTTACAAATATATAAAGCTCTTTGAGGAAAACAAAAAATGAAAACTAGTCTTATTGTCACAACGTACAACTGGCCAGAAGCACTAGAGTTTTGTGTCAAAAGTGCTCTTGCTCAAACGTATTTGCCCTCTGAGATCATTATCGCAGATGATGGCTCTAGCGCTCAAACAAAAGACTTAGTAGAGATCCTAGCCAAAACTTCTCCCATCAAAATTATACATTCATGGCAAGAAGATCTTGGCTTTCGACTTGCTCGTTCTCGAAACTTAGCAATTGCAAAAGCAAGCAGCGAATATATAGTAATAGTAGACGGAGACATGATTTTAGATACCCATTTTCTAGAGGATCATTTAGATTGTGCAACAAAGGGGTTCTATATACAGGGTTCAAGAGCCATTTTAGGTGATGTTTTATCAAAACAGATTCTAAAAAACAAACAAATTCCTCAATTTTCTTTTTTTAATAAACATATAAAAAATAAACTAAACATGTTGCGAATTTCATTACTTCGTAAATATATATGCTCAAAATCATCACAAAGCCTTCATGCTGTTCGTGGATGTAATTTTGCTTTTTTTAGAGAAGATATTTTAAAAGTAAATGGCTTTAATGAAGATTTTACTACATGGGGCAGAGAAGACAGCGAATTTATTCAAAGACTTTATCATATAGGCATTCAGCGAAAAAGAGTAAAGTTTGGTGCTATACAGTTTCATATCTATCATAAAGAAAGTAGCTCCAATAATCACAATGATACTCTTTTAGAAAATACTATTCAAAACAAACTCACATGGTGTGACAATGGTATAAATAAACATCTCAAGGATATTTAAATGAAAAAGCAAATCATTCAAGGTTTATGGGTTGGTCGTGAGCTTAGAGAAATTGAAATTATGTCAATTAAGTCATTTTTGATGCATGGTTTTGAATACCATCTTTATGTATATGATGAAATTCAAAACATTCCTGATGGCACAGTCATAAAAGATGCCAATATAATTCTTGACAAAAAAAATCTCAAGCTTTATGGTAAAAAATATGCAATATTTTCAGATTGGTTTCGTTGGGAACTTTTATATCGTCAGGGAGGGATCTGGATGGATATGGACATGATTTGTCTACAAGCATTTCAACTTGAGCAGCAAAAATATCCACTTTTTGCACGAGAGGGATTTAAACTCTACGCTACCGGATTTTTAGCTTTTGAAAAACATCATTTTTTGACTGATGTCATGAGAAAAGCATGTCAATTTCCAAATAGTTTTACTCCCTATGATACGCTTCGCTATAAAATAAAAAAACTTGTGAGAAAAATAATATATAAAAATGATATTACAAAAATTCCTTGGGGTGAGTCTGGTGGTCCAAAAGGATTTACAAAGGCTATAAAATATTATAAATTAGAAGAGCATGCTTTCGAACAAAACCTTATTTACCCTATACACGGATTTGATTATTTAGATATTTTTACCAAAGAAATAGATCTCATGCGCAGCAAAATAGAGAATGCATACACTCTTCATCTCTTTAACGAATTAATTAATAAAAATAAGCTAGATATGAAAAAAATAACTCACAAGCATTCACTTATCAACTTCTTAAAAAAGAGATATCTTAGCTAATATTATCAACGGCGGAGTTAAAATGGGCAGTATTGAAAGCTGTTAAAAAGTAGTTTTTACAGCCGAAAGCTTAAAAAAATGATTCATAAAGTGCTCAAAGATGGGCTGAGTTAGAGTGCTGTTGCCCATAAATTCGGTATCAAGATAGACACTGTAAGGACATATACTAAGTGTCCAGTTCCACCACGTTGTTGATAAGAAGTAAATAGAGGATTAAAGAAGAAA
>NZ_JACUTS010000050.1 GCF_014859695.1 Sulfurimonas sp. | reverse complement strand
CCAAATCACTTATTCAGAATTGCAGAAATTAAAAGGTGCGTAAGGTCAGTTATTTCAAAGAGAGCTTGAAACACTCTTTGAAATGTTTTTTTGAGGTTCTTTCACAGTCTCGGGAGCGCTGGAGTGAGAAAGAGCAATAGGGTTGTAAAAAGTGGAGATTCATTCACAGGGGTGTAATTTGCAATTGTGCTAATCCCAACAAAACTTTTAGCTGTGATTGTTGCAGCAATAGGCACTTTTATGGGAACCACTATTGTCGCCTCGAGCATGACGAAAGTTATATCTCAGAAGCTTAACGATGAACGAGAGGAGAAGGAAAAAGAGATTAGAGCCAGAGTAGAACTAGAGAATGCAGTTGCAAAATCCATAGAGATTGAGAATGAGAGAGACAATCTTCAAGATGAGATTAATCATCTAAAAAATATGAAACTGGATGTCAACTCAATCAGCAGAATAATGGACTTGGGTGTTGCAAAAGCTGACATGACATTTAGAGATTTTAAAAAGGTTACTCTCTCTAAAGAGTCCTCAATCATATCTAGAGATGAAACCAAAGAGTATATTGGATTACTGCAATGCAACTACACTGCAAAACTGGGAGTAGATTTGCTAAAGCTTAAATTTTTAGAAACACAAGATGGCAGCATTGAAGTAAGCGGATTGAAAAGTGAGACATTAGGTATCTTAAATCGTGATATCACTTGGCTTATGAAAGAGGTTCGCACTTTTAAAACAAACAGCAAGTGGTTGCCTGAGAGCTATGAAATTGAAGACAACGGTAAAAACTTGATAGAACAGAGTGATATTCAAGCTAAACAAATTGATGCAATGATTGAGAAGGGTGCCAACCTAAAACACTTTGATGATTATATTATTAAATTGGCAAAAGATTTTATAGCCTTGTTACTTGCGCCACTACAAAAAGAGGTGCTTTTTGTTGAGCAAGAGAATCCTAATGCTAGAGAGCTTGTTCATTTTTTGACGGAAAATAATAATCTGATTGAAGAAAAGATGAGAAGACTTCAGACTCAAAGCAATAGTAAAATACTGGAGATGAAATAAAGAGCTAGCTGTAGAGAGTGTCAGATCTTGTTTATATTTACAAGAATCTTCTTTAAAAGAGAGCCGAAGAGCTCTCTCTCTTTTGGATCAAGAATTTCAAAATATTTGTTGCACTCTTTTGAGATTTCACTGAGCGCTTTTTGCACAAGCTCTTCACCGCGCTCACTTAGACAGACGAGCATACATCTTTTGTCGTTTTTGTCCTCTTCTCTATATACAAGACCTCTCTCTTGAAGCCTCTTTAAGACCTTTGTCATGCCGCCGGAGGAGAAGATAGTCAGATCATAAAGCTGTGTAGGAGAGAGCATTTTTCCGTGTGTAAAGAGTGAGGCTAACACATCAACCTCGGAGTTTAAGAGGTCAAACTTCTCTTTTAAAAAACTTTCGGCATGTGTAAAGATTGTCTTTTGGATGACTGCTATTGGAAAGGTCATTAAAAAAACCTCTGGAAGTTCCCCTTTGCCTACTTTGTCATAAAAATTTGTTATAAGGTCTGTGTGTACTCTATTTTTTTTCATAGCGTTATTATAGCCAAAAATATATCTTTCTGGCAAGACATATTTAAGAGTTAGTGTGATATTATTTCGTAAACATAGAACAAAGGAGAATAGGTGAAATTTTTATTTCCTGTGCTCTTCATCCCGATTTTTCTATACTCATATACGCTTGATGAGCTTATAGAGTTATCGCATAAAAACAGGGTTGTCGAGTCTGCTACGCATTCACTTAGTGCAAAAGAGAAAGCTTATGAGAGCTCCAAGAGTTCGTACCTGCCGACATTAGAGCTTGGTGCAACATATCAAAACGTTTATGAAGAGACTGCCGCATTGGCACAAAATTCACTAAGAGTCCAAGCTAGTTTGAAGTACACGCTTTATGACGGCGGTAAAAAAGGGAGTCTTTATAGCCAGTTAGAATCAAGCATAGATGCTAGCAAACAAAATGTAGAGGCTACTAAAAACAACATTTCTCTTGATGTAGCGAGACTCTACTTTGGGTACCTCTCGCTAGAATCCGACAAAGAGGCTACAACCCAAGAGATTGAGCAGTTAAAAGCTGAGTTTAAACGGCTCGATCTCTTTTACAAGTCAGGTTCTGCAACAAAAGATGAGGTTGACAAGATTGACTCTAGGCTTAAAAACTCGGCAGTTATGTTAAATGAGATAGAGCTGGAGTCGCAGAGAATTTTGTATACTCTAGAGTACTACACTACACAAAAAATCGAAAAAATTGACGAGGGTTCAGTAGTTGCGCTAAATGAGCAGGAGAAAGTTGCAAGAGCGGATATTGAGGCGCTTGAGTATGGTGCACTTTCTGTGCTGCATGAGGCTAAGACGAAAAAGAGTGAAAATCTTCCCAAGATCTATTTTGACAATACGCTAAGCTACAGCGACTACTATTTTGACGACAAGAGCCTAGATGCCGGTTTTTTGGTCGATACTCAAAATATAGCCATGCTCAATCTCTCTTGGAATGTCTTTGATTTTGGCGCACGCACAAAGGCTTATGAGTCGAAATTTCAAGAGTATTTGAGTAAAAAATCTACTCTAGAGCATGAGAAGCATAGAGCCGATGTTGAGTATAGATTTGCAAAAAAGGCACTAGAGATTGCAAAACTAAAAGTTGATGCAACCAAAGCGACACTTGACGCCGCATCTTCAACCTATGAGCTTGTAAAGTTTAAGTACCAAAACGGAACAATCGACAATGTGGCGTATCTTGAGTCTATGAGCGAGAAGTATGATGCCGCTAGAGGTTACAAAAGAGCGTTATTGGATTTAGAAGTTAAAAAAGCAGAGCTGATTTACTACAGCGGAAAAGATATTAAGGAGTTTTTATAGATGAAAAGTTTAGCATTATCGCTTGTAGTGGTCTCACTGCTGTTTGTAGGGTGTAGTGATGAAAAAGGTGGTGCTTCAAGCCAGCCGCAAACGGTGCAAATGCCTCCATTGCCGGTCAAGGCTCAAGTTGTAAAGTTTGAGAGAGTTGATTTTACAAAGAGCTACTCCGCTATTTTAAAACCTTTTGAAGAGGTTTCTGTCTTTGCAAGAGTGAGCGGAGTTTTAGAAAAAGAGAATTTTACAGAGGGTTCAGCCGTAAAAAAGGGTGATGTTTTGTATGAGATACAAAAAGGGGAGTACAGAGCGGCACTTGATGAAGCAAAAGCGGCTCTCTCAAAGGCAGAGGCAAACTTTAGCAAAGCTTCAAAAGATTGGAGCAGAGCAGAGTACCTTTTCAAAAACAGTGCAATAAGCGAGCAGCAAAGAGACGCGCTTTTATATGCTTACGATGATACGAATGCAGAGGTAAAAAAAGCCAAAGCGTTGGTTACAAAAGCGGAGTTGAACTACAGTTATACAACTATAAAAGCGCCTATAAGCGGGGTTGTGGGCATGAGCAGTAGCGATGAGGGCAATTTTATAGATGCTGATTTACAAAATTCAAATCTTACGACTATTACGGCATTAGATATAGTTTATGCGGAGTTCTCTCTTCCAAGCAGCGACGTTTTAAAGTACATTTCACGGATCAAAAAAGGCGCAGAGGTGACACTAAAAGCGGGTACAAAAAGTTTCAGCGGCATAGTGGATTATATGGCTCCAAAGATCGATACGCAAACAGAAACGCTACTTCTAAGAGCAACATTTAAAAACCCAAGCAGAGAGCTTATGGTAGGCTCTTACGTTGAGGTAAATTTAGGCGGTTTCAGTTACGAGAGCGTCGCAAAAATCCCACAAAACGCGCTGATTAAAACTCCCGATGCAACCGTTGTTTATGTCGTAGAAAACGGAGCCGTAGTTATGCGTCCTGTGAATGTGCTTCATGTAGAAGAGGGTGTAGCGATGATTGAGGGCGGGGTAAAAGAGGGCGATATGGTCGCCTCAAGCAATATTGCAAAACTTAGACCAAATAGCAAAGTAACCATCATGGAAGGCAAGTAAGATGTTTTCTGCCTTTTTTATAAAAAGACCAATTTTTGCATCGGTAATCGCGATTATTGTCGTGCTTGCAGGCGTAATCTCTATGCGCGCTCTGCCTATTAGTGAGTATCCAAGAGTTATCCCTCCGCAAATCGTAGTTTCTGCTTTTTACCAAGGAGCGAGTGCAGAGACAATCTCCAAAACGGTTGCCGCGCCTCTTGAGCAGGAGATAAACGGTGCAAAAGATATGCTCTACATGAGCTCACTTGCAGCAGATAACGGCTCACTAAGTATCAATATCTTTTTTGAAGTCGGAACAAACCCCGATGATGCGAAGATAGACGTAAATAACCGCGTTCAAGCGGCTCTCTCAAAACTTCCTGATCAGGTTCAAAGACAGGGTGTCCGCGTCAATGAAAAGTCGCCCGATATGCTTCAGGTTATCATCCTCAATTCGCCAAAACAGACAAGAGACGTAACGTTTTTATCCAACTATGCGCTTATGAATGTTGTTGATAGCCTAAAGAGAGTCAAGGGTGTCGGAGATGTTATCATCTTTGGCGCAAAAGATTACTCCATGCGTATCTGGATTGATCCTCTAAAGCTCAAAAAATATTCGCTAACGGTCAACGACCTTGTAGTCGCTGTGCGTGAGCAAAATGAGCAGTATGCCGCAGGAAAGCTCTCTGCAGAACCTGTTTCTAAAAGCGAGATGTTTACCTATACCATTGAGACTCCCTCAAGATTTAATGAGCCTTCTGAGTTTTCAGAGATTATCATCAGAGCAAACGAAAATGGAAGCGCACTCAAGCTCAAAGATGTAGCGACCATAGAGCTAGGTTCTCAAAGCTACGACATGAAAAATAAGCTCAACAACTCTCCTGCCGTTCCAGTTGCTGTTTTTTTACAGAGTGGAGCAAATGCGATTGAGACCGCAAAAGGGGTAAGGGAGACCATCGCTACTATTAGCGAGAGTTTTGTTGAGGATGTTGAGTATGTGATTCCTTATGATATTACCGATTTTGTTGAGATATCCATTCAAGAAGTTATCAAGACATTTATCGAGGCGATTATTTTAGTTATTCTCATTATCTATCTCTTTTTGCAAAATTGGAGAGCTACGCTTATACCTATTTTAGCCGTTCCAGTCTCTATCATCGGAGCGTTTGCCGGGATGTATATGCTTGGATTTAGCATCAATCTGCTTACGCTCTTTGGGCTTGTTTTGGCAATCGGGATAGTGGTTGATGACGCAATTATCGTTATAGAGAATGTCGAGAGGCACATAAAAGAGGGACTCTCGCCAATGGAGGCTTCGCTTCAGGCTATGAAAGAGGTCTCCGGTGCGCTTGTTGCCATTGTTTTGGTTCTCTCTGCGGTATTTATTCCGGTTGCATTTTTAGGCGGGCTAAGTGGCGAGATGTATAGGCAGTTTGCCGTAACCATCGTTATCTCTTTGGCTATTTCAGGATTTGTCGCGCTGACGCTTACCCCCGCTTTATGCGCGCTCATGTTAAAGCCGACACACAAAGAACCGAAGTACTTTTTTAAATGGTTTAACGCCACATTTGATTTTTTAACAAGAGGCTATACGAGCGCCGTAAAACTGACAATCAGATACACATTTTTAAGCCTGCTTCTCTTTGGCGGACTTGTCTATATAACGTACGATATGTTTGTAAGCCTCAAAACCGGACTTGTTCCCGCCGAGGACAAAGGAACGGTGTTTGTCTTTAGCTACAACCCTCCGGGATCATCTCTTAGCAGAACGGATGCGCTCACGAAAGAGATTTACGACATCGCTTCAAAAGATAAAGAGAATATAAAAGATATTGTCCAGTTCGCAGGGTTAGATTTTGTAACATTTGCGCAAAGAACAAATTCGGCGGCTACCATCTTAAAGCTTCAGCCGTGGGATGAGAGAACAAGACCCGAACAGCATGCCGCTCAAATAGCAGCACAAATGAGCAAAAAGCTTGGAGCGACAAGCGATGGCTTCTCTTTTGGTGTTGTTCCTCCGCCGATTAGGGGGATGGGAGTTGCCGGCGGATTTGAGATGTATGTGCAAAACAAAACAGGCTCAGATATAAAAGAGTTACAAAAATATGTCAATGAGATTATCCAAAAAGGAAATGCAAGAGCGGAGTTAGTCGGTGTTAGAACAACGCTAAATACCAATGTGCCTAAGTACAAAATAAGCGTCGATACCGCAAAAGCAAAAGCAAAAGGGATTAACGTAGACCAGATATACCAAACGCTCAATGCGACTTTTGGAAGTTTTTATGTAAACGACTTTAATCTCTTGGGCAGAACATATATGGTCAATATGCAGGCAGAGGAGTCTTTTAGAAAAAGCCCTGATGATTTGAACAACATCTTTGTACGAAGCAAAGAGGGAGAAATGCTTCCGCTTAGCTCTTTTGTGACTCTAAAACAGACAACAAGTGCAGATTTGGTAGAGAGATTTAACCTCTTTAGTGCGGCAAAAGTAGCGGGACAAAATGCTCTTGGGTATAGCTCTGGAGATGCTCTAAGAGCCATAGAAGAGGTTGCAAACGAGGTCTTGCCAGAGGGGTATGCCATTAGCTGGATAGGTACGGCGTATCAGGAGAAGCAGATAAGCAGTGCCGGAAGTTTGGCGTTTATATTTGGAATCATCTTTTTGTATCTCATCTTGGCGGCGCAGTATGAGAGATGGTTGATGCCGATATCTGTTATTTTGGCGGTACCCTTTGGAGTCTTTGGAGCGGTTGTGGCAAATAGCATGAGAGGGCTTGAAAACGATATCTACTTTCAGATAGGTATCCTTGTTCTTGCCGGACTCTCTGCAAAAAATGCAATCCTTATCGTAGAGTTTGCGATGCAAAAAAGAGAGCAGGGCATGGAGCTTGTTGAAGCCGTAATAGAAGCGGCAAAAATTCGTCTGCGCCCAATTATCATGACTTCACTTGCCTTTACGCTAGGGGTTATTCCTCTTGCAATCAGCAGCGGAGCAGGTGCTGCAAGCAGACACTCCATCGGTACGGGAGTTGTCGGAGGAATGTTAGCAGCAACTTTTCTAGCTATCGTCTTTATCCCGCTCTTCTACATTCTTGTCTCAAAGTTTGGCAAGAAAAAGTAACTGAAGATTGGAATTCGTCACTGCGAGGAGCGAAGCGACGTGGCAGTCTCACAGAATGTTAACAAAAAGAGAGATTGTCGCGCTTCGCTCACAATGACAAAATGAGTGCAAATCTAGAAGTTAAAGAGCCTTAAAAAACTCTGCGGCTTCCAATTCATCATCATTTAAACTCTCTTTTGCAAAATCCTCATCCTCTGTAATCAACCTCTTTACCTCAGTTTGGCAATAGTTAAAAAGAGTATCCCTTGCATTATCAAGGTTTGAGACAAATCCAAGACCGCTAAACTGGTAAGGATCTTCCTGCTCTATGCAGATAAGAGTGCCCTCACACTCATTTTCAAGAAGCTCAACGAGTGTTCTGTAGTTAATGTTAAACTCAGCGGCATGCCACCCTATATCTTCCATCTCTTTTGTGCTAAATTCATCAACACCGTCCGCGGTAGTGTCGTCGTATGTAGCCCTTATGGTATTAAACCCTATAATCTCCTGCCAGTTTGAAAAAGCCTTGATTAAAACTCTGTTTTCGTCCTCAACAACCTGATATTTACTGCCAAGAGCCTCACTAAGAGCGACATTTGCGTTCGGAGTGCCTATGTAAATGAGGATGTCATCTGTCGTAAACGGCTCGTTGCAGACTCTTCCATTAATATCTATGCCAAAAGTTTTTTTTGCATCAATAGCTTCTTGCAGACTATTTTTATCGACTGTAATGATTTCTTTGAAAAGATTAAATTTTTTCATAAATATTCCTCTATTTTTCCTGACATTATAAAAGTTTTTGCTTTATTCTAGTATAATGCCAAAAAAATTTTAAGCATTTAAGCTTAATATAATACCTAAGGAAAACAAATGGCATTAACTGTTTACTACGACAAAGATTGTAATATCGAACTTATCAAAAGCACAAAAGTTGCAATGATAGGATTTGGCTCTCAGGGGCACGCACATGCGGAAAACTTAAGAGACAGCGGTGTTGAAGTAGTTGTTGGTTTAAGAAAAGATGGTTCTTCATGGGCAAAAGCCCAAGCAAAAGGCTTTAAAGTTATGACGGTTGGTGAAGCTTCTGCTGCGGCTGACTTGGTTATGATTCTTTTACCTGATGAAAATCAATCAGAAATATACAAAAATGAGATTGAGCCAAACCTAAAGCAAGGCGCAACTATCGCATTTGGACACGGTTTTAACATCCACTACGGAAGAATTCACCCAAGAGCAGACATCAACGTTACTATGATTGCTCCAAAAGCTCCTGGACACACAGTTAGAAGCGAATTTGTAAGAGGCGGCGGTATCCCAGACCTTATCGCTGTTGGACAAAACCCAAGCGGAAAAACTAGAGAGTTAGCGCTCTCTTACGCTTCTGCAATCGGCGGCGGAAGAACTGCAATTATCGAGACTACATTTAAAGATGAGACTGAGACTGACCTTTTCGGAGAGCAGGCTGTTCTTTGCGGTGGTGCAGTTTCTCTTGTTCAAGCAGGTTTTGAGACATTAACAGAAGCTGGATACGCTCCTGAGCTTGCATACTTTGAGTGTCTGCATGAGCTAAAGCTTATTGTTGACCTGATGTTCCAAGGCGGAATCGCAGATATGAGATATAGTATCTCTAATACAGCGGAGTACGGCGACTATGTTTCAGGAAAACGCGTTATCAATGCAGAGTCAAAAGCTGCAATGAAAGAGATCCTAAAAGAGATTCAAGACGGAAGATTTGCAAAAGACTTCATCCTTGAAGGTCAAGCAGGATACCCAAGAATGAACGCTGAGCGCACAAACGCAAAAGCTTCTTTGATTGAGCAGACAGGTGTTAAGTTAAGAACGATGATGCCGTGGATTTCGGCAAATAAAATAGTAGACACATCTAAAAACTAAAATAGCGGCGCATTTTCTGCGTTGCTACACTCGTCATGCACATTAGTGCACTTCCTCGCTATGCGCCTTGAAACTCCACCACTCTTTTAGTTTTTAAAATATCTAAAATCTAAACACTATAAAATCTATAGCAACTGCTGCACTCTAATAAGAGTAGAGAGCAAAATAGCGCCTTTGTCTACATGTGAGCTTTTCATCTTTAGTTCGCTCTCCAGAAGAAGTTCGTGGAGTTTATAGTAGGTTTGGGGTTTTATTTTTATGGACATGGCTGCTTTTGAGTCGACCACAAATTTTGGAGCGGGGTATCCAAGTATCTCTAGTGCGTTTGGCGCACCGTTGATGCGAATGTATATGTGAAACATATAGAGCTGCGTCATGTAGGAGGTTATGGCTGTTAGCAGCCTTATCTCATCCTCTCCGTGCTCTAACATGCTCCCAAGGTCTGTTTTAAAATCTTTTTTGTTTAAAATTTTGTTGATAAAACTCTCAATGTTTACCTCTGCTAATCCAAAAACAAGATTGTCAATGTCTTTGGTCGTTATGGCTCTGTCGTAAATTTTGAGCTTCTCTATCTCGTTGCATGCAAGTGCTACGTCCCAGTTGTGAATAGACAAAAGGTGAGTAAGTGAGCGGTTGTCAACGTTGACATTTTTTTCACGTGCTACTTGCGAGAGTATAAAAGTTGCCTCACCCTGATTTGGATGGAAAAAGCGCACACACATAGTTTTTGTTTTTGCGGGCGCTTTTGCGTATGTTTTATGGTCATCCCCGTAGTAGGCGTAGACAAAAATATTTTCTTTGTTTTTCTCGCAATACTCAATAAGTATCTCAAGCTCTTTTTTTGGAACCTTCTTCTCGCTTTTAATGATTAGGACATTCTGACCGCCAAAAAGAGAAGCCTGCGAGAGATGGGCTTTTGCCGAGGCAAAATTATACTCGTCATGGTAAAATTTTGCAATGGAAGCATCTGGCACATTTGTGAGCATTTGAGTATATCTGTCGATTAAAAAAGAGCTCTCTCCATAAAGTATAAAACTGTTTGAAAGTGAGCTGTTTTGAATATGCTTATCTAGTTCGCTTTTGTACAAATCAGCTTTCTCTCTCTATGCGTTCTACGACGCTTGCATAGATTTTTGCTTTGGCAATATCTGCTTTGTCGATCCTTACTTTTACATCTTCAAAGAGCTGTGCATCCAGTCCATGGTTTATTAAAAATCTAGCTCCCTGAATTTCATCATGAAGTTCGGCTTTTAGGTATGGGTCGGTGGAGGTAATTCTTGCTTTAAAGGTACCGCCGATATTTTCATCTGCCCAGCGGGTAAATTTTCTTGCCATAAACTCATTTTCAATCGTTGAAGCCTCTCTCTCTTTTTCGCTCACGCTCATACAGAGCGACTCTATGTTTCTAAGCACATAAGAGCTCCCCTCTTTATCCCCTCTGGCAATCGCTTTTAGGAGTCTGTGAACAATCAGATCCGAGTATCTTCTGATGGGTGAAGTAAAGTGCGTATACTCATCAAAACCGAGTCCGAAGTGCCCTACGTTGAACGGTGCATATCTAGCCTGCATCTGAGACTGGATGATAAGCGTGTCGACTTCGCTTGAGAGACCCATCTCTTCGGCTTGATTTTGTATCTGTGTAATCGTATCTTTTATGGATGATTTAATATCTACATAGATGCCGATTCCCGCAAGCTCTTGGTAGAGATTTTGCAGTTTTGTTTGAGTCGGGGGCTCATGGATACGAAAAACCCCTTTTTTAAATCTCTTTGCAGCCTCTTTGTTTGCAAGCAACATACAATCTTCAATCAAAGCATGTGAAGGAGTCTCCTGCGCATAAGTGGTATGAGTGATGTTTGAGTTTTCATCTATAAACATCTCAAGTTCGTTTGAGCGAAAATTGTAACCTACTTCAAGTCTTTTCTCTTTGAGTCTGTCCGTTATGAGTTTGAGTTTGGAGATGTACTTAAATATCTCTTTTTCAGAGTCGTTTTGCGCTTCAAGTTTGCCTTCTAAAAACTCATCTATATCTTCGTAGTTGAATCTTCTTTGCGAGTGAATGATTGCCTCATAAACTTTTGAGTTCTCTACTTCGAGTGAGTCAAGATTTAGTTTTATTTCAAAAACATAGGCAAGTCTGTCAACGTTGGGCTGCAAAGAACAGAGTGTCTCACTTAGTTGACGAGGGAGCATCGGGATTGAGCGGTGCGGGAGGTAGATAGAGAAGCTTCTATATATCGCCTCGTTGTCGATTGCTCCAAAAGGGGTTACATATTCGCTAACATCGGCTATGGCGACATAAAGCGTGGAGTTTTTATCATCCCAGCATATTGCATCGTCAAAATCTTTTGCGGTTATGGGGTCGATTGTACAAAACGGCAACTCTCTTAAATCTGCTCTTGAAGGATATTTTGAGGCATTTACTTCCTCAAATGAGGAAGCAAGCTCTAGTACTTCCGGCTCAAACTCGTCATGTTTGTTAAATTGCGCAAGAACAATTTTTTCATCAACCAAAGGATCTTTCATGTTGCCAAGACGCTCCATGATGGTAAAATCTTGGTTGTTGATTTTAAATACGTCGCCATGCTCGTAGGCATCTAGTTCATCCTGCGTCATCTCGACACCTGTCGGGTACTCTGTTTTTAAATCAACAAGAGATTTTCTGCCATCTTTTGAGATAATATAAGCGACGCTGTAGCTTTGCGCTCTTCCGAGAATCTCAACAACCTTTGCAGCGGGAGAACCTCTTTGACCGAGCAATCTTTGTGCGATAACAAGGTCGCCCTCTTTGGCGCTTGCCAAATCTCCTTCGCCTATAAACATGTCACGAGTGTATTCGCCGATAACATGCAGATATGCAGTCTCTTTTTGGACAAAGCCCAAAGTTCCTGCGCGATACTTGGAGTTAAATTTGTAAATATCATCTTTTTTTGTGATGTAGCCTTTCGCCAGATAGTCGTTTATCTGCGTTTGTTCATCTGAGGCAACATCTTGCTCGCTTAAACCGTTTGTGAGTTTTATGAGAAGTAATTTAGTATCAGCCATTATAGATTTTGCAACGCTCTATCGAAGCTCTCCATATCAAGAGAGTATTTAACAATCAACTCTTTTGCGGCAGCGATACTTTCGTCTGTAACCATGCCGTTAAGTTCTACCACTGTGCGTACTACATGTAAAATTTGAGCAGGTTTTTTGATCTCATCTTTCGCTTTTTCGGGGTTTAAACAGTGGCGAATAGTATCTACAAGTCCCGCCTCAAATCTCCAGTGTTCAAATATCTTGGCGCTCACTTCAGGAGTGTCTACTCCGGCTACTTCTTTCTCTGCTTCTTCGAGTGTAGCAGATCTCTCAAGTGCCTCTTTAAACTTCTTTTCACTCTTGTCCGCCATAATCTGTTGAGCTATCAAAACTTTGCCAATCTCGACTAAAAATGCCGCAGGAGAGAGGATTCCCAGCAGTCTTGAATCTTTTTTAAGACACCATGAAGTCGTAATGGCATGCTGTTTTTTGGATAGCATTGAAAAAGTGTCGTTGTCAATTCCATAAACCGAAAGGTCAAGCTCAAAACTCTTTTTTACAATGCTAGCAAGCGCAAAACCCCTTATAGTCCCCATTCCAAAAAGCCCTACAGCTTGGTTAATAGCGTTTATTTCGCGGCTAAATCCATAAAGCGGAGAGTTTGCCGCCTTTAAAATATCTGCCGTCAAGAGAGGATCTTCTTCTAAGATTTTAACCATATCGCTAAATGTACTATCAGGGTCTTGATAAACAGACTCGATTTGCATAACTGATTCGGGAAGCGGAGGTAGTTGCTTGATTTTTTTAAGTATCTCTTCAGTCATTTAATTCTCTCTTTTAGCAAATATTATTTAAGTAGATGATACATACATGTTCATAAAAAAGTACTGAATATTTACAAATTGTTGATATTATTTTCTTACATTTTTTAAAAAAGAGAGAACAATATGCAAAAAGAAGCTATGCTTACGCAGCTGGGATACGTACCTAATAACGCCTTGATTCAGCAACTTCAAAGGATTGAAGAGAACACTACGGGTTATGAAAAAATACAAAAACACATTATGGACCTACACGACCATCTAAAAGTAGACGGTTCCTACATTGCAATGTCAAACTCAAACGATTTTTTTAAAATAAAAGTTGAAGCTCCTAGCGCTGAAATTGCTCAAGAGGCACATGAAAAAATCCAACATTTCAGCGAAAAATATAAAGTTGTAATCAATAAACTAGATAATAAAAACACCTACTACATCTTAGGATTTAACGATTAGCAAAGAGCCGATGAGTATAGAGGGTTATGACCTTTTAATCGAAGAGTTTAGGTTTTTGCTTGAAGTGGAAAAACCAAAAGTCGCAGAGGAAAAACTTGTTGCGGCAGCTCTGGGTGACAGAAGCGAAAATGCGGACTATCAGGCGGCAAAAGAGAAACTTAGATTTATAGACAAGAGACTTTTTTATCTAAACTCAATGATACAAAAATCGCAAATCATAGACCCCTCAAGGCTCTCACACGAGAGAGTAAGCTTCGGCAGCAGCGTAAAGATTTTAAATCTTGAGACGGATGAAGAGGAGAGCTATACTCTCTGCGGAGTTTTGGAGTCAGAGCCGGAAAATGGACTCATCTCCGTTCACTCACCCTTAGCTCGCGCCATGATGGGAAAAGCGGTAGAAGATGAGTTCAAAGTCCAACTCCCGCTTATGAAGAAGGAGTATGAAATAGTAGAGATAAGTTACAAAAACATCTTCTCTTTAAAGAAAAATATACGCACAAAATCTAGGTAAATCCGACGAGATATAGGCTCGATAATTGCTTTAGGGTTTTAAAA
>NZ_JACUTS010000001.1 GCF_014859695.1 Sulfurimonas sp. | reverse complement strand
TGCAGCAAAGCAATCCCTGAGCGCTGCAATCAGAAAATGGTGTCAGCCACCTTTTTATGACATAAATTAGCCCGCAATGCAACTTATTTCTCTTCTAGTATTTGTTAGCAATCTTATCTTCAATATGTTTATATGGGTCAATAATTTTGTCATATTCATTTTTATGGATTCTTTTTGATTCAAAATCTATCTTTATATCTTTTAGAAATTTCATAAAATCTGGATTTCTTTCAGATAGTTTATTCATCGTTTCCCAATCAAGATTTTCTCTTTTTTTTGCATGAAATAAAACCGATGAAGAGTCAATATCATCAAGATTTAATTTAATAATACCAATTCCAAATGACATTGATAATCTTTCGAGCTCAGATAATAAATCATCATCATTCGCGATACTTGATGCAACCAAATATCCCTCATGTGCCCAAGTTGAATTTGATACGGCTTGAAAAAATGATTCTCTATAATTACTTTTATCAAGTTTTATTTTCAATTCAAATGAAAATAATTTTAAAGAGTTATTATCTGTAATTTTATTAAAATCAAGCAAATCTGTGTTCCAATCATCGATTGGTAAATAAAAGCCAACCATGTCAGGATGTAGCCATTCATTTAAACCTTTTTTTGTAGATTTTTCATGAAATATTGTTTTTGTATAAATATTTCTGCCTCGATTAAATAGCGGATTTGCATTTGCAAAATATGCTAATAGTGGATGTAGTTCTCTTTCATGAAAGGTAGCCTTTGTGGTTGGTGCTTTTTGTTCTTTTTCTTCTATTTTTTCAATAATATTTTTTGGCAACTCATCCTGTTTTAATTTTAAATAGAATCTAGCAGGTCTTTTTCCTACTTTTATAAAAAGTGTTTTTTCGTTATCTCTTGTATCAACAAATAATTGTGCGCCTATAGTACTCCAAGGTGTAGCTCCACGAGATTTTAATTCTTTATCAAGTGCTTGTTTTACTCCTTCATCCCATATTTCCTGTGGGGTTAATGGTATGTCAGATTTTGCTAAAACTTCTTTTGCAAAGTCTTTAAAAGTTATTGCCATATTAATTTTCCTTTTGTATTGCTAACAGCTCTAAAGACTACTTTTTAGCAGCTTTTTATACCGCCAATTATAACTCCGCAATTTACAACCTATTTTTCTAGGATTAGATAGACTTTACTGATAGATTCTTTAGACATATATTGCTCTATCAATAATAAATTTTTTACCTGTTTTACCCATACCGGTACTATCTGCAAGGTCAACAGGCAGTCCAAGAGCTTTGCTTATCTCTGCTTGTATCTCGTGCATGCGTTTTATTGCACCAAAGCCATATTTACTTGCAAATTCAGGTGTAGCCTCAACAAGAATATCTACATCACTCTGTGCATCAGCCTCATCACGAGAGTATGAACCAAAAAGCGCTTTAATTAAAAAACCCTCTTTTTCATAAACTTCTTTAACATTAACAAGATAATTAAGTATTGATTCTTTATTCATGGCTGGATTATAACACGTTAGATATTAGAAAATGGGTGTCAACTGGTATTTTTAATTATTTCCCGCTTGGGGAAATAATATCTACTCTATTACTTTTCTAGCGTTTATAGGCTGGATTGGTCTGTTGTTTTCGTGGTGAAAAATGTCTAAAAACTCTTTTGTCTGCTCTTTAGAGATAGTCGAGTAGTTTTTAAGAACAAGCCATCTGACACCCTCACTACATGGCGGAGTTGTCAATGAACCGTTAAATCTGTAGTAGTCTTTATCTTTTGGCAAAAGCGCATTTACTTCTGCTGCAGGAATACTCAAAGACTCTTTTTCTCCCGCTTTGTGAGGCATTTTAGCCCATACTTTTGCTAAAAACTCATTTTTTGCGCCATCTTCAAACATCAACCCTACAACTGCCAAAGAGCCCTCTTTTGTAGCATGAACGAAGTGACCCTCTAAAGGAAACTCTTTACCGTTGATCTGATTCTCACTTGGCGTGTGAAAGTGGAACTGAACGAGCGGAAACTTAATACCGTCTACAGTTATACTGCTTCCAGCATCAAAATTGACCTGAATCGTATGCCCGTTGTTTATTACCGATGAGATTCCCGTGTTGTAATCAAAACCAATCTTCTCCAAATCTTCCGCTTCAACAGTAACTTCTGAAGTAATATTGATAGGAGACTGGCTTTTACCATCTTTACACATGCTGTAATCTGCAGCCAAATCACCCCAATTCTCTGGTCCCTCATGTCCCGTATATCCCCAGTGAGTTTTACCCCCTGCGCCTAAAAGAGCCGTACTTAAGAGTGCAATTGCTACACCACTTACTAAAATTTTACCTAATCTCATCTGTAACCTTTATAAGAAATTTTTATATGTGAATTGTATCACAAAATTTTTGTTTATATAGAAAAGTTAAAGTTTTTAGCAAATAAAATAATAAAAAATTGACTAAAATACCACATGAATTTAAAAAAAGAGTATGACCTTATAGTTGTCGGCGGAGGGGCTTCTGGGATGATGGCAGCTATTACCGCCGCCAGAGAAAAGAAAAATATTCTTCTTCTTGAAAAGCTCTCACAAATCGGTGCAAAATTAAAAGCTAGCGGCGGGGGACGATGCAATCTCACAAACACTCTCAGCAATGAAGAGTTCATGGCAAAATTCGGTCGTAACGGCAGGTTTATGCAAGATGCCTTAAAAGAGTTCGACCACAAAGATCTTATGCACTTCTTTAAAGAGATTGGTGTTGAGACTCACGCGCCTGACGGCTTTAGAGTCTTTCCTACATCTCACAGCTCACAAACGATTATCAAAGCCCTTATAAATGAGATGCAGCGACTCGGTGTAGAGATTTTAACATCGCAAAAGGTTGAAAAAATTGTTTATGTACAGAACCAAATAGAGGGTGTCAAAACTGAGAAGGAAACCTTTTATGCAAAAAATGTCCTCATTGCGACGGGCGGTCTTGGCTATCCGACTTTAGGAGCCGAGGGAGACGGACATGAGATGGCAAAAGAGTTGGGTCACAAGGTAACCGAACTCTACCCTGCCATGATGCCGCTTTTTGTAAAAGAGGGCTGGGTTGCAAATTGCCGAGCCGATACGATTGCCAAAGTAGAACTGCGAGTCGCTCTGAAAAAACATAGCAAACTAAGAGCACACGGCGATCTCATCTTTACCAAAGGGGGCATAAGAGGTCCTGTAGTTCTTGACGCGGCGAGAGAGTTGACCCCGCTTTTAGACAAATACGGCGAAGTACCTATTTTGGTAAATCTTACAAAAGGGATGAATGAGGAGCAGATTTCAAATCATCTTAAAGAAGTGCTCTCTAAAACCCCGCATATAACTACGCTTGAGCTTTTAAACACGCTTCTCCCACTCCCACTCTCTCAAGAATTGTCTCTTTTAACCCAGACAGAACCGCAAATGAAATATGGAAAGATTACGGGTTTACAAAAAGCAAAACTAACGGCACTGCTTGCTTGGACACCTCTTACGGTTACCGGACATGAAGGCTTCAAGATGGCAATGATAACAAACGGCGGCATCGATTTAAAAGAGATAGACCCAAAAACGATGCAGAGCAAAGTTACAAAAGGTCTCTATTTTTGCGGAGAGATTATGAATCTTGATGGACCCTGCGGAGGGTACAATCTGCAATGGTCATTTGCAAGCGGACATATGGCGGGATTACTTAGAAAAAGTACCTAATGGAAGCAAAGCCGTAAGCTTTTGTCTGCGCTATCATAGCAATCTGCTCCTGTGTCACTATTCCGCCGAGTGCAAAAACTTTGATATTACAAATCTCCAAAAGCTCTCTTAAATCATCTACTCCTTTTGGCTCGCCTTTATCTGGAGTTGTAAAAATTGGACTGTATGTTACGGCATCGGCACCAAGCTCCTGGGCTCTTAAAACCTCTTCATGCGTATGCGTACTAATGATGACCCAAAGACCCATCTTTTTCGCCTCTACGATCTCTTTAAACTGCCTAGATGTAAGATGAACACCGTAAGCACCAAGCCTCTGCGCCAAAGCTATATCTTGATGTAAAAAAGATTTAACATTCTCATATTTTTTACAAAGTGTCACGAAAGAGGAGGCAATTTCACTATAGTTGGGTGCGGATTTGTCGCGGTAAAGAGCATATTGCGGCTGATATTTTTTTATTTGACTACTCAAAACAGTACTAAAATACTCAGAAGTCTCCCCGTAAAATTCTTTGGATGTTATTAAATATTTTTGCATTTTCACAACTTTAAAAGTACCATTTATTTTTGTAAAAAAATTTTCATTTTTTACAATATCTAGAATTATACCTTGTAGCAATTAATAGAGCTATTAGTGACGCCTATGTGACATTTTTCATTAGAGTTTTTTAACTTCGATTCCTATAAACTACCAAACATTAAAGCAAGGGGAAAATTATGGTTGAAACTATTTTAAAAAGAGATGGAACACAAAAAGAGTTTTTATCTTTTAAAATTGAGGATGCGATTAAAAAAGCGTTTAAATCCCAAAATGTTACCTATGACAGTTCAATCTTTTTTAATGTTCTTGATGAACTTAAAGCAAAAAGAGCTGTAGCTGTAGAAGATATTCAAGACCTTATAGAAAAAGAGCTCTACAAAGCAAGATATTTTGACGTTATGCGCTCTTTTATGGTCTACCGCCACACTCACAAAATGCAAAGAGAGCATGAGCTTGATGAAGATACTACATACATAAACTCTACTCGGACCATAGAGGAGTATATCGGAGGAACTGATTGGCGTATAAAAGCCAACTCAAACACCGGTTACTCAAATGCAGGTCTTGTAAACAACACTGCCGGTAAGGTCATTGCAAACTACTGGCTTGACAAAATCTACTCAAAAGAGGAAGGTTATGCTCACCGTAACGGCGACTACCATATTCATGACCTAGATTGTTTAACAGGATATTGTGCGGGATGGAGCCTTAGAGTTCTCTTGGATGAGGGCTTTAACGGAGTTAGAGGAAGAGTTGAGAGCAGCGCACCAAAACATTTTCGCGAAGCACTAGGTCAAATGGCAAACTTTTTGGGAATTCTTCAATCAGAGTGGGCGGGCGCTCAAGCATTCAGCTCATTTGACACATACCTGGCTCCATATGTTTTCAAAGATAAACTGCCGTTTTATGAGATAAAAAAAGCGATTAGAAGTTTTGTCTACAATCTCAATGTACCAGCGCGTTGGGGACAATCTCCTTTTACCAATATTACGATTGACTGGAGTGTTCCTGAGGATTTAAAAGAGCAGACTCCTACATCTATGCAACTTCATCTCTTTAAAAATATTTTAGACAGTGAGCTTGAAGAGATGGCAAAACAAAGAGGTGCTTCATCTCTTGAAGAGATGACATATAAGCATTTTCAACCAGAGATGAACCTTATAAACAGAGCGTATTATGAGATTATGACGGAGGGAGATTTAACGGGGCAGCCCTTTACATTCCCGATTCCTACCGTAAATATTACAGAGGATTTTGACTGGTACGGCGAGAACACGGACATTTTATTTGAAAATACGGCAAAAATAGGCTCATCATATTTTCAAAATTTTATCGGCTCACAATTCAAAAGAGACGAAAACGGAAATTTAGTAGAAAACCCTGAGGCATACAAACCTGGGCATGTGCGTTCAATGTGTTGCCGCTTGCAGTTAGACCTGCGTGAGCTTCTAAAGCGTGGAGGCGGACTCTTCGGTTCAGCCGAGATGACCGGCTCAATCGGTGTTGTTACTATCAATATGGCTCGCTTAGGTTTCCTTCACAAAGGCGACAAAGAGGGTCTCTACAAACGTCTTGATGAACTTATGGAACATGCAAAATCTACTCTGGAGAAGAAGCGCGTATTTATTCAAGAGATGTATGACAGAGGACTTTTTCCATATACAAAAAGATACTTGCCAGGATTTAGAAATCACTTCTCAACCATTGGTGTTAATGGTATGAATGAGATGATTAGAAATTTTACAAGCGATAGCTATGACATAAGTGACAGCAGAGGAATAGAGTCTGCAACTGAGATTCTAAACTACATGAGAGACAAAATGGTAGAGTTCCAAGAGGCTACAGGAAATCTTTATAATCTAGAGGCTACTCCTGCTGAGGGAACTACATACAGATTTGCAAAAGAGGATAAGAAACGCTACGGTGACTCTATCCTCCAAGCGGGAATGGGCGAAAACATCTACTATACAAACTCGTCTCAAATTCCTGTTGATTTAACAAATGACCCATTTGAGGCATTGACTCTTCAAGATGATCTTCAGTGCAAATATACAGGCGGAACGGTTCTTCACTTATACATGCAGGAGAAAATCAGCTCAACAGAGGCTTGCAGAAAACTGGTTAAAAATGTAATAACAAACTTTAGACTGCCGTATATCACGGTTACTCCTCTCTTCTCTGTATGTCCAAAACACGGATATATTGCAGGCGAGCATGAGTATTGTCCAAAGTGTGACGAAGAATTACTTAGCGATATAACTATTGCATCTTAAAAAGGAGGTGAAAAAATGAGTAAAAATGAAGCTTTAACTATGTTAAAAGACAAGAGACAAAAATGTACGGTTTACACAAGAGTTATGGGTTATCATAGACCTGTTGAGAGTTTCAACGTAGGGAAAACCGGTGAGCACAGACAAAGAAAACAGTTCTCTGAGTGCTAAGGTTATTTATGATTTGACATCATTCACCCACTTGGATTATCCCGACCACCTATCTTGTATAGTGTGGTTTAGTGGGTGCAATATGCGATGCGATTACTGCTACAACAAAGATATAGTTTTTGCCAAAGATGGCAAATACAGCTATAAAGACATCCTCGATTTTTTAAAAACAAGAGTAAATCTGCTTGAAGCGGTTGTAATATCCGGCGGAGAAGCATCATCTTACGAACTGGCTCCATTTTGCTCCAAGATAAAAGAGCTTGGCTTTAAGATAAAACTCGATACAAACGGTACAAATTTTATGCATATCAAAGAGCTCGTTGAGCTAAATCTTTTAGATTATGTAGCGCTTGACTATAAAGCACCAGAAACAAAATTCACCCAAATAACGCACTCAAACAAATTTGATGAATTTTCTAAAACTCTCGATTATCTAATAGAGAACGGTATAGAATTTGAAGCAAGAACAACGCTTCATGCAGACCTGCTTGACGCAAATGACATAAACACTATTATGGCTGACTTACAAGAGCGCGGCTACAAGACTCCACTCTACATTCAGGAGTTTTTAGACACGGGCGTAAATATTGCAGGACTTAGTGCTCCAAAGGGCAAGTTTGACAGAACTCTCTTGCATGATACTTTAGAGATCATTTTTAGATAACCTCTAACTTTACTCCGATAAATCTAACGTAACCTCGATTTTTTTGGAGTCTCGCATAAGCGTGACGTTTAGCGAATCTTTGGCAAAAGCAAGCTCTGTTTTAACGTCAGATATACTCTCTACCTTAGTTCCATCAATTGCAACGACTCTATCTTTTGCTTCTATCTTGGCTTTTTGTGCAGGAGAGTCATCAACTAGTTTTTTTACCTCTAAGTTCTCATTTTCTTCAAAATAGATACCGAGTTTTTTTGCTTTTTTTGTAGTTACTGCGGATGGGTAAAGCAGATAATCCGCCACACCAGGTTCCGGATTTGTATAGTTTAGTACTATTATATAATCCGAGACTCCTCTTCTTTTTGCCCTGTCTGGAATTCCGTGACCGTGCATAACATGCCCGTTACCGGCTAATACTGCCATTGAGTACTCAGGATTTTTGTTCATAAACTCTGCCATATTCTTTGCCATTGACTCATCCCAAAGAAGCTGCGCATGATAAAACTCGTCAAAATTTTTAAAACTCTTTGACTCATGCATACCAAAGATGCCTTTTAGCTGCTCCCTATACTTTGAGTTTTCAAAATTAATCGAATCCGGAATCACTTCAAGCTGCTCTTTTGAGAGCGAATCAAAACCTCCATTTACAACTTTTTTTGTAATCTCTCTATCTATATTTAGCGCTACGATAGGTATGCGTTTGGCTTTTGCAAAAAGTATAATCGGACGGTAAAGCTCATAATCATACTTCCATCTCTTAAAATACTCAGTTTTTGCAATCATCTCTTTTTCACTGATTTTTCCCGCTATAAAATCATCAAGATGTTTTTGAAACTGATGCTGAAACATCTCCATTCCAATTGCTAGTTTTGGGTTTTGTTTATACATCGCTTTAATGATTTTGAGCTGATTTAGATGGCTTGAGAACTCTGTATGTTTCTCTCCGATATATACAACCCTGTTTTTTGCTATCTCATCAACAACATCATTTAGATTTTTTGTAGCAGGTTTTATGGCGTAAGAGTCGCCGTTGATATTGTAAACTATCCCCTTTTGAGACTCTTTTGTTGATTTTTCTACAATTTTTTCGCCTTCAAAAACAACTTTGGAGTATTTTCCAAGATGTCTCAACCTATAAAAAATAGATCTTGATAGTTTTTCCATCTCAAAAACTCCAACAACATAAGCACTGTTTAGAGGATTTTTAAACAGCTCTATCTTTGCATCGCCTTGCATCTCAAAAGGAATCGATATTTGGTTTAAAAGAGAGTTTTTCGCACCTAAGATAAATATATTATTAGCTTTAATCTCATCATATTTCACTTCATCGGCATATTTGAAATTCTTAAATATCATTTTAAACTTTGAGAATTTCTCCTCATCTGCTCTATCTATTACAACAATGGCGTTTCCATCAATAATTTTGGAGATGACGGGAGGCGCCTCAAGAGGAGTAAGTCTTCTAAAAAGCTCATAGTTTTCATCTATAACTATTTTTACGGGTTCCATATCCAGTTCAAAATGCTGTTTTTTGCTTTTAAGGTCTATTTTCGTAGTTAGGCACTCTTTATTTGAACAGATTGAAATAGGAATGTACTCAGCCTTATTGTTGCTTAGCATATCAAACTCAAGCAGATATCTATTTTCTATAAACATCAAACTTGTGTTGTTTATAGAGAAGTCCAATGTCCCTTTTTCATAGATCCAATTTTTAAAAAAGGTCTCTAGTTTTTGATTTGAACTCTTCTCGTAAACCTCTCTTAAATTATCATATGTGGCGATTTTAAAAGGGTACTCTTGAAGCAGTATTTTTGTTCCCTCATGAAATGCCCTCTCTCCTATTTTTTGCTCCAGCATATAGAAGAAAAAAGCAGATTTTTCATAGCCTATTGCATTTTTTGAATTTTGCGTTTTATGCTCGAAATCTATCGGCGCTATTTCATTATGTGCGTTTACATAGGAGTCATACTTTATAAGCATATCTTTTCTATAATCAACCTCTTTTTTAGCTTTTTTTGCATAGAGATAGTCGGCATAGTAAGTAGTCATCCCCTCAATCCAATTTCCTTTCTTTGGAGCATAAACATAGTTTCCAAACCACTGATGGGCAATCTCATGTCCCAGTGAACTCTCTAAAACATACTCTTTATCAACAATCTGCTTGCCTATTAGAGTATATGTCGGCATCGAATATCCCGCCGGAAACTGCGTCTCTACGATAGAGAAGTTGTTGTACGGCAAAAACCCGAAGAGATCTCTGTAGAGTTCAAAGTACTCCTCGCTCTTTTTAAAGTACTTCTCCCTCAATTGCTGGTTCTCAGAATAAAAATATGTAGATAACTTCAAGCCGTTTTTTGTGGTTTTAGAGTTTACTTTATAATCTTTTGACGCTATAAGATTTACTCTATCAAGAGGATAATCAAATGTAAAATGAGTAGCACCGTCTTTGATCCTAGTTGTTGTAGCCTCAACAATTGCCGTAATCTCAGGATTTAAAACTACTGTTTCATATTTACACATCATGTCGATTCTTGGATACCAACTCTCAAGCAAAACCACATCTGAATTAACTAAGTCAAACTTATGCGTAAATGATATCTCTACATCTTCGTTTTGATTTTGTTTTACAAGAGTTGGAATATTTTTTTCCACACTAAGCGATGCCCCTTTAATCTCTGATATATTCGCCTTAGTGTCAAGCAGGGAGATTGTTGGATGGTCGGTGGAGATAAGGGCTCTGCCATCAAGCAGACCCTTGTTGATATCTAGATCGACAGTTAGAGTATATTTACACTCATGCGCATAAACAATCGACGTAAAGAGTGACGATAATAGAAGTAATTTTTTCATAATTTGTTGCCCCTTTATATAAGAAAATGTATTTTAACGAGAAAAAGAATACGAATTACAACAACTCAAAATGACCAATATCAAGAGAATTTATTTTAATTATTAGGTAGAATACAGGCATGGAAAACAAGCTAAATAAAAGAGAGCGCTACAAAGCTCAACTAAAACCAATTGAGTACTATAAAGATTTTGATAATATCGATTTTGAGAGCCTAAATGAAGCTGACAGGTTTTATCTTCAAGATTTTGGGATCTTTAACACCAACTTTTTAGAAGATGAGTTTACTATACGCATACGCATTCCCGGCGGAGAGATAAGTGCCCCGAAGTTTCAAGAGATAGCTGACATTGTAGATGAGTATGACTTGACCATTATACTCACGGCAAGATCGGGCATACAGCTTCACGACGTAGATGTTGATGATGTTTTGGAGATTCATAAACGCATAAACGCTCTTGGAGTGACTACATGGCAAAGCTTTGGGGATAATGTTAGAAATATAGTAACAGACCCTTATGACGGGTATGGAGAGCTCTGTGAGATAGAGGCATACCCTATAGTTATGCAGATGCACGACTACATCATCAAAAATCCGCGCTATGTCGGAATGCTTCCTCGCCGCGTATCTGTAGGAATATCCGGTAACCGTACAAACGTAACCTCATTTTTTGCAAACGACATATATTTTGCTTTGGCAAAAAAAGATGGAGTTTTCGGGTTTAATGTCTACATGGGCGGAAAAAATACAGAAGTAGCAAAAAGCGCAGATATCTTTTTGCTAAAAGATGAAGTGTTTGATTTCTTCAAAGCTTTTGTAGAAGCGTTTTATCTTCACGGTTCACGCTTCTCTCGTGCTAAAACTCGCATCTTTCATATGATTGAAGAGATTGGCATGGATGGGCTTAAAGCGCATATCCAAAAAGAGTACAGTAAAGATTTTCAAAGCGAAGGCGAATTGATACTTGAGAAAAAAGAGTTCTCAGAGTTTCATAAACTCAAAGACGGTACCTACGCTTTTTGCTACCAAACCGATTTTTCAAGACTTACTACAAACGAGATAAAAGAGATTGCCGACTTTGCAACGAAAAACAGCCTCAAAATAAGATTTGGAATAGACCAAAACATCTATCTTTTAGGATTAAAAGAGCCCTCCTCCCCTCTAAAATCAAAAGCGCTCAGTGAAACGGTGGTCGCATGTGCAGGAAACCTCTGCCCTTACGCTGTTTGGAGCATTAAAGATGAGACATCTTACCTGCCGCTTGAAAAAATTAATGAGCATCGCATACAGGTAGGTTTTTCAGGGTGTGCAAAGGGTTGTGGCAGACATAGACACACCGACATCGGTCTAATAGGTCTTAAAACGAACAACTTTGGAGATACCGAAGGTGGAGCCAGAATATTTCTCGGCGCTCTACACTCAAACGGAGCATCGGTGGGACGCCAACTCTTCTCGATGGTTCCCTTTGTTCATCTCAATGAGACGGTATCACTTGTCATAAAACTATTTGAACTTAGCGGAGAGAGGGATTTTGAAGAGTATGCAAGCAATGTTTTAATTCACTGCAGCGAAGAGTTTTTATCTTTGTGGGTTTTGGCAAATCTGGAGACAAACAGCACTGTTGCCGTACCTAAACTGGATAGTATGCAAAGTTTCGAGCATGAAAAAGAGTTGCTAAAAAAAGAGTTTTCAACGCTTGATTTCTGGGAGCATGTGAATGAGAATTTTCATGATGCCATAAGCTATCTTAGCAAAAAACTATGGACCATCGAGGGTAAAGACCCACACTATAAGCCAAAAATAGAGAGAACTAACTTTCGTTAAAAGAGAGTTGGTAGCCGACACCTTTTACATTTTTTATCAATTTTTTTGAGATTTTGGCTCTAAATCTTCTAATAAATGTTCTTACTCTCTCATCGCTCACATCTTCGCCCCAGAGGCTCTCTTTTATCTCTATATCATCAACGACTCTGTTTTTACCCTCAAGCAAAAGAGCTAAAAATTTTGCCTCGTTTTTAGAGAGTGCTACATATCTCTCATTTTTATAAAGCGAATTTGTACCTTTGTTAAAAACAAATCCTTCTCCCAGTTTTATAGTTTTTTTTCCTATTTTTGGAGTTATACTCTCTATATACTCCAAAACTTCATCCGGATCAAAAGGCTTTAAGAAGTATTTGTTTATTCCGATGTCTATCGCGCTAAAGAGCTTCTCTTTCTCACTAAATGCACTAAGAATTATGATGGGGGTTTTGGGACTTATCTGCTTTATCTCTTTTGCCATATCAAGCCCCGATAGTCTGGGCATCATAATGTCGGTTATAACAATATCTGGTTTGATTTTTTTAAAAAATTCTACCCCCTCTACTCCATCTGTCGCCACAATAAAACTGTGAAAGTTATCGCCGATTGCTTCTTTTAAAAGCCTTGCGAGATTCTCTTCATCCTCTACAAGCAAAACCTTAATCTCTTTTAACGCTCTGTTTTTCATATTACCTCAATGGAATTTTTATGCTAAATGTCGTAGAGTTTTTTTTACTCTTAACATCGAGAGTTCCGCCAAGCCCCTGCTCGCAAATCATTCTTGACATAAAAAGTCCCAAACCGGTTCCTCGGCTCTTATGTTTTGTCGTAAAATAGGGCTCAAAAATCTTCTCTAGATTCTCTTTAGCTATTCCGCCTGCATTGTCCTGCACCTCTATAACGGCAAAACTGTTCTCTTTTTTTGTCGTGATGGCTATCTCTCTAAGAAGAATACTGTTATGGATAAACGCATCTTTTGAGTTGTTTATAAGATTTATTATGACCTGCGTTAGCTCATTTGTAATCCCCAACACCTCAATATCTTCAAAATCCGTCTTTATTATTATCATCTCATCATTTATCATATTCTCTAAAAGTACAATCGACTCTTGGATGCTCTCGCTTATATTAAAATAGTACTTCTCCTTATCTGGAGAGAAAAAGTTTGTAAAATCATCTATGGTTTCAGACATGTTTTTTATAATATGCTTACTCTCTGCATAAAACTTTGTTACATCATCCTCACTGCCGTTTTGCAGAGCCTTTTTGATGTTAAACATCGCCAAAGAGAGTTCCGTAAGCGGCTGTCTCCACTGATGTGCAATATTTGCAAGCATCTGACCAAGACTTGCATGTCGTGATTGCCAGAACATAACACGCTGCCTCTCCTCATTTTTTGCAATCTCCTCTTGCACACGCTGCTCTAGCGTCTGATTTAACTCTTTTAACTCTCTGGTCTGCTCCTCCACCATCTTCTCTAAACTTCTGTTTAGCTCCTCATACTGAGCCTCTTTTTTCAATAGCTCTTCTCTTAAGAGCATCTCTTTAGTTGCGTCGTATCTTATAGCTATATATTCGACTATTTTTTGGCTCTCATCAAGAATCGGGATTATTGTCGTATTTACGTAGAATGTGCTGCCGTCTTTTGCAAGGTTTTTAACGGTAGCTTTATATATGTTTTTGTTTTTTATAGTCTCCCAAAGAAGTTCAAATTTTTTGCTATCTACATCAGGGTGTCTTACAATGTTGTGGTTTTTGCCAAGAAGCTCATCTTTTGAGTATCCGCTGATTTCACAAAACTCATCATTTACAAATGTGATTATTCCATTTACATCCGTTTTTGAGATTATATTGCTCTTCTCAATCGCCTCTTTATACTGTTTTAACATGCAGCACTACTTTAACTCACTCCAGTTATCTCCGATATTCATGCTTGTCTTTAGAGGAATACCCAGCTCCATTATGCTCTCCATAATCTCTTTAAATCTCTCTCCCAAAGAGTCGGCTTTTTCTTCATCTACCTCAAAAATAAGCTCATCATGTATCTGAAGAAGCATCTTTGCATCAAGTTTTTCATCCTCGATTACTCTGTGAATCTTATTCATACTCAGTTTTATAAGGTCACTTGCACTCCCCTGAAAAACCGTGTTTACAGACTCTCTCTCATAAGCTGCCCTAAACATCGGCGAAGCATTTTTATAGTCAAAGTATCTTCTGCGCCCCAAAAGAGTCTCTACATATCCCATCTCTTTTGAATCTTCGACTATTTGGCGGAAATAGGCTCTGACACTCGGAAAGCTGTTAAAGTACTTCTCTATTATCTCTTTTGCCTCTTTTGTAGTTATGTCAAGAGTCTCGGATAGTTTTTTCTGCCCCATGCCGTAAAGAAGCCCGAAGTTTACGGTTTTTGCAATGTTTCTTTTTGCATCTGCTTCATCCTCGCCAAAAAGAGCGACCGCTGTTTGGCGGTGTATATCTTTGTCGCTCTTAAACGCATCCACCAAAACTTTATCTTTAGTAAAGTGCGCAAGAAGTCTAAGCTCAATCTGGGAGTAGTCTATGCCGATAAGCTTTTTACCCTTTGGCGCAACAAACGCTTCTCTTATTTTTGTGCCCAATTTTGTTCTTGTAGGAATATTCTGCAAGTTTGGATTTTTTGAGCTAAGTCTTCCCGTTGCAGTTCCGGTATGTACGAAAGAGGTGTGGATACGCCCCTCTTTATCCTCGCGACTCAGCTTTATAAGAGGCTCTATATAGGTTGAGAAAAGCTTATATACTTCACGATACTCCAAAAGATGAGGAATTATCTCATGTTCATCTTTTAGTGAACTTAGAACCTGCTCATTTGTCGAGTATCCGGTTTTTGTTTTTTTGCCGGTAGGAAGACCCAAGTTCTCAAAAAGTACAACACCGAGCTGCTGCGTGGAGTTGATGTTGAACTCTCTATTTGCCAAAGCGTAAATCTTGCCTGTCAACTCATTTAGAGTCTCTTTTACCTCAACTAAAAACTTCTCTAAAAATGCACTATCAAGAGCTATGCCCTCTCTCTCCATTTTAAGAAGCGTTCCAATAAAAGGAAACTCAACCTCTGTTGCCTCTTTTATAAGATGTTTCGCACCCTGAAGGGAGAGTTTTTCTAAAAGCAGATGGTAAAGCTTAAGAGTTATCACGGCATCTTCGGCAGCATAGTTACACGCATCTTCAAGCGCAACGCCTGCAAATGTCTCACCCTTTTTTACCGTCTCTTTAAAAGAGAGCATCTGATGCCCTAAAAGCTTGTCAGAGAGCTTGTCGAGAGAGAGCGCTCCTTCGGGGTCTACAAGCCAAGCAAGTATCATCGAGTCGGCAAAAATCTCTAATTTGCTCTCTTGCAAGAATCTACAGACAAAATGTAGATCAAACTTTATATTATGCCCGACTACATGTGACTCAAATATCTTTCTTATAGCCTTTAGGGCATCATCACGACTTATCTGCTGGGGCACTCCAAGGTAAAAATGGGCAATCGGAACATAGAACCCTTCGTTATTATTAAAACTAAAGCTAAAGCCGACCAAAGAGTCATTCTCATAATCAAGCCCCGTAGTCTCCGTGTCAAAAGCGACAATCGTCTCTTTATCCAGTACATTCAATACTCTGTGAAGTTCTTTTGCGTCCGTGATAAGAGTTGTTTTAAAGTCTAGTTTTTTGTCGTTTTGTATTTGAGTCTCTATCTTTGCAACCGCTTTTTGGTGCGTCTCATCACTCACCATATTTTTTGCCTGCAGAGTTCTTAGTATTGAATTTTGCTCATATTTTACAAGTTCGTCATATATATTTAAAAAAGGGTGTTTTACATCCATCTTATAATCTTGGAAATCAAAGCTCTCTAACACATCGTCTCTTAGAGTTACAAGCTCTCTTGATCTGTAGGCATCTGCTTTAAACTCTATGAGCTTTTTCTGAATACCGGGAGGTTTTACTTCATCTATATTTGCATAGATGTTCTCAAGAGTTTTATACTCTACTAGAAGCTTCTCGGCTCCGACTTTTCCTATCCCTCTAACACCGGGGATATTATCCGCCGAATCGCCCAAAATTGCCTGATAATCTATAAACTGTTTTGGAGATATGCCGTATTTTTCTAGACATGCATCCTCATCCATCACTTTTTTCTTTATAGCATCAACCAAAACAACTTTGCCGTCATCTATAAGCTGAAAGAGGTCTTTGTCATGTGAGACTATTCTTACATTGTAGCCCTTCTCTTTGGCAAAGTGCACGACGGTAGCGATTATATCATCCGCTTCATACCCCGCGCGTCCTAGCGTTTTGTAGCCCATCTTGTTTATCCACTCAATAGCGATTGGCAGCTGCATCATAAGCTCTTCCGGAGGAGCGACTCTGTGTGCTTTATAGTTTGCATCTATCTCATTTCTAAAAGTAGAACCTTTAGAGTCTATTGCAAAGATAAGGTAATCGCTGTCATGCTGTTTTTGAAGTGTAGAGATGAAGTTTGTAAAACCGGTCAAGAGTCCTGTAGGAAAACCCTGAGCATTTTTAAGATATTGCGGAAGTGCATAAAAACTGCGAAAGAAAAAACCAAACGTATCAATTATAGTAACTGTTTTACTCATTCCTCTGGTTTATCCGTAAACTGAGAGATAGCCTCTTGTAAGATGGCAATATCATAACCTGCATCTGCAGCTTTTTTGAGTCCGAAATTGATAGAGATATCAGAAAATGGCTTGTTAACAGGCACTATTGTTTTTACTATGTTTAGAGCCGCTGAATACTCTTTTATATTATCGGGAGCTGCCGAAGGATTGTCGGAGTATTTAATCATCTCTATAAAATTGGAGTCAAATCCCCAATGTTTAAAGACCAGCGCAGTCACTTCTGCGGATGTTGCATCAGAGTAAGCTTTCTCAACCACAGCAATATTATTAGAGTTTTCAATTTCACTCGCAAAGCTAATTGCTTCATCATTTTGAATAACTTCGCTGGCGATGAGAATTTTCCCCGTCTCTTGCAAAAAAGCAGCAAGGTAGAGCTCTTCTGCTTTATGTCTGTCTATTTTTCTATACCAGCTAAACATCAATGCTGCTTGAAGTGAAGATGTTTTTGCAAACTCTTCAGATGTTATACGGTATGGCTGCATATCCACATTTAAAAGTTTTTTGATTGAGTTTCCTACCGCTATGGAGCGGGTCATATTCATTCCAAAAAGACTTACCGCCTGAGCGGCATTTTTAATCTCTTTACCAAATCCGTAAAGCGGGGAATTTGCTATTTTAAGGATATTGGCAATAACCATAGGGTCATGCTCTATGACTTTTGCCATCTCTTTTATAGTCGAATTCTCATCGGCATAAATTTTGTTTATCTCTATAATCGTAGTAGAGAGAGGAGGAAGTGATTTTATGCTATCAATAATTGAACTCTTCAAAGTTGATACCCTTTTTTTAACACTTATTATAGCAGTTTAAATATAAAATTTATTTACTATGGCACTCTGTTAGTGTTTTTTCAGCTCTGACAATATAGTCATACCCGTCGTAAAGAGTATATATACCATAAACAATTACCGCAAAAGAGGATAGACTCATCATCATATTTCTAAAGTTTGTAGCACTTGAGAGCGATGCCAAAAATCCAAGCGAAAACATTGCAGGAATTGTACTTAGACCAAATATTGCCATAACCATAGCGCCATAAAGAGGGCTTGCCGTACTTGCCGCTGTTATAGCGAAAAAGTAGACAAATCCACACGGCAAAAGACCGTTTAACATGCCAAGAGTAAAAAAGCTAAAATTTGATTTGGAGTTTAAAACTCTTTTAAACATATCTTTATAGAACGGTGATGATGAAAATGAGTGTTCAATGAGGGTAAGAAACTTAATCTTGCCCATTAAAGAGAGACCTGCCAAGACCATAGCTATACCTGCGACAATAAGCAATATGCCATTTGCCGTATTGCTAAAGGTCACAACACCGCCAAGTGTCCCAAAAATCGCACCCAAAATAGAGTAGGTAAAAACCCTTCCAAACGAGTAGAGCAGATGCGCCGTGGATTGTGAGACTTTTGAGCTTTTAGGGTCAATTTTTATGGTCGAATATGCTAAAACAATGCCGCCGCACATCCCAATGCAGTGTCCAAACGAACCCAAAAAAGCGATGCTTATAATGCTTAAGATATTTACCGTTTCCATTCTCTTTTACTGTTTTCCTAAAAGTTGTTTTCTAATCGCAGGATTTTGCAAGGTCTCGCCTCTTAAAACTCTCAGACGCATTGTATCAAAATCGATAAACTTTTCTTCTCTTTTTTCATAAGCACCAAAACCGTACCTCATCGGAGTTTCATCAGTTTGTGAGTAAAAAGCCTCTCTAGCGTCTATCCATTTCTTTGTGTCTCTGCTCATCACCCAGATTTTTGCACTATCTCTAAACTCTTTATCTTCGAGCCATTTAACAAATCCGCCGTGGTCATGAAAAAACCAACTCTTTCCGCTTTTTATAATAACCTGAGAGGCGTCTTTTAGCTCATCAATAACCATACCGCAATCAGCATCTTGATATACTCCGACTTGCATTTCAATTGGAATCTGTTTGATATTTCCATCTTTCACGACAACCATTTTCTTGGATACACCCAAAGAAAAAAAGATTATTACAATTAACACAACTAACATCAAAACTAAATATAAAGGGATAATTTTTTTCATCACAAGCCTTCTATCTTAAATAAAAATAAATTTTACACTCTTTTTGTTACATTTGTGCTAATTTTAAAGGGAAGCTCATCTTCTTTTTTTTCCTTTACCCAAGTCATCATAGAACAAAAATTTTTCCAAATCTTTTTTCAGATCTAAATCCAGACTATCCCAGATCTTTTTCTTTCTCTCATATCTTGGCATATCTTCTTCTTTGCTTTTTTTAATATCTCTTATAAGATAGTGATAGCGCACTATCCGCTTCGTATACTCACTTATAAAGGACCAATTTTTGATTATTTCGTAGCTTCTCTCTTCGTGGTCGCTAAAGCTATACTCGCCGAACTCTGCATCCTCATCATCCTTTTTATAAGCACAAATCGGCTTGCCTATATCGTGAAGAACTCCGGCTGCAAAAAACCTAAACTCTCCATCTTTTAAGATATAGTATAAAACACGAAGCGTATGGAGTAAAACTCCATGCTGATGCCACTTGTTTTGCACGAAAAAAAGCGACTCCCAAAAAGCTCTGGAGAAAAAACTGTTTTTTACTCTGTTCATAAGCTCTCCCTTGCCATCGGGTGACACACTTCAACAGTCTCTTTGAGATCTTGTTTCTGAATATGCGTATATATTTGCGTGGTTAAAAGAGAGGCATGTCCCAAGAGTTCCTGAACTACACGCAAATCTGCTCCCCCTGATATTAGTGAAGTAGCATAGGAGTGACGCAAAATATGCGGTGATACTCCCAAATATTTTTGAGTGGTTTTATATGCAGATATACGGCTAAGTCTCCCGCCCTTGTAGTTGGACCAGACAAATCCGTCATCTCTTTTCTTCTCATCCAAGTAACTCTGCAGGGCTTTAATGGCAACTTTTGCTATGGGAACCATACGCTCCCTCTCGCCTTTTGCATGCCTGACGCGAAGCCACTCGCCCTCAATATCCTCTCTTTTTAGAGCCAGACATTCGCTTATCCTTGTGCCCGTAGCGTATAAAAAAAGAATCAGCGCATAATCCCGAACTCCGCTAAGAGTGGTTCTGTCTATAAGAGTTAACCCGTTTTGAATCTCGGCAAATGAGAGAAATTTTGGAAGAAGTTTTGGTATTTTTGAGAATTTTAGTTTAGTTTTTTCATCTGAAAATCGGTTTTTATAGCAAAAATCGAAAAAGGCGTTTACCGAAGAGAGTTTTCGATTGAGCGTTCTTTTGTTTTTGTATACACCAAGAGCGCTAAAGAGCAGCGCGGAGTCTAGCGCTATAAGCGGCTTGCCAAGAGTCTCTTCAAGAGCATTTAAGTCGCTTCTGTACGCCTCAACACTCTTTTTACTAAGAGCCTTTATAACACTTATATACTCTATAAAAGCCTCTAGCTCATTTGACATCGCTTACTCTACCGAGATATACTCATCGCCCACAAAGAAAATTTTTCCATCAATATAGACATATCCATCATCTATGCTTACTTCATAAACGGCATGCTCAGATAAATCTTTTGAAAGCTCTATTATATAGCCCTCTTTTTCTAAAGCGTACAGCTTCTGATTGTGAACTATCATTCCTAAGAAGTGTGCAAATGGAAACTTTGCCGACGCATTTTTTTGCAGATCTGAATTTAGGGATATTATCTCGCCCTGCTTTGTTGCTATATAGATATTTTTATCATCAGAGACAACATCTCTTATGTCAAAATCAGTTCTGATCTCTTTTTCTCCCAGAGAGAGTATTTTGTGTCCTGTAGCGGCAATGATTTTGTTGTCTAAAAGATTGAAATATATAATATTGTTAAAGTGCTCTTCGGAACTCACGATTACCGTTCTTAACTTTTTCTTGGTTTGTGAGTTTATAATAACTACTTTTCCATCAAGTGTTGAGAAGAGAACTAAATCATCCTTTATAGAAGGTTTTACAATCTTTGAATTTACCACTATCGGGGCATCGCCCTGCTCTTTTAACAGAAGTGATTTATCGGCTATGGAGTAAAGTGCCATCTCATTGCTTGCAAAAAGAACTGCTAGAAGGTCATCTTTTATGCCTGCCGTTGCTATCGTTCTTTTTAAATTAAACTTCTCAACCATTTTGTTATCGGTAGCGTATTGAAGTGTTAGATTGCCGTCGATGTCCGCGCTCATTACCCACCCGTCGCTGTAACCCAAAAGCTTTTGATCCTCGGGAATTATAACATCAAGGACTCTGCCTTTTGCCAGAACCTTTCTATCCTCTACGAGTGCCGCTTCAGAGGCGACTCCTTCGATAGTTACGTCACTGCCTCCGCAATACTCCCAATCATCTTTGACCTCCGCAGGTTTAAAAACCTCTTTGGAGCTACATGCGCTAAAAGCAAATAGTAAAGATGCAATTATTGCTATATGTAAAATTTTCAAAATATTAATTCACTCCATAATGCTTAAGAACAGATACCAACTCATTTAAAGATGACTCTGCTGAGACTTTTGAGAGAACCGCTCTTGCTTTATCCGCCTTGTTTTCATTCAGTAGCATTACCGCACTCTTTACCAGTGCAAGGTCTCTGTATATTGCATTTTGTTTTGATGCATACTCTTCAAGAGAAGCAGCATCCTGTGCCAATTCATACTTTGCCAAATCAGTTATAATCATGGCATCTGAGCTCTTCAAGCCCTTAAGCAGCTCAATATCACTGTTGGCTATAGCTTGTGAGTATAGCCATACGTCATGTAGGTTTGGACTTAATTTTTTAAGCTCTGAAAGGGCAGCGGCGTCACTCGGGTCTGACTGTAACTTCAAAAGCACCGCATTTGCAGCTGAAACCTTACCCTCTTCATTTATGTTATATGCGATATTTGCTCCTACTACCAGAACTATTGCAACAACTGAAGCTATCATAATGTTTTTATATTTTTTTACAAACTTCTCAGTCATGACCGCTTTTTCAAAAAACTTCTCTTCGGAGTTTAACTCCTCTTTTACCATGTTTATATTCTCTTTTAAGCTCAAAAATATTCCTTTTTAATTAACAATTTTCCAAAAGTTCAAAATAATATCGCATAGTTTGTTAAAGTTTCATCAAATAGATAGATTTTTTTTGCTACAATCTACAAAAGGGCAGATACTAAGCCCATAATAGTAGAGGATGACTGGATGCAAGTAGATGACAAACTGTTAGAGAGGCTCGAAAAACTATCGTTTTTAAAAGTCTCTGATGATAAAAGAGAAGAGATCATAAATCAACTCTCTGAATTCGTAAGCTTTGTAGATAATTTAAGTGAATTAGATACTGATGGTGTCGATGCTAAATTTGCGATGAGCGATGATGCAACACTTTTAAGAGAGGATATTGCGTATTGTAATGCGGAGATAAACGAGAGCATACTTAAAAATTCGCCTCTTAGCGATGATGGCTTTTTTATTGTTCCAAAGATAATTGATTAACGTAGCTTTTTTGTACTATTATAGTAAAATTTAATAAAACCAAAGGAAACCTGTTATGAGTGATGATACTAAAAAACCAATAGATATTAAAAAACTGCTCAAGAGTGTTTTGCACTTTGACTCTTCAGACTTGCACCTTGTTCCCGGAAGTGAACCGCAAATCAGAATTGACAAGTCGCTGAAACCTCTTAACCTTCCTATATTACACGCCAAAGAGATAGAAGAGATGGCTTATGCTCTTATTGAAGATAAGCAGAAGAAAATATTTGAAGAGAAAAATGAGCTTGACTTCTCTTTTGAGTTAGAGAATGTCGGACGTTTTCGTGCAAACTACTATAGAACCATTGCGGGTATTGCATGTGCGTTTCGTATGATTCCTATCGATATTCCGCCGCTTGAGAAGTTTAACAACAACCCAATCTTTAAAGAGCTCGTAAAGAGAGAAAAAGGGCTAATCCTCGTAACTGGTCCTACCGGAAGCGGTAAGTCTACAACTCTGGCTTCTATGCTTCATGAGATTAATCTTACGGTAAACAAGCATATTATCACCATCGAAGACCCCGTAGAGTTTGTTCATACAAACATTAAGTCCCTCTTTTCACAAAGAGAAGTCGGCTCAGATACAAGTTCATTTGCTACCGCACTAAAATATGCACTAAGACAGGATCCAGATGTTATTCTAGTAGGTGAGATGAGAGATAAAGAGACTATTTCTGCTGCTCTTACTGCCGCTGAGACGGGTCACATAGTTTTTGGAACTCTTCATACAAACTCTGCACCGGCAACCATAAACCGTATTATTGACGTTTTTGATGCAGGTGAACAGGCGCAGGTAAGAGCGCAGCTCGCGTCTTCGCTTATTTCTGTTATATCCCAATCTCTTATGCCTAGAATCGGAGGCGGAATAGTTGCTACGCAAGAAGTTCTCATAGCAAATCCCGCTATTCAAAACTTAATCAGAGAAGATAAAGTTCACCAGATCTATTCTCAAATGCAACTAAACCAGAACGAGACAAATATGACAACGCAGACAGACCAACTCTTAGTGCTGCTTCGTAAAAAAGTTATCTCAAAGGAGGTCGCAATCACAGCTTCAAACAGACCTGAAGAGTTGATGAAGATAATTCACAGTATGTAGAAAGACAAGGAGTGCTAGACACTTCTTGTTTTCAACTCTTTCTAAAGCGTATCATTTTAAATCTTTCTCCAAGAAAATTGGGCATTATCAGTATTTTTACCTTCTCGAGCTCTTGTTTGTAGATCTTCTCATCCACTTTTGTTTTTAAAATCTCCAAAAGCTCTAAGATTCCCATATTCACGAGTGCTGTCATCTGAGCTTTGAGCTCTATAAACTCTACTCCCGCCTTTTCATAAGCATCTTTTACATGTTCGAACGTCACGTCGTATGTAAGATCTGACTTTGCAAATAGCTCATCTTTTTTTATATTTTCATCAAAAAAGGGGATAACATCATGCTTTGAGTAGACTCTTAGCGAAAAATCGGGACGTGCCTGCATCTCTCCGTAGTCAAAACTCATAAACTCAAACTTATCGCACGCGCTAGCCATCTCATGAGCAAACTCTTCGTAACCAACGGCTATCTCGCCTCTGTCTTTATGGTACTTTTTTGCTTTTTGCTCCACCCACTCATCATCCATGTCAAAGATGACTTCATGAGTATCTACTCTGGCACTTTTACCTTTATAGTAGAGCTCACATGGGAATGCGTCAAATATCTCATTTGCTATAAAAAAGGCATTTTCACACTTCAGCTCGTTTAGTGATTTGTAGTGAGTTAGTTTAACGGCATCTCCGAAACTCTCATTAAAGTAATTTTTTTGAAACTCTTGAAGTGTCTCAAATCTCTCAATAATTACAAAGTTGAAGCTCTCTAAAAGTTTAGGACGCAGTGTGTAGATAAACTCTATAACATCCGCCAAAAAATAGCCGTGATGCGCGCCTATCTCGCATATTGTCGCATCTTGCGCCAAAAAGCCCTCATCGACCAAAGAGATAATATGCTTTGCGATAGTTCCGCCGAAAAATTTGCTTGTACTGACGGAGGTGTAAAAATCTCCGCCCTTGCCTATATCTTTGTATGTCGCGTAGTAGCCATCTTCGCCGTAGAGCCACTCCGACATATAGTCGCTAAATCTACTATCTCTAATCATTTTTATACATCTCATAAAGTGTCAGAAGCTCAAGCTGTTTATCCATCTCATATATCTCTACGTCAATCTTTTGAATCTCCACAGAGTTTTGTAAAAGCTCTACATCATACTGAGTTTTATATCCGGCATTGAAGAGCGCTTTTGTATCTTCTAGCAGTTTCTCATATATATCTCTATTTTCAACACTCAGCTGTTTTTTCTTCTCAAAATTATCTATATTTTGCATAACTTGTTCAAAGATTGCTTTTTGCTCTCGTTTTTTATCCTCAATTACAATCACAGATTTTAAATAATCTATTTTTGAAGACTCTACATCTCTAAAAATGTTTATATCAAGAGGCAACGTTGCTCTAATACCATAGTTATAGTAATCAGTTTCGTTGGATATTGCTGGTGAGTCTGGTGTAAATTGCTGATTTTGACTCTCTTTCCAATTATAGCCAGCTACAAAATTGATTTGAGGAAGATATTTTGATACTGTAATATTTTTATTGTATCTGTTTTTGTTTATCTCGCTTTGAGACATGCTTAAAACCATATTATTCTCTAAAAACTCCTCTTGAGTTATTAGTTTTAGCTCTGGCACAAAAGCATTATCATATTCCATATCACTAATGGCATTGAACTTTGATATAACTCTCTCTTTGTTTGTCTCTATGTCATAGAGCGATTGGATAACAATGTTTCTCTCAATTATTGCGCTGTCTAAAAAACCGGAATCAAGCTGACCGTTTAGATAATCCTCTTTTTTCTGCGCAAGATTAATCTCTGAATTCTCAATCTGCAGCTTCTGCTTGCTTATCTTCAAATCCATCTGTTTTATCTGGATCAAAAGTGAGACTGCCTCTTTTGCCAACTTTCTTTTTGTAACATCTGTAAAATTGTTTGAGTAAATCCTCGAAGCCTCTGCAAACTGAATCCCATAGTAGATTCCGCCGCTTTTAAAGATAGGCTGATCCATCACAATCGCCGCACTCTGTTGAGTCTGCTTATTTTCATACGGATTGCTTTTTGAATAGTTGTAGTTTAAATTCAGAGGCGCAATCCATGAGTCGCGAAGCTTTGAACTCTCCGCCTCATTTTTTTCATAGTCATACTTAAACTGCTCTTTTTTATTTTCAGAGATGTAGCTATCTAGCTCTTCCTCTGAAACAAGTAGCGTACTACAAAGAGTTAAGAGCGCGATTGAGAGCTTTAAAGCCTTCATCTGTTTCCTCTTTCGTGATTGTAAGTGCCGGCAAAAGTCTAAGAGTATCACGTCCAGCTTTTAAAACTATAGCACCCTCTTCTCTTGCTTTTGAGACTATTTTAGTAAGTGTGTCTGCATCCCTAACACGCAATCCGCACATCATTCCAATGCCAACTTTTGAAGTAAAAACATCCTTATGGGCAGCATAAAACTTCTCTAGTTCACTATCAAAGTAATCTATGCTTTCTTGAAGCTCTCCACTCTCGTTCATCTCGTTTAAAATATCCACAACCTCACATGCGGCTGTAGTGCTTAAAAAGTTTCCACCGAATGTAGAGCCGTGATCTCCTGCACTAAAAACCTCTTTTAAAGTAGTCATAACGACACCGATAGGAACGCCGCCGCCAAGACCCTTTGCAAGCGTTACAACGTCAGGCTCTATGTCATAGTAATTTGACGCCAAAAACTTTCCTGTTCTGTAAATGCCTGTTTGCACCTCATCGACAATGAGAAGCACATTTTTTTCTTTTAAAAATGCTGCAAGTTTTTGAACAGACTCTCTATCAAGCGGCTGAACACCGCCCTCGCCCTGAACAAGTTCAATCATAACCGCACATGTATGCTCATCCACAAGAGATGCTACATGATTTATATCATCGGCATAGACAAAGCCGTCAGGATAAGGTCCAAAATAGCTATGCATCTTCTCTTGACCGGTCGCTTTTACCGTTGTAATCGTTCTTCCGTGAAAAGAGTGTTGAAGTGTTATGACCTTGTATCTCTTAACCTCACCGTCTTTTTCACCGAACTTTCTCGCTATCTTTATAGCGCCCTCATTTGCTTCGGCTCCGCTGTTTCCAAAAAAGCACTTCATGTCGTATCCGCTTGCTTCAACTATCTTCTGCGCCGCACGAGCCTGCGGAGCAATATAGTAAAGGTTTGAAGTATGAGTAATATTTGAGATCTGTTTGCATATTGCGTCATTGACTCTTTTATTTGCATGCCCTACGCTGCACACCGCTATTCCCGAAGCAAAATCTATATACTTTTTGCCCTCTGAGTCAAACAGCTTTGCATTGCTGCCCCTTACAAACTCAACATCTGCTCTTGCGTACGTCGGCAGAACGTACTTTTTATCCAAATCCATTATATTGCTCATCTTTTTATCTCCACCCTATTTTCTTGAAATATAGCACTCTTTGTGTAGAGTGCATGTTTTGAAGTTGTTAAATTATTAACGCCTCTTGTCCCGCTGTATATCAAAACACAATCATCTCGCAAATCATCATTATGTTTTACTTTAAGCGCAACGCTGCCCGATTCTGAAGATATCACTACCATCTCCCCTTCACCAAACCCCAAAGAGCTGTGTAAGTAGACCTTCTCATCTCTGTTAAACTGAGAGTTTAGACTCGTCGGACTCTTGGAGGTAATGAGATAAAAACCGCTCTGCTCTTCATCAACTTTAGCATCAAACTCATCCTGAAAAACAAACTCTTTCGTCTTTGTATCAAAACCGTTTTTATACGGCACATCCTCTCTCTTTTCGACATACCATAGACCATCAATCTTTTGAACTGCAAAATTTTTAAAATGCTTTAGGTAAAACTCTTCACTCTCAAGTGTAGCACCAAACTCTTTACATAGATAAGACGCTAAATCATACTCGCTTATTCCGATGTCACTCTGTGCAACTTTTGGCATAAATGACATAACGTTATGCGAATAGGAGGTTCTGACATCGTCTTTGTATAAAAAACTTTTCGCAGGAATAATCAGATCGGCTACTTCACTCGTCTCATTCTCATAAAGCCCGAAGTAGACAACATTTTCAACCTTGCCAATCGACTCTCTTACCCTTTGGGAATCTGGCATCTGTGAGAGGGGATTTGCTCCTTGGATGAAAACGGTTTTAAAATCTGCAAACGCCGTATCCACTTTTGAGATTTTTTTTGCCTTTTTGTTAAACGGCGACTCTATGCCCTCTCTTGAGGCACCAAGGTAGCTTACACCGCACCCCTCTTTGCCAAAAAGACCAAGCATTGCGGCAAATGCGTCAATAGCTCTCATAACATCAACGCCGTCTCTGTACTTTTGAATTCCTACACCGCACACTATAGCAACTCTTTTATCTTTTACCATAGCTAAAATATCTCCAAGCTGCCCCAAAGATACGCCTATCTGATCCAAAACAGATTTTATCCTGATGTTTTGCGTTAACTCATAGTACTCTTCATAATCAGTTGCATGTGCATCCAAAAACTCTTCGTCGCATCCGTTTTCTATATGCAAAAAACGACTAAGCAGCATCGCTAAAAAGAGGTCAGTGTTTGGCTTTATCTGAAGATATAGATCTGCACTCTTTGCAATTTTAGTCCTGATTGGGTCTATAACAATAATCTTTTTATCTTTTATAAGAGGCAGAAGATGGCTGGATGTCGTATGAGGGTTTCTGCCCCAAAATATTACAACCTCAGACTTTGCCACTTCGCCAATTGGCATGTTTTTATTGCTGCCTCTTCCCTCGATTATCCCCGCTTCACCTGCTCCATCACAAAGAGTTCCCTCCGTCAAAACGGCTCCGTAAGAAGCAAAAAAATGATCGGTAACCTCTTGCATCAAAGCAAAATTTCCGCTTCCGCGGTAGTGAAGGACTTCGCTTTTATCGCATGAGGCAATCATCTCTTTTAGTTTTAAAAGAGCCTCTTCAAGGGTTATCTCTTTGCCTCTGTATCGCGGCTTTTCAATGGTCTTGTATTTTTCATAATGATTCATATGGGGACATAAAAAACCCTGTGTATGTCCCTCTTTCAGACCCTTTAACTTCCCCTCTTCATAGACGATTTCACAAGCATCGTAACAATCAAGCGGGCATGCGGTAGCACTACTCATTTTTTAGTTCTACTTTTACAAGCTTAGAGAAGAGTTTTGGCGAATCTATAACTATCTGAGCCAGATATTTAGATATATTTTTACTATCTGCAATACTTAAAAGCCTTGAGACGCTATAAGATGTTTTTTCACCGTCAATATAAACAGCTCTTTTTTTTGCATCCAACACATCCTCTTCATCCAAGTATATGCTAAGAAGTGCCTTGGAAGTATCTGCGATTTTTGCCAGCGGAGCGGCAACTCCTACAACTTGACCCGGTTTTACGAGCATCATATAAAGCACAAAACCATCTGCGACCAAGTTTTTATCTTTGATGCTTCTCTCAAGCTGAACCTCTCTAAGCCTCAAATCAGATATCTGAACCTTTAAGTTCTGAACTTCTTTTCTCGTGTTTAGGTAGAGATTTTCACTTGTAATGAGGTCGTAAAACTCTCTATCTTTCTCAACCGAAGACTTAAACTTCAATGGCTCTATTTTTCTATAGTTCTCTCTTTTTTTCACAAGGGAATCTTCCAGATTTACCAAAACAGCTTCACTCATCTCCAGAGAGTTTTTTATATACATAAGCTTCTCTCTTATAAGCCTCAACTCCTTCTCATCAACCTCAGAGTCAATCTTTATATATGGCTTAGATGTGAGCAAAGTTCCAACTAAAGCATCGTCTGCACTCAAAACAAGACCTGAAACATTTGCGGATATGTCTCTTATCTCGTAAGGCTCAACTTTTGCGTAGTAGATTTTTGCGTGTGTGAGGGTAAGAAACAGAGCAAGTAGAGTAAAAATTTTCATTCAACACCTTTTACAAGGTTGCCCTTGATTAATTAAGCACATTTTACCATTTCATTATTAACATTCAAGCATATTTCATCATAATTTTGGTACTATCTACTACTTATAAAAGTATATTTCAAAGGCTTTAAATGTCCGTTTTAGAAAATGTCGACGCTGCCACAAACCTGGCAAAAAATAATGAATTACAACTTTTGGTATTTAGAATCAATAATAAGTCTAATGCTGCACACTATGCTATCAATGTTTTTAAAACACGCGAGGTAGTGGAGTCAAAAAATCACTTTATCACGCAGATTCCCTCATCTCACAGAATGCTAGAGGGCACAATAGTTCTTCGCGGAATGCAGATTCCCATACTAAACCTCCCGCTTTGGCTTGGAACAATACTTACAAAAGAGGAGATTAGCAAGTCAAACATACTTGTTTGCGACTTCAACGGTATAGTAATAGGGCTTAGAATTATGTCTGCATACAGAGTTATAAAGAAGAACTGGAACGAGATGCACGCTCCAGAGAGCTACAGAATGGGTGAAAATAACGTGGTTATCAACGACACAAGACTAGAAGACGGAAGTCTGTGCCTTGTTTTGGACTATGAAAAACTTTTAGCGGACGTCATACCTCAGGCTATGGTAAACGTGCTTGAATCGCCTGCAAATCTAAAAGACCTAGAGATTCCAGCCAAACTTAAAAACGGCACGGTTTTAATAGCAGAGGACTCAAAAACAGCTCAAAAACATCTAAAACAGATTTTTAAAAATGCAAACATATCCATAAAGCTCTTTGAAAATGGAAAACTTCTTGTTGATTATATAAATTCACTTGGGGATGATGCCTCAAAAATACCTGCGGTAATCACCGATATTGAGATGCCGGAAATGTCCGGATTTACTGTTGTCAAACTACTCAAAAACTCTTCAAAAACAAAAAATATACCTGTTATTGTTAACAGCTCCATGACAGGTGCAAACAATAAAAGAGAGGCTGAAGTCTTAGGTGCTGACGGCTTTATAGATAAAACAAAAAGTCAAAATATCATACCGCTAATCGTAGAAGTTATGAATAAGAAAAACAGCTAATCTTTATTTTTTAAATTCGCTTTTCTGGGGAACAAGGGACACAAGCATGAAAGAGATGATAGAGACGATAAAAGCGCTATCGAGCAATATCGGGGTTTTATACGTAGAGGACAACTTAGGTCTTTCAAAAAATGTAGAGACACTTCTTTTAAGAGTATTTAAGAGTGTGTACATTGCGCATGACGGAGAAGAGGGCTATGCTCAGTTCTTAAAATATAGACCCAAAATTGTTATTACGGACGTAAATATGCCCGGCATGAACGGCTTTAAGATGACAAAAAAGATTAAAGACATAGAGCCTGATTGTAAAATTATAATTCTCTCTGCATATGATGAGAAAAAGCATCTATATACGGCTATTAAACTAGGTATTTTCTCTTACTTGCACAAGCCCACCAAAGCTCCCGAACTCATAAAGGCTCTTCACGATGCTGTACTCTCTATACATAAAGAGGAAAACAGCCGTATTTTCTTAACCCAACTGCAAAATATCTTCAACTATCAAAATAATATTGTCATTATGATGCATAAAAACAGATTTGTTCTCGTAAACAGACGTTTTGACGAATTTTTTGGAGTCCAAAGTATAGATGAGTTTAACGAAAAATATAGTGACATCAACGAACTCCTGCTTGAACATAAAGAGTTTCTGTACACCACCCCTTCATCGTCGTGGATTAATACCGCAATCAAAAATCAAGGCAAACTTTACCACACAAAGATGCAAAACCATAAAGGTGAAAAGAGACACCTTATACTCAAACTAAGAAATATACCTGAAAAAGAGGATCACTTTATCCTCTCCTTTGACGATGTAACAGAGCTAAACCTTATGTCTCTTTTTGATGCAAACGCATCAAGAGATGATGAGAACTCAAAAGATAAGATGGCTATTTTAACTCTTCTGCAGGTCGTCAAAGACAACTCTTCAGAGGTAAAAATACACAACTTCTACAAAGGGCTCACAATAGTCAATCCTGCTGTTATAACAGATATAAATGAGGAAAGCTTTGCGCTCAAAACGGTAAATACGCAACTAAAGATTGTACAAATAACCAGATATATGACAATCACTTCGGAGATATTTCCAAAAGATGTTGTTTGCAAATCAGTAAAGAGTCTTGACTCCGATAACCAGACAATAGTCATAGATGATATCTCGTTTGTATCGAGAAGCATTGTAGATAGAAAATACACCCGCCTTGAGCCCGATGCAGACCATGGGTGCTCGCTCTACTTTAAAAATATAAAATTCCCGGGCGAATCAAGCGTCATGGATATCTCTGAGGTCTCTGCAAAATTAAAGACGGACGCACTTCCTGCCGGAATAGAAATCGGCACAAAAATCAAAGTAGTAATAAGCCTAAAGCTAAAAGGCAGACTCTTAACGCTAAGCACCCTAGGAAGCGTTTACAGGATAGAAGAGAACAAGCGCGACTATAACATCGTAGTTCTTTATGAACTTCTGCAAAAAAATCTAAACGACATTAGAGAGTACCTCTCCAGGCGTCAAATAGAGCTTATCCGTGAATTTAAATCGATAGATGTGAACTCCCAAAGCGGTTTAAACTTTATTATATAAGAGTTAAAAATGAAAAAATTAACACGTAAAAGTAAATATATTCTAGCTCTCTTGTTAACCGGGTTATATGCGGTAATCTCCACTTTTACAACTGTTTTTTTAATTCAGAACAACTCTCACTCTTTTGAAGATATCAATCTCCTTGGAAAAGAGCGAATGCTCTCTGGAAAAATTCTTTTTTATACAAATGAGGTTTATCATCACTATAGCTATGCTCAAGCAGAAAAACTTAAAGAAGCTACAGCAGAGTTTAAAGAAATTGACACTCTTTTAGAAAGCAGAGGATATATTTTTGAGCAAGAGAGCAAAAAAGAGTTTTTTAAACTTGCAGACTCCTTTGTAGATTTTTTTGAAAAAGGAGAGCGAAACTGGGACAAAGAGAAAGGTTCAGAGATCGACTTTCTGATAAGAGAGCAGTATGAAAAATTGCTAAATAATATAGACAGCTATATTTCAAAAGTCCAAAAGGAGAATGAAGATAAGATAAAATATATCTTAATCATAAAAATCATTCTTTTTGTACTCTTAGTGGCTCTATTAATAGCTCAAGCTATTTTTATATTTATTCCAGCAGAAGAAGAGATAAAAGAAAAGAGTAAAGAACTTGAAGATATCAACAGAGATCTTCAAGAGCGCATTAATGCAGAAGTGGCAAAAAACAAAGAGAAGGCCCTTCAAGTAATTCATCAGTCAAGACTTGCAACTATGGGAGAGATGGTTAGCATGATTGCCCACCAGTGGCGCCAGCCTTTATCATCCATATCTACAATATCAGGAACTCTCTCGCTTGATGTTATGATGGAGAACTACGATGCCGATTTTTTCCAAAAAGAGCTGGAGTCCATTGATGAACTGGCACAACATCTCTCTTCAACAATAGATGATTTTAGAAATTTTTTCAAACCCAATAAAGAACTTCAAAATGAGGATATAAAAGAGATAGTAGAGAGCAGTTTTAAGATTATCGCTCCAACTCTGGAGGCAAAAAAAATAGAATTTAAAAATAACATAGATGATGCTGTTTTTGTCAACACCTATGTGTCTGAAATCAAACAGGTGCTTCTGAACATAATGAAAAATGCCGAAGATGTATTGGTAGAGAAGGAGATTCAAAATCCAACTATCTATATTGAAGGAAGCAAAAATGACGGTTATGCAGAGATAGTTATTGAAGATAATGCTGGAGGCATCTCTACCGAGATTATAAATAGAATTTTTGAGCCGTACTTTACCACTAAAAAATCTAAAGACGGGACAGGGCTTGGTCTTTATATGTCAAAAATAATAGTTGAGGAGCATTGCAAGGGGAAGCTAAGCGTTGAAAACGGCAAGTATGGTGCAAGGTTTACCATTAGACTGCCGCTTAGCTCAGAACACACCGGCAAAAGAGTAGCCGATGCGCCTGAGTTTAACTAAATAACGAGATAAGAATACCCGCAGCAACAGCTGAGCCGATAACACCTGCAACATTTGGACCCATTGCATGCATTAGAAGCATATTTGAGCGGTCATACTCCATACCTACTTTGTTAGATACGCGAGCCGCCATAGGAACTGCAGAAACACCTGCGGAACCGATAAGCGGATTTATCTTGTTTCCAGGAAAGAGGTTCATAATCTTAGCCATAATAACACCCGCAGCTGTTCCTGCAGAGAATGCTACAACACCAAGTGCTAGAATTGCTAAAGTATCTGCAACCAAAAACTGATCCGCTGCCAATTTTGAACCAACGGCAAGTCCCAAGAAAATAGTTACTATATTGATAAGCGCATTTTGCATTGTATCCGAGAGTCTATCTACAACACCACTCTCTTTAAGAAAGTTACCAAACATAAACGCACCGATAAGAGGCGTAGCATCAGGAAGAACCAAGATGGCAAGCACTAAAACCATAATTGGGAAAACCAACTTCTCCAAACGAGAGACATGACGAAGAGTACTCATCTTGATTCTTCTCTCGGCATCGGTAGTAAGTGCTTTCATAATCGGAGGCTGGATTATAGGAACCATTGCCATATATGAGTATGAAGCAACTGCAATAGCACCAAGTAGTTCAGGGGCAAGTTTTGATGCAATAAAGATAGAGGTTGGACCGTCAGCTCCGCCGATAATCGAGATTGCAGAGGCTTGCTGAAGCGTAAAGTCAAAGATAGATGTATATTGCGCGAGAGCAACTGCTCCAACCAGTGTTCCAAATATCCCAAACTGTGCAGCACCTCCAAGAAGTGCGGTTTTTGGGTTTGAAAGGAGCGGTCCAAAATCAGTCATAGCTCCAACACCCATAAATATAAGAATAGGGAAAAACTGATTTGCCAAGCCCATCTCATACATAATACCTAAAAATCCGTCCGGTCCTGCAATTCCTGCAACAGGAATGTTTGCCAAAAGCCCACCAAATCCTATCGGCAAAAGAAGCAGAGGCTCAAAACCCTTTGCAATAGCAAGATAAAAGAGCAGAAATGCGATGAGTATCATGATAATTCTGCCCCAAGACTTGTGAAAGTCACTCATTTTTTCGCCATGAGAGCTTAGCTCATCCAGATTTGGACTCATAAAAGCTTTAACACCGGTAGAGTTTATAAAACCATCAATCATTTCACTAAATGACTGAGTTTGATATGTTTCAACTTTTTTAGTACTTGCTTCATGTGAAAAAGCATCTGCAGCAGGACCAGAGGCATAGAGAGAGCTAAAACTAAAAAACATAAATAGCGTAAAAATTTTTATAACATTTTTTTTCATCTAGATTATCCTAGCACTGCTACGACTTGACCTTCGACCACTTTATCGTTAGTAGCAACATTGATGGATTTGATTACGCCGCCTTTAGGCGCTACGATATCTATCTCCATCTTCATAGACTCTAAAATCATAATAACATCGCCCTCGTTGACGCTCTGACCCGGATTAGCGACTATTTTCCAAACGCTGCCTGGTAAAAGAGCTTTTATATCCAACTGAGTACCTGATGTTGTAACTACTTTAGGAGTTGAAGGCGCCGTACTCTCTCCATTTACCTCTGTAACCTGAATATCAACATCACCATCTGCGACCTGAACACTAAATTTTTGACCGTCAACCACTACAGTATAGCTTCCATTACCCATCTTTGAACTTCCTTCTTCTTTTTTCATATCTGATATTTTACGAACATTTAACTCGCCCTCTCCTTTGAGAAAAGCGATACCCTTCTCATGACAAGCAGCTGCTATGAAAATATTCTCTTCTGTTATCTCAATATTTTCTTCTTTGAGCTTATTTATCCAGTTGCTTAAAGATTTGCTCTCATCAGCGTTTGCCAAATCAAGAGCCTTCTCTGTAGTAGGTTCTAAACCTAGCTTTTCAGATGCAATTCTTACAACTTCAGGATCCGGTGCAACAGGTGTTTTACCAAAATATCCAAGTACCATTTTTCCATAACCTGGAGCAATCGCATTCCAAGGACCCTGCATAACATTGTTAAGCGCTTGTTGAAAATAGAATTGAGAAACAGGAGTAACAGATGTACCGTAACCACCCTTTTCTACAACCTCTGTCATTGCCGCTATAACCTCAGGAAATCTATCCAAAATATTATTATCGCGCATCATCTGGGTATTTGACGTAAGTGCACCCCCCGGCATAGGAGAAAACGGGATTATAGGAGATACCATTGTCGCTTCAGGCGGCATAAAGTAATCCGATAGACAGTTTTGAAGCTCTTTTTCATAAGTTAGAATTTTATTTATCTCCAACCCTCCAAGATCATAATCCATCCCTTTGGTTGCATGAAGCATAGTTAAAATATCTGGTTGGCTTGTTCCACCGCTTACTGGAGCTGCCGCCATGTCTATTCCGTCCACTCCAGCTTCGAGTGCAGCCATATATGCAGCTACTGAAACACCTGCAGTCTCATGAGTGTGAAGTCTCAGATGTGTTCCCTCTGGGATTAAACGTCTAGCCATCTGAATAGTTTCAAAAACTTTTTGAGGGTTTGAAGTTCCGGATGCATCTTTAAAACAGATGCTGTTATAAGGTATACCGCTGTCCAATATCTCACGTAGTGTTTTTTCGTAAAATTCAACGGTGTGAGCGCCGTAGCACCCTGGAGGAAGATCCATCATGGTTACAACAATTTCATGTTTTAGCCCATGATGCACGATTCTCTCACCTGAGTATTTTAGGTTTTCAACATCGTTAAGAGCATCAAAATTTCTGATAGTCGTCGTACCGTGTTTTTTGAACATCTTTGCATGCAAATCGATTAGCTCTTTGGAGCCTGTATCTAGCATTACAGTGTTTACGCCGCGCGCTAAAGTTTGAAGATTTGCATCCGGTCCTACAATTTTGCGGAACTGATCCATCATTTCAAATGCATCTTCTCTAAGATAGAAATACAAGGATTGAAACCTAGCGCCACCGCCAAATTCAAAGTGAGTTATTCCCGCAGTTTTTGCAGCTTCTACCGCCGGAAAAAAATCCTTCATCAATACACGACCGCCAAAAACTGACTGAAAGCCGTCTCTAAAGGTTGTATCCATTATATCTATAAATTTTTTAGCCATACTAATCCTTAACTTTCTCTATGAAATTTAATCGCTGCCGTTATTGCTGCAACTACTTTTTTTTGATTGTTCTGAGCACTTGATGATGAAGAGCCTGCACTCGGCTGAACTTCGGGGAAAAATTTATGCACAATTTTTGACATCATACCCATCAAAAAAATCAAGACAATGAGGAACAAAAATACAGCTCCCATTCCCAATCCCATAAACTTTAAACCCTCTACTACAAGGTTAGTTTCCATATCAATATACCTCTTTTTCATATTTCGCGCTTATTGTATTATATATAAGTTTAAAAAGCCTTGTTGCTCTTTTTTTAATTTCAACAAAAAGCTAGATTGTTACCTTTTGATTATATAATTCATAAAAAAATAGTATAGGTGTAGATATGAAAAATGAAAATGTCGTCAAATTCGGACATATAAATTCAATAGAAGGTTACTCATATTTAGCACTTTTGTTTATTGCAATGCCTATGAAATACTTTTTGGACATCCCCTTGGCGGTAAAAGTTGTCGGTATGATTCATGGGGTGCTTTTTATTCTTTTTTGTCTGCTTTTAGTAAAAGCTTGGTACGAAGCAAAGTGGTCCTTTAAAGAAAATACACTATTTTTCATCGCCTCGCTTGTTCCATTTGGAACATTTTTTACCAAAGCTAAAATAAAAACTTATGAATAAAAAAGTTTTCTTTAGCTAGAATGACTTTACTAAATTTAGAAGGAATATATTTATGATCGCTGGAATAAATGAGCAAGATTTTGTCGCATATCTTATATTTGGGCTTATATTAAATTTTGTCTTCTCAATAATGTTTGGAGTTTATCTTAGTAAAAATATAGGCATGCAGGAGATGATTAAATCAAAGGGAGATAAAGAGCAGTCACTTCTTGTCAGCTTAAGTCTTTTTATACCCTATGCAAAAATGTTAATAACTTTATATAGAGTTACTGTTTTACAGATATTCTTTTTAAACAAGGGATACTCACACAAAGAGTTCTGGGTCTATATGACCACAAACAGACTCAACAAAGTGGATTAGTATAAGTTATGAGTGATTTCAAACTAAAGATAGTTCTTAGCATATTGACAGGTATTATTTTTTCGTTTGTTTTTATACTACTTGCTTTTGTCCTGCCTCCGCAAAAAGAGGAGCCAACCCTTATAAAAAAGCCTAGTAATATACTTGAAGAGGTTTCAAAATCTCTTAGAAAATAGTAAAAGCTAAAGAGAGTTTTTAACCTCTATAAGCCTTAGTGTTTCATAAGCGCAAAGAGGGTTAAGTTTTATGGCAGTTATCTCCAGAGCCTTAACGCATAGTCTCATATAATCCAGATCACCTTCATCCATTATTATTTTAAGAAGTTTCTCTGCATCTTTAATTCTTAGATTTCTCACAACTCCTAGATTTTTATGCGCTAAATTTCTAATCTCTGTGTAGTATAGAGGTCTATTTTCAAGCTTGTCTAATTTTAGCTTATGTATATATTCATAAAAGGTTATTTTTGATTTCAGTATCTGTATAATGTAATCTTCTACAAGCTGATAAATAGTATCATCGTCTAAACACAACTCCTCTACAGCCTCGCTCATTTGATAACGGTAGTCAGTTATATCCAACTCTTTAAAATTTTGTTCAATGAAAGTACTACCCTCTTGCATCAGCCTATCTATTCTGCGGCGAAGTTCGACATTCTCGGGTCGTCTTTTATCTTTTAGGTCATTATTCATAAGTTTAAATTATCATAACTTTCTTTCATTATTGTACTGCCTTCTGGCAAAATGGTTTAAATAGATTGCGAGTGCTACAAAAGCACCCACAACAACTAGGCTCTATATCGCCTTGCTTATAATTCTATTTAATCTTTTTATAAAGCCTGCAGTATCTTCAAGTTCAGTGCCCTCAAAAAGCTTTGCCTGGTCTAGTAAGACATGGGCTGCATCGCTGATGAGATTTTGGTCAACAGAGTTTTTAAGCTTCAAAATCAACTCATGCTTAGGGTTTATCTGTAAAATTGGAGCCGGAGCCGGAGCGTCCGTTCCTTGTCCCATCTGACGCATCATCTGAGCCATCATATAAGCAGGATCTTCCTTGTCTATTTTCAGTTTTACAGGAGAATCTACCAAATCAAAAGTTACTTCAACAGATTTTACGCTCTCACCAAGAGACTCTTTAAGCTCTTTAATCAATCCTTCAAACTCTTTAGCACTCTCTTGTTCTGTCTTCTTCTCCTCTTCACTCTCTTGGAATTTGGCATCATTTACATGCACAAATTTGTACTCTTTGTACTCTGTTACCATCGGAAATATAATCGTGTCTACCTCTTCATTAAGTACCAAAACATCAATATTGCGAGTTTTAAATCTCTCTAGTGCCGGTGAATTTTTTAGCATTGAAAGTGAGGTTTTGCCGGTGATGAAATAGATCTCTTTTTTCTCTTCATCTACATTTTTCAAGAAATCTTCAAACATTACCATCTCACCGGAGTTTAGGGTATTGAACTTCATAAGCTCCAAAATCTTCTCACGATTTCCGTAATCGCTATAGAGTCCCTCTTTTAGTACATTTCCAAACTCTTTAAAAAATTTATCATACTTCTCTTTATCATTTTTAGCCATTTTAGCAAGCTCTGAGAGAACTTTTTTAACTGAAGCATTTTTTATTTTTGCCATAACAGCATTTGACTGTAAAATCTCTCTTGAGACATTAAGCGGCAGATCTTTAGAGTCTATTACACCACGCAGAAATCTCATATATGTCGGCATAAGCTCTTTTTCATCATCCGTAATAAACACACGGTTTATGTAGAGTTTTATACCCGTTTGATAGTCAACTCTGTACATATCCATCGGCGCCTTACTTGGGATGTAAAAGAGTGTCGTATACTCTATTGCCCCCTCTGCCCTATGGTGCATCCATGCAAGAGGCTCTTCTGAAGAGTGCGCGATTGAGCTGTAAAAATCTTTGTACTCTTCATCTTTAATCTCGCTTTTTGAGATTGTCCAAAGTGCATTTGCGCGGTTGATTTGAACATTCTCTATCTCATTTCTTGAAGGCTCAATCTCTTTGCCATCATCATCTTTTTTAGCAGGGATGTACTTCTCTTTATCCATAAAAATAGGAAATGGAATGTGGTTTGAGTATTTTTTAATGATGCTCTCAACTCTATAGCTCTCTAAAAATTCATCCTCATCATCATTAAGGTACATTACAATCTCTGTGCCATGCCCATCCATGGTTGCGTCTTCTATCTCAAACTCTCCATCACCCATGCTTGTCCACTTATAGGCTTTCTCTTGAGCTGCTTTTTTTGTAGTTACTTCAACTTTGTGTGCAACCATAAAACATGAGTAAAAACCAACGCCGAACTGTCCTATGAGGTTAGAGTCTCTCTTTTGATCACCTGTTAAATTTTCCAAAAAGGCTTTTGTTCCTGATTTTGCGATAGTTCCGAGGTTGTTCATCAAATCCTCTTCATTCATGCCGATACCGCTGTCTTTGATTGTCAAAGTTTTTGCCTCTTTATTTGCAATAATATCAATGCGCGGTGTAAATGTCACGCCTTTATAAGCAGTGTCTGTTAGAACAAGCATGTTTAACTTATCAAGCGCGTCTGACGCATTTGAGACCAACTCACGCAAAAATATCTCTTTGTTTGAGTAGAGTGAGTGTATCATAAGATTTAGTATTTGATTTGCTTCTGTTTGAAACTGATGTTTTGCCATCTTTTGAATCCTTTAAAGTTAAAATTTCAAAGCAATATTATCAAAAAAAGTTAATAAATGCAAATCATATCAACTATCTTGAGTCTACTACACTAAATACTACTTAGTGTTTAAACTAAAAAGAGTACACTGAATACTTATTATATTTTTACAACATACAAAAACTTAGATATAATAATGTTTTAGCGATAGATTTTATTTCTATATTTGAAATAAAACTACAAAATATTATTTAAAGTTGGAGATATTATGAAAAAGTTCACAGCATTGGTCGCAATTGACTTTTCAAAAAGCAGTTATGCAGTTTTAGCAAAGGCGCTTGATTTTACGCAAAAGATGAACGGTGAGCTTCATGTCGTACATGTAGTTGAGAGTTCGTTCTTTTCAAAAAAAATAGATTTAGACTCCATTAAAGAGCGTGGTTTTAACGAGCTTATCAAAAATTTCAGCGTTATTAAAAAAGAGAATTATCACTGTGTAAGCGGTAAAATAAAAGTTGAAGTATCAAACAGTGCAAAAATTCTAAACGCTGACGTAATTATCATGGGAAATAGCGGCGAAACACACTTTTTGAGCGATCTTCTTATGGGATCACATACAAAAGAGATTATCAAACACGCTCAAACTCCTGTTTTAGTTATGAAGATTGATCATGAGATAGAGTATAAAAATATTTTGGTATTAACAGACCTCTCAGACGAATCTGCCAGTGCCATCAAAAAAATTGCAGAATTTTTTCCAAACTCAAATATTAATCTTATAAATCTCTACTATCTTCCGCTTGACAATAGAATAAGTACATATGGATTTGATGAAGAAGATGTTAAAGAGTACAATGAGTCGGTAGAAAAACAGAGCAAAAAAAATATTGACACATTTTTAAAATCTTTAGCCCTTCCAAAAGAGATTAAGATTACGGCATCTGCTATCAACAGTTCTTTAAATGCAAAACAGTTTGAAGAAGAAGTTTCCCATATTGGGCATGATTTGCTTGCTATCCATGCAACACAAAACGTAAGTTTTTTTGCTTTTGATATTTTAGAAAATTCAGCCGTTGATGTTTTTGTTTTAAAATAAGCCGACTATGCAAGAAGAGTTTATTGAGCTAAGAGAGCCGACTCCTCTACTTCATTCAAAGAAGTGTAGAGCAATATCGCTACTATTGAGGCTCTTTTTGCAATATGGAGCGGCTACGGCAACTTTGAGTGCGTGGTACTTTTATGATTTTTTTATAGCGCTGCCGACTCTGGTTCTTGCTTTTATTCTTATGGGGATTATTCGCTCAAAACTACGAAACAGCGTAATCCCTCCATCTCAAAGAGAGTACCAATACAACGATAAAGAGATAGCCGATTGGTTTAGTGCAAAAGAGCTCTGCTATGAAACTCATGAGAGTCTCTAGCTGAGTCTAAAGAGTTATGGAAGTTCCAAATTCCATAATATGACTCTCATGACCGAGATCTTCTTTTATCGCCTCTGCAAATATCTCCATCTTCTCTCTCTCACCATGGATTAGATATAGTTTTTTTAGATTCTCAATTGGGCGTATCCAATCAATGAGCTCCTTTTGGTCTGCATGTGCGGAAAAACCGTTAATTGTGTAGGTCTTAGCTTTTACCACTATATCTTCACCATAGATTTTGACGCTTTTTTCTCCATCTACTATGCTTCTTCCCAGTGTTCCTTTAACCTGAAAGCCTACAAATATGACTGAATTTCTAGAGTTCCAAAGTTTATGTTTTAGATGGTGCATTATGCGTCCACCATTGCACATGCCGCTTCCTGCTATGATAATGGAGCGCTCTTTTACTCTGTTTATAGTCATGGATTGGTCTCTTGTAGTTGTTGTTTCAAGCCAGGCAAACGAAAACGGGTCTTTGCCTTTTCCTGATGAGTATTCAAGCTCATCGCTTAAGTGCACCGGATACTTATTGTAAAGCCTTGTCGCTTTTATGGCAAGCGGGCTGTCCAGAAAAATACGGCATTTCGGCAACTCTCCATTGTCGTGCATTTCATGAAGAAGCCAAAGTATCTCCTGCGTTCTCTCTAGCGCAAAAGATGGTATCAAAACAGTGCCGTTATCTTTTAGAGTAGAGATAACCGCCTCTTTAAACTCCTCTACGCTCTGATCTAGCGGTTTGTGTCTGCGGTCTCCGTACGTAGACTCAATAAAAAGCGCATCCGCCTCATAAAGTTTGTCGTGCTCATCAATTATAAGCCTCTCCGGGGAGCCGAGATCACCCGAGAAGACAACACGTTTATACTGATTCTCCTCATGAAAATCAATCATAGCAAAAGCGCTTCCCATAATATGACCGGCATTTCCAAAAGAGACTTTTATGTGCTGCTTTAATTTATGCTCCTCATAATATTCCAGCGTACACCACTTTTTAGAAAACACCTCTTTTACGTCATCTTTTGTATAAAGTGGCTCTAGGACACTCTCCTCTTCACCGCGTCTTCGAGCTTTTCTGCTTATAGTCTTATACTCCTCCAGCAAAATTCCGGCACTGTCTAAGAGCATAATTTTTGCAATATCACGAGTAGCCTTCGTTGCGATAATTCTACCGTTAAACCCCTCTTTAAAGAGTTTGGGAACTCTTCCGATGTGATCAAGATGCGCATGTGTCAAAATAAGATAATGTATATCCGAAGCATCAAAACCAAACGGCTCATAGTTTTTTTTACTTCCCCCGTTTCCCTGAAACATTCCGCAATCTATTAAAATTTTTATAGAGCCTATTTTAAGCAGATGACACGAACCTGTTACCGTTTGGGCTGCTCCGTAAGATGTTACTGTTGCCATAATTTATCCCTATCTGTATTAAATGTAATAGATTATATTCAAACTTATCTATTATGAAACTTATACTATAATTACGCAACAATAAAGGGATACAAATACTTCATGGCACTCATAGATCTACTAAATATATCAAAACATTACGAAGCGCAAAAAATTTTAACCGATGTAAATTTTCATGTTGATGAAGGGGAAAGAATCGTCATCATTGGAAAAAACGGAAGCGGCAAGTCAACTCTGATGAAGATTATAAATGGAACGCTTGAGCAAGATGGCGGCGAGAGAATCACCAAACAAAATCTAGAAGTAAAAATGCTTGATCAAAAACCGGATTTTAACGAGGAGCATACAGTACGCCAAGCCGTAGAAGCCGGGCTAAAAGAGCTCAACTCTGCAAAACAGAGATACATCGAGCTCTCCCTCAGACTTGCGGAAGATTTTGAAAACAAAACGCTCCTTGAAGAGCATGAGAGACTCTCTCTTTATATAGAGCATCACAACGCATGGAATCTTGATGACAAAGTAGAGAGAATCATCCAGCATTTTGACCTTAAACAGTATGAAAACAAACTTGTCATTATGCTTAGCGGAGGAGAACAAAGAAGGGTTGCTCTTGCATCTCTACTACTTCAAAAACCCGATGTTTTGCTTCTTGATGAACCGACCAACCACCTTGACGTATACATGGTCGAATTTTTAGAAGAGTTGCTTTTAAAAGAGAAATTTACTCTTGTTTTTATATCACATGACAGATATTTCATCGACAGAGTAGCTACAAAAAGCGTTGAAGTAGAGGATTGCTCACTTAGAGAGTATAGCGGCGGATACAGCAACTATCTTGAGCAAAAAGAGGAGTATATGCGAACGTTAGAGAAACAGCATGAAAATCTTCTTGATATCTTAAAGAGAGAAAACGAGTGGTTTTCAAGAGGAGTTAAAGCGAGACTTAAAAGAAACGAGGGTCGTAAAGAGCGTCTTATATCTCTTAGAGAAGAGGCTAAAACAAACCCCGCTAAGATAAAAAAGATGACGCTCGAACTTGAACGCGAAGCAAAACATTTCAACCGTGATAAAAGTGTCAACAAGCAAAAAATGCTCTTTGAAGTGGAGCATCTAGGATTAAAACTTGGTGACAAAGAGCTTTTAAAAGATTTTAGCACAAGGATTCTGCAAAAAGACGTTATAGCCATCGTAGGACCAAACGGAAGCGGGAAATCAACACTGCTTAGAGCTCTTTTAGGGCGCATTGAACCTACAAGCGGAGTGATTAAAAGAGGCGAATTTAAGGTGGGATACTTCGATCAGCATAGAGAGATGCTCGATGATGATAAAAATCTCATAGAGACCTTCTGCCCGCATGGAGGGGATAGAGTAAGCGTGCGCGGACGTGATATGCATGTCTATGGTTACTTAAAAAACTTTCTCTTCCCCAGAGAGTTTCTGGATAAAAAGATAGGTATCCTTAGCGGCGGAGAAAAAAACCGCATCGCCTTAGCCCTGCTCTTTACAAAAAATGTTGATATTCTCATCCTTGATGAGCCTACAAATGATTTAGATATTCCCACTATAAATATTTTAGAAGAGCAGCTTATAAACTTCAGCGGAGCTGTAATTATAGTAAGCCATGACAGATATTTTGTAGATAAGATTGCTAAAAAACTCTTTATTTTTAAAGAGGATAAACATATAGAAGAGAGCTACCAAAGCTATACGGAGTATCTTGAGCTAGAACATGAGTTAAAAGAGCTTTCCGACATGGAAAAAGAGAGTCAAAAAGCAGAATCAAAACCAAAAGAGAACAAGCCAAAAGAGCTGAAGCTTACCTTTAAAGAGAAGATGGCACTGGAGAAATTGCCTATTGAAATAGAGGAGCTTGAAGCCAAAATAGATGAAAAAAACAGCTGTCTGGCAAATCCTGCATGTTATGAAAAAATAGGTATAACGAAATTGGCAAAAGAGTTTGAAGAGCTTAAGAGTCTGTATGAAGAAAAAGTTGAAGAGCTTTTAACTATTCAGGAGAAAGAAGAATCGATAAATACATAGCTAGCACCTTTTGTGCTAACTATTTTTGAGTTTCTTTAAGAGTATCTGCGATTAAAAATGCCAGCTCTAAAGCCTGGTCTGCATTTAAACGAGGGTCACAATGCGTGTGGTAGCGTGAACTAAGATCCTCTTCCGTTACAACAAAAGAGCCGCCTATGCACTCAGTTACATTTCTTCCGGTCATCTCCAAGTGAACACCGCCTGCAAATGTGCCCTCAGACTTATGAACCTGAAAGAACTGCTTCATCTCTGTCAAAATAGCATCAACGGGACGTGTTTTAAAGTTATTTGATGATTTAATCGTATTTCCATGCATCGGGTCACAACTCCAGAGAACTTTTTTTCCTTCTCTCTCGACTGCTCGTATAAGCTTTGGCATACCATCAGCAACTTTGTTTGCACCCATTCTAACGATAACATTCAGACGTCCTGCTTCGTTCTGGGGATTTAAAATATCGCACAACTTTATCAAATCATCAGGATCCATTGTAGGTCCGGCTTTAACACCTATAGGGTTATGAATACCTTTCATATACTCAACATGAGCACCATCAATCTGGCGTGTTCTATCGCCTATCCACAACATGTGAGCAGAGGTGTCATACCAATCGCCCGTAGTAGAATCTTTTCTAGTAAACGCTTCTTCATAAGGAAGTAAAAGCGCCTCATGAGAGGTATAAAAATCAGTTTCACGTAAAGTTCTATGAGTTTTTGACGTAATGCCGCATGCCTCCATAAACTTTAAAGATTTACTAATCTCCTCCGCCAAATCTTCATACTTTTTACTTATCTCACTCTGATGCGTAAAATCAAGATTCCACTGATGAACTTTATGCAAATCAGCAAATCCTCCTGTTGCGAATGCGCGTAAAAGATTAAGCGTTGCAGCCGATTGGTTGTACGCCTTTATCATTCTTTGCGGATTTGGAGTACGTGACTCAGAAGTAAAATCAACACCGTTTATGATATCACCACGGTAAGCATCAAGAGTTACACCCTCAATAGTCTCGGTGTCGCTTGAGCGAGGTTTTGCAAATTGCCCGCCAAGACGCCCGACTTTAACGACGGGAAGTCCGCCTGCATAGGTCATAACCACAGCCATCTGAAGAATAGCTTTGAAAGTATCGCGAATATTTGTTGCATGAAATTCGCTAAAACTCTCAGCGCAATCTCCTCCTTGAAGTAAAAAAGCCTTCCCTTCTACAACATTTGCCAACTGGCTTTTTAGCGAACGTGCTTCACCTGCGAAAACAAGAGGCGGATACTCTTTCAACTCTGCTAAAACTCTATTTAATTCCTCTGTATTCGGGTAAGTAGGCTGCTGCACAATAGGCTTTTGCCTCCAGCTAGAAGGAGTCCAGATACTCATTATAAAACCTTTTTTCTTTATATATCAAATTTTTTGAATATTTTACATAAAAGTAGCTAAAATAGCACTGATTACTCTATCTAAAAGCAATTAAAAGAGCATAAAAGCTTTTTTTTATGCTTAAAATTGTATACTGCTCAATATTTTTTATGGATGCACATTATGGAAAAAAACGATTTAAAAGCACTTATCGAAGAGATTTATGAAAACCTGCTAGAGCGTATTAACTCAGATAAAAAAGCAACAAAAGGGCAAGTAATCGGCTACTTAAAAGATGCTATTGAGGTCGTTTCAAACATTAATGACAAAGATATTGACTCCATAGAGCATGCAAAAGAGGCTTTTAATAACTCCTACAAAGAGATTGTAAAGCAGAGTTTAACCTCTTATAAAAATACAAACGAGAAGTTTGGAGAGCTTACGCAACTCAATAAAGAGACGATAGACCAATGCAGTGATAAACATATAAATCTCGAGACGTTGACAAAAAAGTTTAATGAAATTCAGACTCATATGACCCAAGAGGTAAAAAAAGCAAACGAAGTAATCTCCGAACTCACAAGCAAAGTGAAAGTTTTAGAACAAACCTCAAATCTTGATCCTCTAACTAAAGTTTTAAACAGAAGAGCTCTTATGTCCTACTTAAAAGAGGTGTGTGTAAATAAAGATATTCCATACAGTCTGCATGTACTGATGATAGACATAGACAACTTTAAATCCATAAATGACAACTACGGTCACATAACGGGAGATAAAATCCTTATTTTCATCTCAAACATCCTTAGAAAAGCGCTAAGAGACGGAGATAAGATTTTCAGATTTGGTGGAGAGGAGTTTACAATTATACTAAACCGCAACAGCGATGAGCAGTCTGAAGCCATAGCTAACAGACTCTTAAAATTAATCAGCTCAAACAACCTTATATATATGGGTCAAAAAATATCAATTACGGCAAGTATCGGCATGACAAATTTTATAAAAGACGATACTCCTGACTCACTTATGTCAAGAGCGGACAAAGCTCTGTATGCTTCTAAAAACAACGGAAAAAACATGGTCTCCAAGGTGTGTGAATAATGGAGTTTAGTTATTTTGACATTATTGTATCGATTATAATCCTTTTTTTAGGACTCAAGGGAATTATAAACGGCTTTTTTAAAGAGCTGTTTGGGCTTTTAGGGATTATCGGCGGTATCTTTATAGCTTCTCGCGTCGGAGACGACGTAGGACTACTTATAAGCGACTCTATTTTTAAATTTGAAAACAGTTCTGCTATCTCTTTTACGGGCTTTCTAGCAACTCTTGCTCTCTTTTGGCTTCTTATGATTGCAGTAGGTCTAATTTTCAAAAAACTAAGCTCACTGAGCGGTCTTGGCATATTTGACAAAATTTTGGGATTTATCTTTAGTGCAGGTAAGTTTTTTCTCATCGCCGCTGTAATCTCATACGCCGCTTATAACATCAAGGCAATGAGAACAAATATCGACTCTATGATGCAAAACAGTCTTATCTTTCCTGTGTTGGTGGAAGTCGGAAGTGTCATCATGAAACTTGACCCTATTGAAATATCAGATGACATAAACGCTACTATACAAAAAGGCTCTGATATGGTTCAAAATAGCATAGAGAGCAATATTAAAGAGCCTGCTGCAAATATTATTGATGATGCAAAAAAGAGGATAAACCAAACAATAGATCAGAATTTATCTAGCAAAGATGAGCAGTAGTATGTCTGAGATTACAACCGATTTCAACGATAAAACAGTCGCCTATAAGCAACTTCTTGAGAATTTCAAAACACTTTTGAAAAAAAACAGTCTCAAATTCACTATTCAAAGAGAGGTTATTTTAGAGACTCTTTACAACTCCGACGAGCACCTGACTCCCGAGTCGCTTCACAATCTTATTCAGGAGAAATTTCCTGATCTAAAAACCGGAATTGCCACCGTCTACAGAACGCTCTCTCTTTTGGAGGAGTCAGATATGGTCACTTCGTTATCTTTTGGCGCACAGGGGAAAAAATATGAACTTGGTGCCAAGCACCACCACGACCACTTTATATGTACTAAGTGCGGCTCTATAAGTGAGTTTGTTGATGAGCAGATAGAAGAGAGACAGCGTAAAATTGCCGAGGAACTCGGTTTTTTGATGCAAGACCACTCCATGCAGATTTACGGAATTTGCAAAGAGTGCCAAAAAATAAGAAATAACAAAGGAAAAACTATTGGTTTTTGATAACAAATATATACAACTAAGAATTGAGAAAGCAGAACTTCTTAAAAAAGAGGGGATAAATCCCTACGCTAACGACTCAAAAAGAAATACAACAATTGAAAAATTTTTAAATGTTAATACGGATATTGTTAACAAAGAGAACAAAAGAGATGAGAAGCGCCACTACACGCTAAGCGGTCGTATTAAATTTTTTAGAGTTATGGGAAAAGCTAGTTTTATAAAGATTGAAGATGAGAGCGGAATGCTCCAAGTCTATGTGGCAAGAGACAATCTTACCGAGGGTTTTTACAACGATGTTTTTAAGAAAAATATAGAAGTAGGCGACATTGTAGAGGTTATGGGTTATCCATTTGTAACAGGTCAAGGTGAGCTTTCGCTTCATGCTGATGAGCTGAGACTTCTTACAAAAGCTATATCGCCGCTTCCTGAGAAGTTTCACGGCGTAACGGACAAAGAGATTAGATACAGAAAGAGATATCTCGACCTTATTATGAACGCGGATGTTCGCAAAACATTTAAAACTCGTTCAAAAGTTATCTCTCTGACTCGCCGTTTCTTTGAGGAGAAGGGCTTTTTAGAGGTTGAAACTCCTATGATGCACCCGATCGCCGGCGGAGCAAATGCAAAGCCCTTTGTTACGCATCATAATGCACTTGGAATTGACAGATACCTAAGAATTGCGCCTGAGCTTTATCTAAAAAGATTAATTGTAGGCGGATTTGAGGCTGTATTTGAGATAAACCGCAACTTTAGAAACGAGGGAATGGATGCTACGCACAATCCTGAATTTACCTCTATAGAGTTCTACTGGGCATATAAAACCTATAAAGATCTCATAGAAATTACAAAAGAGTACTTCAGGTATCTTTTCGACCATCTAGACCTTCCCACGCAGCTTCCTTATGGAGATTTGGAGGTTGACTTTAGCCGCTTTAGCGAGGTGCCTCTGATAGAGTCGCTATACACTATAGGGGATGTTCCACAAGAGATAGTAAACGATAAAGATAAAATCATTGCGTTTTTAAAGAGTAAAAATATTCAAGTAAAAAACGGTTTAAATTTAGGTCAACTCCAGGGCGAGCTTTTTGATGAGTTTGTTGAAGAAAAACTTATCAATCCTACTTTTATTACAGAGTATCCTGTTGATATCTCTCCTCTTGCAAGAAGAAGCGACGCAAATCCTGAAATTACGGAGCGTTTTGAGCTCTTCATTGCAGGGCGTGAGATAGCAAACGCGTTTAGCGAGTTAAACGATCCTGTTGATCAGTATGAGAGATTTAAAGCTCAAGTCGAGTCAAAAGAGAGCGGAGATGATGAAGCGCATGAGATGGATTTGGATTTCGTAGAGGCGCTTAGCTATGGAATGGCACCGACTGCCGGTCAAGGCATAGGCATAGACAGATTGGTAATGCTTCTAACAAATGAGCACTCTATAAGAGACGTTCTGCTCTTCCCTGCTATGAAGCCAATACACACAGAAGAAAAAAATCAGCAAGAAGAGGAATAAAAATGAGTTTTTTAAAAGAATATGATAGTGAAATTTTTGAGTTATGCGAAAAAGAGCTAGAGAGACAGACTACACATCTAGAGATGATAGCTTCTGAGAACTTTACCCTACCTGCCGTTATGGAAGCTATGGGTTCTGTTTTTACAAACAAATATGCAGAGGGTTACCCGGGCAAGCGTTACTACGGCGGATGCGAATATGCCGATGGCGTAGAGCAACTTGCAATTGACAGAGCAAAACAACTCTTTGGATGCGAGTATGCAAACGTTCAGCCACACTCAGGAAGTCAAGCAAATGCAGCTGTATATGCAGCACTTTTAAATGCAGGCGATAAACTCTTAGGTATGGACTTAAGCCACGGTGGGCACTTAACACACGGAAGCAAACCGAGTTTTTCCGGGAAGAATTACCAATCATTTACCTATGGCGTAGAGCTTGATGGAAGAATGAACTACGACAAGATTATGGAGATTGCAAAGGCTGTACAACCAAAGATAATCGTTTGCGGCGCATCAGCGTATGCAAGAGAGATAGACTTTGAAAAATTCCGCGAAATAGCCGATGAAGTCGGAGCAATTATGTTTGCAGACATCGCGCACGTTGCGGGACTTGTAGCAGCAGGTGAACATCCAAGTCCATTTCCTCATGCCCATGTTGTAACTACGACAACACACAAAACTCTTGCAGGTCCAAGAGGCGGTATGATTATGACAAACGATGAGACAATAGCAAAAAAAATCAACTCTGCAATATTTCCCGGCATTCAAGGCGGACCGCTTGTTCATGTAATCGCTGCAAAAGCAGTTGGATTTAAATACAACCTCTCTCCTGAATGGAAAGATTATGCAAAGCAGGTAAAAGCAAATGCAAGAATTTTAGGCGAAGTTCTTGTGAAGAGAGGGTACGAGCTGGTGAGCGGCGGAACGGATAACCATTTGGTTCTTCTCTCATTTTTAAATCGTGATTTCTCAGGCAAAGATGCGGATATCGCGCTTGGAAATGCCGGCATTACTGTTAACAAAAACACAGTTCCTGGTGAGACAAGAAGCCCATTTGTAACCTCGGGCATACGCGTAGGAAGCCCTGCTCTTACTTCAAGAGGAATGAAAGAGAAAGAGTTTGAGTTTATTGCAAATAAAATTGCCGATATTTTGGATGATATTAACAACACAGAGCTGCAGGCTGCTGTTAAAAAAGAGCTCAAAGAGCTGGCTCAAAACTTTGTGGTGTACCATCAGTCAACATACTAAGTGGTTGTTGGGATGACAGCATCAGACTTAAACCTCATAAAGATGGTAAACGACCACTACTGGATCAAAAAAGACGAGGTAGTGGAGAAAATTGTGTTCAAGGGACGCACTTTTTACAACAAATTTGAAAAAGTAAATGCCGTGTTGTCCCAATCTATCATCAACCAGCACATTAAAGGCGAGATAACCGTAGCTCACTCTTTAATTAACAAAAACAATAAAGTTGAAAACATAGTCATTGACTACAACGGAAGAGATCCTGAGCGTTTTTACCACAAAGCTCAGCTTCTTCTTCGTGAAGAGGGATTTATAAACTTTACCGCATATAAAACAAAAACAGAGGGTCACCTTCATGTTTATATCCACAAAGGTCACACAACTCTTCAAGAAGCCATACAACTTGGTAAAATGATAAGTATGAAACTTGCGGCAAAACAGCCAAATCAGTGGAGAATGTTTCCAAATCCTGATATGCCTGATGAGTACAATATTTTAACACTTCCTTATGAGGTCTATGCAAAAGAGCGCGGAGCATCTTGGTCAAAACACATGTAGTGTTTCTTTAGAAAAGTCTATGTAATGGAACAGAGTATGCTTTTTGAGAAAAAACAGTACGCATAAACAAGTTTTGGGTATTATTATAAGAGAAGAATTACAAAGGAGTGGGTATGGAAGAAAAAAATGAACTCAATGATATTATCTTAAACAAAGGTGGTTCATCATCTAGCAATAAAAAGATAATTTTAGCGGTTGCAACACTTGGCGTTATTTTAATAGTTGTCGTTATGCTGATGAATACTCTTACATCAAGCGGTACAGACAATCTGCCGCAAGCCGTTCTTCCTCCTGAGCCGCAAAAAGAGCTCGCCACAAAAAACGAAGAGCCTCTTTTTGAAGATGTCCCTGTTGTTCAAGAGAGTTCTGCTGAGAGTACATCTTTAGATGAGATTGCTCAAAAGCTAAAAGAAGAGAGCACGAAAGAGAATCTTCAAACTAAAAAAGAGGAGAGTGTAGCATCTGCTCCGGTAGCTCAAAAAACAGTAGAGACAAAAAAAGTGCCAACTTCGCCAAAGACTTCTACCCCCGCAACTTCAGGTGAGTACTATATTCAAGTCGGTTCATTCGCAAAATATGAGCCAAACAAAAAGTTTTTAGACTCTATACTCAACCTTGGATACAAATATAAGTTTCATAAAGTAACCGTAAATTCTAAGACATTAAACAAAGTTTTAGTCGGTCCTTTTCACAATGAAGCAGAAGCAAGAAAAGCGTTAACCCCGGTTAGAAAGTCTGTTGAAGCAGGTGCTTTTTTAACTAAAATATAGCCAATCAAGGTTTTTTTTGATTTACTCTAAACAATTTATTCAAGATCAGCTGGCTCCCGTTGCCATCTACGCAAAACTAAAGGCAATTTTCAAAGATGAGATCTCTTATCTTTTCGAGAGTGCCGGAGGAAGCGAAGGAAACTACAGCTTTATCTGCATCGGTGCCAGAGAGAGAGTTCAATACATAGACGGAAAAACCATATATACAGACGCAGATGGCATCTTGCACACAAAAGATGAATCTCCTTTTACTTTTTTAAAAAAATACTATAAAAATATTGATACAGACATCTATAAAAAAGCAACAGCAGAGCTTAAAGTAGGCTATGTTGATGGCTTTATAGGATATATCGGTTACGATATGGTAAAGGTTTTTGAACCAAAGCTCCATAACACAATGGACAATCTGAGAGATGAGCTAAACACTCCTGATTTAGACCTCATTCTTCCAAAAATCATTCTTGTATACTCTCACAAAAACTATCAACTCACACTTATAAGCACTCAAGAAGAGATGAGCAGAAAGTTTGACATGATTGAAGATGAGCTAAAAAACTCTTACGAATATGTCCACATGAAGCGAAATGTCGGTAATGATAAAGGAAGTTTTGCATTCTCAAAAGAGCAGTTTTTTGAAATGGTTGACAAATCAAAAGAGATGATTGGAAGCGGCGACGTTTTTCAAATTCTTATGACAAACCGCTTTACGAGAAATATACATGTAGATCCTTTTAGCTTCTACAGAATCCTTAGGAGCAAAAACCCATCACCATACATGTTTTTAATGGAGTATGAAGATTTTAACATAGTCGGCAGCTCTCCTGAGGTTATGGTAAGGCTCACTGGCGGCGAACTTCTTCTTCGCCCTATCGCGGGAACAAGAAAAAGAGGTGCTACAAAAGCAAGAGACAAAGAGCTTGAAGATGAGCTTTTAGCAGACCCAAAAGAGCTCTCAGAACATCTTATGCTGATCGACCTTGGCAGAAATGACGTAAGCCGTGTCGCAAAGACAGGTAGCGTAAAAGTTGAAAATATGATGCATATCGAACGCTTTTCTCATGTTATGCACATAGTCTCTGACGTTACCGCTACTCTTGCGGATGACAAAGATATGTTTGATCTCTTTATGGCTACATTTACGGCTGGAACTATGACGGGTGCGCCAAAAATACGTGCTATGGAGCTTATAGCAGAGTATGAAGGACTAAAGCGCGGTTTTTACAGCGGAAGTGTCGGATACTTCGGGTTTGATGGCAATATGGACAGCGCAATTACAATTAGAACTGCTCTTGTTGAAGATGATAAAGTTGTTCTTCAAGCTGGTGCTGGTGTAGTTGCAGACAGCCAAAACGAATTAGAATACTTGGAAGTTAAAAACAAACTCGGCGCACTTGTCGCCTCGCTTGAAGATTTAGACTAAATGAAATTATTTGCCATCTTTGGCGACCCTGTTGCACACTCCCGCTCTCCGCTTATGCACAACAGCGTATTTAAGCACCTAAACTACAAAGCCTGCTACACAAGAGTTCATCTAGCGGATGGCTCAAAATTAAAAGAGACTTTTTTCTCCCTTGGTCTTAGCGGAGCAAATATTACCGTTCCTCATAAAGAGGCGGCGTATGAGGCTTGCGATGAAGTAAGAGGCTTTGCCAAAAAGGTTGGAGTCGTAAACACTATCGTAAACGAAAACGGCAAACTTATAGGCTACAACACCGATGCTGACGGTTTTATGTTTGCCATAAAAGAGTTTGGCACTATTAGAAACATCTTGGTTATTGGTGCAGGCGGAACAGCAAAAGCGTTATGTGCAAGATTTATAGAAGATAATATAAAAGTAACTGTTCTAAACAGAAGCCAAAGCAGACTAGTTTATTTTAAAGAGCTTGGATGTGAATGTTTTACATGGGATAACTTTACAATCGGCGAATATGATTTGGTGGTAAATACGACAAGTGCCGGGCTTAAGGACGAAGATCTCCCAGCTCCATTAGAATTAATAGACAAAATTTTAGATAACAGCTCGTTTGCAGCGGATGCCATATACGGCAAAGTTACACCATTTTTACAACTCTGTAAAAACAAAAACATTACCTGCAAAGATGGTGCAGACATGCTTCTAGCTCAGGGTATTTTAGCGAATGAGCTTATGGTAAAAAATGAGCTAAAAACAGAAGATATTAAAAACTACATGTCAAAGAGTTTCGAACTCTGAGGCAGCGGCTATTGCCTGTCCGTAGGCTATTGCGCCATCATTGCTTACAAACATCTCAGGCAAGATTACGTCTGGAATTTTCCTTATAATCAGTTTTAAAAGCACTCTATTTTGAAACACTCCGCCGCCTAAAACCAATGGCAAATCGTACTTTTTGTGCATCTCGTAAATTATCTCGACTATCGTGTTAAAAAACTTCGAAACGGCAATACGACTATTTTTTTCATCTAAAATCTGCCTAAATATTTGGCTAAAATCTATCTCGCCATCTTCTATGCTAAAGAGATAAGACTCTAAAACATTCTCGTCATAGAGGCTCTCCAAAAGCAGTCCGCTCTCGCCCTCGTAGCTGCAAACTTGAACAACACCCAAGATAGATGCTACTGCATCAAAAAGACGCCCGCATGAGCTTGATAATGGCGAATTTAGACTATTTTTATATGCCGTGTAAAGTGTTTTTATCTCAGCGGCAGAAAAAGAGTTTAGAGTCGCATTGTTAAGGTTAAAAACCTCCTCGCCGTATATCTCAAACAAGAAGCTAAGAGCGACACGTCTAGGCTCTTTTATCGCCATCTCACCGCCAAGAAGTTTAAAGTATCTAAAGTGTCCTACTCTCTCATAACTCTCTAAGTTGCAGACAAAAAACTCTCCACCCCAAAGATTACCCTCATCGCCGTACCCAGTGCCGTCAAAACTGACACCCAAAACTTTTGATGCAATACCATTCACACCCATAGTTGCCAAAATATGCGCGTAGTGGTGCTGAACTTGCAGTAACTCTATATTTTGGTTTTGTGCCGCTAACTCTTTTGCGTATTTTGTTGACTCATAGTTTGGATGTTTATCACAAACTACCACATCTGGCTCAAACTCATAGATCCGCTTTAACGTCTCTATGTGCGATTTGTAATGCTCTATGCTCGTCAAGCTTCCCAAATCCCCGATATAAGGAGATAAAACAACACTCTCTCCGATGGTAATAGCCACACTGCTCTTCTGGTTTGCACCAAGTGCCAAAATCTTCTTGTCCGTTTTATGAGGAAGTTTAAGATAGAGAGGCGCATATCCTCTTGCGTCTCTTAGCATAAATGTTTTCTCACATTCGACAAAGGCTACCGAATCGTCACAACTATTTACTATCTCTCTATTATGCTCCAAGCAAAAATCCCAAATGCCGCGAAGCCTCATAATCTCATCATTACTTTTGCAAAGCGGCTCATCTGAGATATTCGCACTTGTCGCGACTATGGGTCTGTTCAACCTTTGTAAAATAAGATGATGAAGCGGCGTGTATGCCAAAAAAAGCCCGATTTGGTTGATATTTGGAGCGACATTCTTGCTTAGAGCGTTATCTTCTCTTTTTTTAACCAGAACTATAGGACGTCTGTTTGAGCAGAGCAACTCCTCCTCTTTTTCGTTTATGGGGGCAATATTTTTTGACATGTAGATATCTTTTACCATAACTCCAAACGGTTTTGATGGTCTCTGCTTTCTCTCTCGCAGAAGTTTCACGGCTTCATCATTCGTAGCGTCACAGACCAGATGATAGCCCCCTATTCCTTTTATGGCAACAATCCTGCCCTCAGTTATAAGCTCGGCTGCTTTATCTATGATATTTTCACTCTCTATTATATTGCCTTTGTTGTCAAAAAAAGAGAGCTTTGGTCCGCACTCGTGGCATCCGATGGGCTGAGCGTGGTATCTTCTATCATGCGGATTTTTATACTCTTGTGAACACTTTTCACACATTTCAAACTCATCCATAGAGGTATTTTTTCTCTCATATGGAAGATTTCTTATGATGCTAAAACGGGGTCCACAATTAGTACATGTAATAAACGGATACTCAAATCTGCGGTTGCTTTTATCATGTAGCTCTCTCTCGCACTCCTCGCACATTGCGATGTCAGGCGGAATATGGCTGGAGAGATTTTTGGCACCTTCGCTCATCTCTATGCTAAAGCCATCAAACGATTTTGTTTTTTTAATACGGGTTATTCTTATGGAGTCTATCTCGCAAAGCGGCGGCTTGTCATCTCTTACATTTTTAATAAACTCGTCGGCTCTCTCTTGCTTGCAATCAAGAAGTATAAGCACGCCGTAACCGTTGTTTGAGACCTCTCCTCTTAGCCCGGATGAAGAGGCAAGATTATAGATAAAAGGGCGAAATCCGACACCCTGCACTATTCCTCTTATCTCTATGGAAAACATCACTATTGTAATTCCAAATTCATAAGACAGACCTCTTTATCTTTTAACTTCTTATATAATTTTTTATTTTTTTTGTGCGTAAATCTATCTATCTTTTCATACAATGACTCTTTTATATTGTAGCTACACAGTCTCTCTAAAGCGTTATAGTTGTCGTTTATCGCGCCCAAAGCGTCTTTTATGTCTGTTAGCCTCTCTATCTTCTTCTCATCTTTTAGGGAGCTGTTTTTCTCTATGTAGAGCCTCTTTTTTATGTAGATTCTATATTTGTGCAGCTTCTTTTTGTCAAACTTTGGAAGCTTCATCGCAACCAAATTTTGCTCTGTTTCTTCCTCTGTTTTTTGCTCTGCGCTCTTTGGAACTTTTAGATTTCTAAGGTAACTACGAAGTTTTTTTATCTCTTTTTTTCTCACACCCTCTTTTGCTTTTGAGGATATTTCCTCTAGTACTTTTTTTCTATACTTTTTTGGCAAAGACTCAAGATACTCATCAAAAAAGACATCGATATCTCTTATCTCATTACTCAAAGAGATGACCTTTTTTACACTTCTGGCAAATGTGCCCTCTTTGTCAAGCAGAGAAAAAAGCTCTCTGCACTTGATGCGCAAAGAGTGGATATCATCGGCGCTTTGGAGGGATTTTTTTGTGAAACGGTTTATAAACTCTTTAAATTTTTCAAGTTTTTTAGCTAAAAGCGCATTTTTCATAACCTACTCACTACTCTTTTTAGGATACTCAAACATCACTAACTTTGCATTTTGGGGAGCTATTTCTGCCCATTTCCTACACTCGAACTCTATCTCTACAATGCCGCATGTCGGTATATTTTCACTAAAGCCTGCGAGCTTATATGCCAGTTCATTAAGCGATGGATTATGTCCTACCAAAAAGACGACTCCGTAACTGTCATCAAGTGCCTTAAGTATCTTACTCAGCGTCTCAGATGTTGCTTCGTATATATCATCCAAAAAGAGTATGTTTTTATATCCCACTTCCTTAGCTATTATCTCCGCGGTGTTTTTCGCCCTTTTTGCGGGACTAGAGATGATGATGTCGGGCATTACGCCCTTTTTTTTGAGCCGCTCACCCATCATAGGAGCATTTGCTTTGCCTCTTTTGTTCAGAGCTCTCTCAAAGTCATCTAACGTCACATCACTCCAGCTCGATTTTGCATGTCTGATAATGTATAGCTTTTTCATCTTCTCATCCCATCGGGTACATAATCTCTTGCTGCACCGCTTTTATCTCACTCATGGTCTCTTGACTCAGTGTTACATCAAGCGCAGCGAGTGACTCATCCATCTGCTCTATGTTTCTAGCCCCGATAATCGTTGAAGCGACAAAATCAAACTGCTTTGTATAAGCGATTGACATAGTGACAACGGACATTTCAAGCTTTTTTGCAATACCCAGATAGCGCGCAGTTGCTTTTAGGGTTTTCTCATTTACAAATCTTGCAACTTGCGAGTTTAAACGACTACTTTTACTCAAAAGATAGTCACAATAGCGCGCATTTTTAGGGTAAAGTTCGCCGTTATACTTTCCGCTGAGCACTCCACCGGCAAGCGGAGAGTACGGCAGAAGCGATATCTGCTCTCTTTTGCAGACATCTGAGAGCTCATCCAAAAAGCGCGGATTGTTGAGTGAAAAGTTGTTTTGAATGGACTCAAATCTTGCAATGCCTAGCCTTTTTGAGGTCTCGTTTGCTTTTGTAAGCCCGTAAGCAGTGTCGTTTGAAGTTCCGACGTATCTTACCTTGCCCTCTTTTACAAGCTCGTCAAACGCCCTTAATGACTCCTCTATCGGCACAACATTGTCAGGCCAGTGCATCTGATATAGGTCGATATAGTCGGTCTGCAACCGCTTCAAGCTCCCCTCTATAGCTCTTTTTATATGAAACGAGTCAATCGCCGTATAGCCATGGCGGATTGGCGGAACAAACCAGCCGTTTGCCGCACCTGCGACCTTTGAAGCTAAGATGATGCTCTCTCTTGGTTTGCCCTTTAGCCATTTTCCCACAATAGTCTCGGTTACGCCTGCATATTTTTCATCAGGCGGGACGGGATAGAGTTCTGCTGTGTCAAAAAAGTTAATCCCTCTATCATAAGCCTTGTCCATGATTTTAAAAGCCTCCGCCTCATCGCTCCATGAGCCAAAACTCATAGTTCCCAAGCAGATTGGAGTAACTCTAAGTCCTGTTTTTCCAATGTATCTGTATTTCATATAAAAATCTCCATCTTAAAAATTTGTAAGTTCGTTTGCAATCATTTCCGCTTGTTTGAGTACCGTTTCAGTCGCCAACATTTGCATATCCGGCGGATAACCAAACTGTCGCAGAGTTCTTTTAACTATAACTTTTAATTTAGCTCTGACACTCTCTTTGATAGTCCAATCAATAGAAGCATTTTCTCGCACCCTCTGAGTCAAAACAACGGCAAGTTCTCGTAAAACATCTTTGCTCATAAGCTCTTTTGCGCTTTCGTTATTTGCAACTGCCGTATAAAATGCATATTCAAAATCACTCAAACCCATTGCTTTTGGCTCTTCATCCATCTTGTGAATATCTTTACTGAGTTTTATTAACTCATCTATAACTTCAGCTGCGGTGAGTATTTTATTTTGATATTTTTTGATAGAATTTTCTAACATCTCCATGAGTGTTTTACTTTGAACAAAATTTGTTTTCATTCTAGTTTTTATCTCATCGTTAAGTAGTTTCTTTAGTACTTCAAGAGCTATATTTTTATGCTTCATCCCTTGAACTTCTAGTAAAAACTCTTCAGACAAGATAGAGATATCAGGCTTTTTAATCCCAGAAGCATCAAAAATATCTATCACCTGCTCCGTTACAAGTGCTTTATCTATGACTTGGCGGATGGTTGTTTCCATCTCTTCATCCGTGACACTGCTTCCAGTGCCATTGAACTTCACTAGTCGTGCTTTTACCGCTTGAAAAAATGAGACTTCATCTTTTACATCCATAGCTTCTTCATGAGGAACCGCGATAGCAAATGCTTGTGATAATGCTGTTACTTCATCTATGTATCTTTTTTTACCATCTTCAATGCCGAGTATATGTTCTTCTGCTTCGAGTATAAGGGTTAATTTACCTCTCGTATCTGTTTGGAAATAATCTTCATAAGCGAATCCATAATACATCTGCGATACAACTTCAAGTTTTTCAAGCATCAGTGCAACAGCCTTTTCTTGTGCAAGTGCAGGATCACCTTTACCGCCACTGTCACTATAAAACGAAAGGGCTTTTTTAAGGTCACTCGCAATCCCAAGATAATCAACAACGAGTCCACCCGGCTTATCTTTATAAACTCTATTAACCCTTGCGATGGCTTGCATGAGATTATGCCCTTTCATCGGTTTGTCAATGTAGAGTGTATGCATTGACGGTGCGTCAAATCCAGTCAGCCACATATCCCTAACGATGACGAGTTTTAGTTCATCATTCGTATCTTTCATACGAGAAGCCAAATCTCGTCTTTGTTGCTTTGTAGTATGGTGTTTTGCCATTTGCGGACCATCACTAGAACTGGCTGTCATGATAACTTTGATAACGCCCTTATTCAAATCATCACTATGCCACTGAGGACGAAGTTTAATAATCTCTTCATAGAGGCTGACAGCTATCCTTCTACTCATTGCTACTATCATCCCTTTGCCATCAAACACTTCTTGACGCGCTTCAAAATGATTTACAATATCGCTTGCGACTTCTTTAACTCTGTTCTCACTTCCTATGAGCGCTTCAAGTTGCGTCCATTTCGCTTTGGCTTTTACTAAAGAAACTTCGTTTTGCGTATCGTCCAGTTCCTCATTTCCAAGTTCATCATCAAGCTCTTTGACAAGCTTTTTGCCTTCATCGCTCAACTGTATCTTTGCAAGTCGGCTTTCATAGTAGATTTTAACAGTAGCGCCATCTTCAACCGCTTGTGAAATATCGTAAATATCTACATAATCACCAAACACGGCAGGCGTGTTTATGTCACTGCTTTCTATCGGCGTGCCTGTAAATCCAAGATAAGTGGCATTTGGGAGAGCATCTCTGAGGTATTTTGCAAATCCATAAACAATCTTTTTACCGATAACATTGCCGTCTTTGTCTTTTTCATCAACCGTTTTAGGTTTAAACCCATACTGTGTACGGTGTGCCTCATCGGCTATGACTATGATGTTTCGTCTGTCTGAGAGCTCATCATAGATATTTCCATCTTGGGGCGAAAACTTTTGAATAGTTGCAAATATGACTCCGCCGCTTGCAACTTTCAGAAGACTTTTTAAATGGTCTCTGTTTAGCGCTTGAATAGGCTCCTGTCTGAGTAAACTCTGTGAACTGGCAAAAGTATCAAAAAGCTGGTCATCCAAATCATTTCTATCGGTGATTACCAAGATGGTCGGATTGTTTAGGCTGAGAACGATTTTACCGGTATAAAAAACCATAGAGAGCGACTTACCGCTTCCTTGCGTATGCCAGACAACCCCGCCTTTTTTATCGCCGTCAATGCTGCTTGCCCGTGTCGTTCTCTCGACTGCTTTGTTTACCGCATAGTATTGATGATAAGCTGCTAACTTCTTTACTGTTTCAATGGTAGTGATTTGCGTTTTGCTATCTACCTTTGTACTCTTCTCATAAACGATGAAGTTTCGGACTAAATCAAGCAATGTAGCAGGATTTAACATACCATTTATAAGCGTTTCCATGTGTGAGACAAGCTTTGAAGCCTCACTCTTTCCATCACTGCTTTTCCAACTCATAAATCGTGATAAACCTGCGGATATACTTCCCGCTTTCGCTTCAAAGCCATCACTTATGACACAAAAAGCGTTGTAGGTAAATAGCGACGGTGTAACACTTTTATATGTTTGTATCTGCTTGTAAGCGGAACCAATAGTTGCATTTTCATCTACGGGGTTTTTCAGCTCAACTACCACTAATGGCAAGCCGTTTACAAAGAGGATGAGGTCAGGTCGCTTGTTGATACCATTTTCAACGATAGTGAATTGATTGGATACTACAAAATCATTACGGCTCACATCATCAAAATCTATGAGTTTAACTATCTCTCCACGTGTGACACCATCTCTTTGAACCTCAACAGTTATACCCTCCGTAAGCACTTTGTGAAAAGTTTCGTTATCACGCAAAAGCTCTGTAGATCTAAGTCTTTGGCACTGTTTTATAGCATATTCTATTAGGTCATATTCTAAAGTAGGATTGATAGCTATAAGTGCGTTTTGGAGTTTGTCTTTTAAGATCACATCTTCAAAAGATTCTCTCATAGGAGTTTGGCTGTCAGGTGCTATGTTTGGTGCATAGATATACTCGAACCCAAGGCGCTCCAAAAGTTCTATGGCGAATAGTTCTATTTCATTTTCGGTTATTTTAGTCATCAGTTGGCTCCAAAGAATTTATATCATCTTCTAGTGCTTTTAATATTAACATTATTTCTTCAAAAGTAAGATACTTATTAAAAATCATATGTTCCATAGCATTGTAGTCTTTTCGTAACTCTTCGACTCTAAAATTAGGAGGCAAAAGTTTTAAACTACCAGGTGTTGCATCATCAAATTTTGCCCAAGCAGAAGGATAAAATTTCTTTTTAAACTCAACGACATTTTTTAAAAGTTCCAAATCCTTAATAGCCTCATCTTTTACGGTTGATTTAGCCATTACTGCCAAATCATAATAATGTCTTGAATATCTAGAAGGTAAAGGCTTTTCTTGAACTCTATGGGCTTCTTGATGTAAAATCGTAGTTTTTTCCCAAAATGTTCTTTTAGCAACTATAGCATTAACACTACATTTTGGTCTTTCAAACACCTTTGAAAAATGTTGTGCAGCATATGGCACTATTTCAAAACTATCATATGGCAACCAAGAAGCCAGAGGACCAATTTCGAGTAAAATCTGAGGTCTTAAATATAAATCATCAAAAGTAGCAGGATATTTTACATTAATATTGAATGCCTCACTTTTATCTATTGTGCAAACACATTGAGGGAAAACAATCTCTGAAATAATAGGCAACAATACATCTTTTATATAAGCTTTTGCATCTTCATTAACTTGCTCGTTAAACTTAACTTGTTTTGTTTTAGAATCTCGCTCTTCTTTTGGGTCTTCTTTTGTAACCTCTCTCCAGTCTAGTATCAGATCTATATCTTCTGAAAAGCGACCTATAAGATCAAAGACCTTAGAAAGACTCGTACCGCCTTTAAACATCAAAATTTTGTTAAGTCTCTCATCAAAAAATATCTTATCTAACACCCATACAACCCAAAAATCTTTTTCAATGATAGCAGATGTTGTGTTCATTTTTCTAGCAGTTGCACTAAAAAGTTGTTTTCTATTTTCTGATGATGCTAGAGCTATTTTATTCATGTTTCAACCTGACAAATCAGTTTAATTGTTTCATAAATCCATGTCGTTGAAGACTGAGTGTCTTTTAAAATCTTCTCATACATCTTAGGGTCAATATTTTTTTGAATTTGCTTTATAACATCAGCAGTTATTCGCTCTTTACCTAAAGCTTTAAGAGCTTGAACTATCAATGAACTCTCTTTGTACTTAAAACCTATATCTTTTAAAGTGGCTTTTTTAAACTCTAGCGTTGTACCTAATATGTCATAGGTTCTATTTGCCCCATCATTGAGATAAATGTACTTAGCAACAACTTGTGTAGATAACCCAAGCATATTTAAAGCACTATCGCCTAAGATTTCTATTCTCCAATTAAATTTTCTTGCATATGCTCTCGCTACTTGATCAATGTCAGGACTTACATTTTGCTCTAAAAACTCGCTATATTTTGGGTAGTCGTAGATGCCTCTGCTTACTCTGCGTATCTTGCCATCTTTTAGAAGTTCACAGAGAAGGTTATCTGCTTGCGTTCTACTAAATTTACCAAGTAAATCACCAGATGAAAATGCCCACCCCCTACCATGTCCAGATATAAAATAAAATGCTTTATTATAGAGGCTAGACATAGGTTTCCTTTTTATTAATATCTAGAAAAAAGTATATACTTTTCTAGATTTATATTTACTTTAATCAGTCTGTTAAAATAGTGTGATTTAAGTTTTTCTAAAAATTCAATTACAAACAATTCTATTTCATTTTCGGTTATTTTAGTCATTTTACTTTGCTCTTTCAATTATTGATTTCAACAATCCAACATCTTTATTATTGTCTTTTCGTTTTAACTCTTGTAAAATTTTGTTTTCTGTTTCAGGCGACCAGTATATTTTTAAATCTTCTTTGGCTCTTGTTATTGCGGTATAAAATATATTATGGGTTATCATTTCCTCTACTTCATTAGTTATGACAATCTTGACAGAACTGTACTCTAAGCCTTGAGCTTTATGAATAGATACGGCATAAGCAACTTGAAATGGAACTATTGCTTCTGATGATTCATCATCCTCATCTGTTGTTGGAAATTGATTAACTTTAAATCTAATAACTGATTTTTTGCTATCACTACTTACTAATTCAAAATCGTACCATTCTATATCTAACTGATTTACTACTTTATCTATCTCTATATCAAACTCGATTTGTTTGTCTAAAACTTTTATATCAACTATCTTGCCTTTTAGATTATTATATATGGCATCACCAAATCTTTTTTTTCATTAAATAAAATGGGATCGTTTATTTTATATATTAAACTTCCCCACTCAATGGGTTTATTTGGATTATTAGCTTGTAAAAACCTATTTATATTATTTATTCCATAAAGTCCATCATAATTTAAACAAAGTATTATTTCATCATCTCTATGATTATCAAAAATAGACTCATCTAAATTAGTAGAGTACCCATTTCTTTGAATATGTTCTGAAATGTCATCTTTTAAACTTCGAACTTTATCCCATAATTCAAGTAAATTATCATTTTTACTTCTCCAAGGCTTAGTTAGCTCAAAAATAGTATTTTTTGGTAAAAAATCTTTTGATGATTCAAACCAATTTCCAAACCTAATAGATTCAATCTGAAAAATATCGCCAACTAATACTATCAGAGAAAAGGAAGCTTTATTTAAAATAGCGAGCATATCAGAATTATTAACTGTACTACTTTCATCTATAAATAAAATTACACATTTAGTATCACTATTTCTTTTAGATAAAAATTTTGTAATTGTCATAAATTTACAATTTGGAGCATCGACTTTTCTTTCTAAATTATCTGTTGCGGGATTTGTTTGTGCTAAATAAATTTTTTTCTTATCTTTAAAAAAGTTAGAAATATGATTTATCATTGTAGATTTTCCAGTTCCAGCCGCTCCATAAATCATAGCCACTTTTGAACTTTCAAACATTTTAATTAAAAATTTCTTTTTATCTTCACAATCAATATTATGGTCTGTTCCTTCAATCCAAGCTTTTACAGAATTAGAATAATTTTCAATACATTCATTTGACAACTCTTCTAATTTTTTGATTATCTCTATTGTGTTTTCTTTATAGCCTTTCATATAAAGAAAACTATCTTTATAACTTTCAATTAAGCGATTTGACTGGGTTTTTCTATAAATTAAACCGTTATATTTTTTGATAAGAGTATTTAGATTATCAAATTTTTCCACTTCATTTAATGGGGTAAATAGTTCTCCTTTGATCTCTGTATTGTTTTGAATAAATCTAGCCAAAAATTCGTGTTCTCTATTTTCATGATTTATGCAATCAAACAAATCATATATTCTTGGATTATGATTGATCAATGATGTAGTAAAAGGCATTTGATCAAAAGGGATACATCCCCAGTTAAGTAATAAATTAGATAGTTTAAAGTTTGATTCATTATGAGTTTGTTTTTTTATAATTTTATTATTCATAATATGTAGAAGGTATCGAACAATATTTGAACCTGCTCTGTTATGCAATAACAGCTCTCTACAATTATCTAATACATCAAAAAATTGTATTTTGCTGCCATCTGTTACTTTATTTTTTACAAAATCATAATATCCTTGTTCTTGAATGACATATTCATTAAGACTGAAACTTGTTTGAGTTAAAAACAGCATTAATTCTTTGTATTCTTTATGACTAGATTGTATATTTATATTTATGCCGCATATTCTTGCAAAATTATTAAGTTCACAAGGTCTTATTGAAACTTCCCAATTTTGAATAACATTTATAGGCATTTGCTTACCTAATATTTCGATATATTCTTTTCCAATAAATAAATCAACAGCATAGTTTTGAGTAATGTCTAATTTTGTAAAAGCAATTATCCTATCAAACTTACTTACTTTATCATGAGATTTTGTAAAAGTTGCCTCATAGTAGACTTCATTATTTACAAAAAAAGGTTTAATTTTTTGAATATAGTATCTGTCTTTTTGAGTTTTCCCTATTAAAGGTATATCTATTCTTTCTGCAATCTTTTCATAATATTCTTGTGTGGTTTTATCCAACTTTATAGGAAATTCATTGATATTTAAAAAAACTTCTAAACTATATTCTTTTAGTAAAAATGACTTTATTTTTAAAAGATATTCATAATATTTGAGCATTAATCTTTCAGAAGCATTTTCATCAAGAGTATAATGAGAAGCAGAAATTTGTAATAAATCATGAAATTTACCTAAAAATCTAAATGTTCCAATTGATTTCACAAATTTTTCTGCAATCCTAAAATTTTCATATTCAGGTTTGAGAGATGTGTTTTTTCTTTGATTATAAATTGTTAAAAAAATAAGTTCTACTAAATTTCGAAGGTGTGATAAAATGTTTTGTGAAAGCAAACCTCTTTCACTATCATCAAATTTACTTATGTTTTTTGAGATGTTTTTATCAACGGATAAAATAGCTTGATTTACTTCATTCATGATTCAACCCTCACTTCCCCACTCATAAGCTTCGGCAAAAGTGTGTCTCGCATATTTTCAAGAGTTTTGATTTGATTTTGATTTTTCATTTGTTTTAAATAATTTGGTTCTAGTAATTCTGAAAATTCTCTTATCTTATCAACTGATGGAGTTAAAAAGTTTATATTTAATATATCTTCTGGCTTTACCCCTTGATGGCTTCCACTTGTACCAGAAGCTGACATTGTCAAATCACCAATAACTTTATCTGATTTTAAAAGTGTTGATATGAAAGGGAAAAGCCCTTTTTCATTTGGTTGTATTACTTGAAACTCAGTAGAACAAATTGAATTTACTTTAGGTTCAAAGTAAATATCCCATACTCTTGGAGTTTTTGGATTTAGTTTTGACATTAAAATTGAAAAAGGTTCTACTTGATATTTATTACTTTTAATATCTGAACCCAATTCAATATTTGGTTCTTTATTTGTATCAAAAGCAGGTAAGCTAAAATGTAAAAACTCATCATTAGGATTTTGTGCAGGTTTTATACTAACTTTTTTATGAGTAGCAAAATCTCTTACTTTGTATTCTTCCCACTCATCCTTAGCTTCTTCAATAAACCATTGTCTAAAAAGTGTTTGTGCTAACTCTTCAAGGGTTTTGTTTTGGCGGTGGAGAAGGTCGATTTTATCATCAAGGGAGCTTAGAACTTCTGCTATTGCTTTTTGTTCTTCTAGTGGTGGAAGTAGAAAATTAAAACTTGCAAATTGTTTTGCATTCGCTCCTGGTTGTGCTGAACCGCCAATAATCCCTTCAACAAAACCTTTCCATTCATAAGATTGTAAATTGTATGCTACATATGATGGATTGGCAATTTTTGAATTAATTTTGTATCTTATTAAATATGATGCAAAAACGGCATCTACATTGTCTCTAATTACTTTGTTATAGCCTGTTGTTGCTCCTGTTCTCGCAATGACTATATCGCCTATTTCTAGTCTGTATTGCTCTTTCTTTGATTCATCAATTTGACAAAATGGCACAGTATCCCAATTAATTCTGGCTGGAACTATATCGGTAATTCTTACAAATTTTGGTCCAATTCTTTCAGAATTTGCACTGGCAGTGTATCCATAGGCAATATTTATACAAACATCCCCCAACTTACACTCTCTCCAAGTAGATTGCTTCGTCGCTTCGCTCCTCGCAATGACTGTCTTACTCATCACCCACCGCCTCTGCATTCTCATCTTCTAATTGTGCCTCTATTTGCTCTATGCTAGGAAGTGATGATTTATACTCTTTTGGAAGGATTTCTGTGAGCTCGTACTCACTAATACCCAAAGGTTTATTTATATCTTTGAGTGCATACTCTACGACTATGTCATTTTTGGATTTGCAGATGAGTATCCCTATGGTTGGATTGTCATTTTTATCTTTTAGCTCACCATCTACTGCTGATGTATAAAAGCTAAGTTTTCCTGCAAACTCTGGTTTGAACGCTTCTACCTTTAGCTCCACTACCACATAACATTTAAGCTTGGTATGATAAAAAAGCAAATCTATTCTAAACTCATCACCACCGACTAGGAGCTTATACTGTCTGCCCACAAAGGCAAATCCGCTTCCAAGTTCTAGTAAAAACTTTGTGATATTGTCCGTGAGAGCATTTTCTAACTCTTTTTCAAGGTAGCCTTTTGTAAGGCTCAAAAAATCAAAGTTATAAGGGTCTTTTGTAATCTCTTTAGCTAAATCAGATTGAATAGGTGGCAATGTAGCTTCAAAATTTGTGATAGCTTTTCCATCCCTTGCATAAAGATTTGTTTCTATTTGGTGAATAAGTACATTTCTACTAATACCGTTTTTAATAGTGTTTTGTACATAATATAGGGCTTCATCTACACTTTTGCATTTTTGAATGATGGCGATATTATGTCCCCATGGTATCATCAAAATTTGCGAAACAACTTGTTTCCTTTTTTTATCATCAAATTGGGCAACAAGCTGTTTCCCTTTTGTATCCATTGTCGTATAAAATAAAAACCACTGTCGTACATATTTTAAATTACGATATGAAAACCCTTTTACATCAGAAAATTCTGCACTTAAATCATTGCTTAGTTGCTGTAAAAAACCACTTCCCCAAGTGCTATTTTTTTGTTTTTCAACTATTTCATTTCCAAGGTTCCAATAAAACTCCAACAAAGTGCTATTAACTTGTATTGATGCCTTTATTTGAGATCTTTGAAACTTTTGTTTTATCTCATTTATCCACTCTTTATACTCTGATGAGATTATCTTAGTTGGCTTCATTTTCTACCACCAAGTTTACTTTGGCTAGATTTGCCAAGATTTTGTCGTTTAGGCTTTGTTCCTCTTGCATCTGCTCTTTTAGCTCTTGTTGTAGAAAAGCAAATCTCTCTTTGAAGTCAAATTCATCCTCAACATCTTCCAGTCCTACATATCGCCCAGGAGTGAGAACATAGTTCATTTCTCGTACTTTTTCAAGGCTTGCTGATACGCAGAAGCCTTTTATGTCTTGATAAGTGGATTCCGTATCAAGTACGGAATGACGAGAGGTATGAATTTTCCAGTCGTGGTAAACTTTAGCTATACAGTTTGTGTCTTCATGGCTGAACTCTTTAGTGCGTCTGTTGATAAGCGCACCCATATTTCGAGAGTCTATAAATAAAATATCTTTGGTTGTTCGTCCTCGTTTCATAAACCATATTGAAGCGGGGATTTGAGTATTTAAAAAGAGTTTTGCAGGTAGATTTACTATACAGTCGATTAAGTTGGCTTCGATGAGAGCTTTTCTTATCTCCCCTTCATTTGAAGTGTTGGAAGTAAGGCTTCCTTTTGCCAGAACAAAACCTGCCGTTCCCGTTGGTGCCAAGTGATAGAGAAAGTGTTGTATCCATCCGTAGTTGGCATTTCCCTCGGGCGGCGTTCCGTATTTCCATCTTCCGTCGTTTCGTAACAGGTCACCGCTCCAGTCACTCACATTGAAAGGCGGGTTAGCGATGATGAAGTCGGCTTTGAGGTCTTTGTGAGCATCATTTAAAAATGAGCCTTCGTTGTTCCATTTGACTTGTGAGCTGTCTATTCCACGGATGGCAAGGTTCATTTTTGCCAGTCGCCATGTGGTTTGGTTTGACTCTTGACCGTAGATAGAAATATCGTTTATTTTTCCTTGATGCTCTGTGACAAACTTTTCAGATTGAACAAACATACCGCCACTGCCGCAACATGGGTCAAACACTCTGCCTTTGTAAGGCTCTAACATTTTTACAAGAAGTTCAACAACACTTTTTGGAGTATAGAACTGTCCGCCCTGTTTGCCCTCAGCAAGTGCAAACTCGCCCAAGAAGTACTCAAACACATGACCAAGTACATCTGCACTTCTAGCCTTTGCGTCTCCAAACGCTATGTTTCCTATAAGGTCAATGAGTCCACCAAGAGATTTGCTGTCGAGATTATCTCGTGCGAAAACTTTTGGTAGAACTCCTTTTAGTGATGGATTGTCCTTTTCGACAACGTCCATAGCCTCATCAACAATTTTTCCGATGTTTGGCAGTTTTGCATTTGAAAGAAGAAACGACCATCTGGCAGTAGGTGGAACAAAAAACACATTTTCAGCTTTGTATTCATCTCTATCTTCTGGGTCAGCTCCTGCATAATCACCGTTACCGGCTTTTAGTTGGTTATAAAGCTCAAGAAAACTGTCTGAGATATACTTCAAGAACACAAGCCCCATAACCACATGTTTATACTCTGCGGCATCAATATTTTTTCGTAGTTTATCTGCGGCTTTCCATAGTTGTTTTTCTATCGACTCTTCTTGTTTCTCTTTCGCCATTGCTTCTTTTTCCTAATATATGTACTTTATTATTTTTTTATGTATTTTAACTAAATTAGTTAGAATATTTACCCTTCATAACGTTCCAAATCTTTTAGATTTACAAAAAATTCCATCTCCTCTTTTCGAAGCGCTCTTATCATATTTGTGCTGCCGCTCACCCCTGACGGGTCGCCTGCTATAAGGATGTAACTTCTCTCAAAGCTGATTAGATTGCGTTTTATTCCATCGTTTAAAAGCTGGTTGAGCATCTGCCCGATTGAGCCTTTTTTTACCAAAAATGCCGGAACTACGCCCCAAACAATAGTAAGAACTCTTGCCGTTTTTTGCGAATGAAAGCCCGCGTAAATAGTCTGGTTTGGTCTGTATCTTGCGATTTTTTTCGCACTGTTGCCTGAGTTTGTCATAGCAATAATACCGTCTGTTTTTAGATGGTTTGACAACCTTGCAGCGGAGTAGTTTATGCTGTCGGTAAAATCATGCATCACAAAATCTGAAAATTTATGATATGGATAAGTTGACCTCTCAGTCGCTCTGATGGTTTCCATCATAATTGTTACCGCCTCTACAGGGTATTTGCCCACGGTCGTCTCTTCGGAGAGCATAACTGCGTCAGTTCCATCAAGTACGGCATTTGCCACGTCGCTTATCTCCGCCCTTGTCGCGCTCTTGGAGTTTGTCACCGAGAGAAGCATTTGAGTGGCGGTAATTACGGGCTTGCTCATCTCATTTGCTTTTTGGATAATCATTTTTTGAACCTGAGGCACCTCATAGTAGGGAATCTCTATCCCCAAATCGCCTCTTGCCACCATTACCCCGTCACTTGCTTCTATGATCCCATCAATATTTTCAACGGCGTCAAACTTCTCTATCTTTGCAAATATCTGCACATCTCCGCCAAAAGAGCTTACAATCTCTCTGGCTTTTATGACGTCTTTTGCATGTTGAACGAACGATATCGCCATAAAATCAACACTGTTTTTTACGCCCCACTCCATATCTTTTATATCTTTTGGCGTAAGTACATCAAGACCTAGTCTTGTGTTTGGAAAATTAACCCCTTTAAAAGAGGACAAGATACCGTTGCTAAGAGCTTCAACCACAATTTTGTCATCTTTTATTTCTACTATTTTTGTCTTAATCTGCCCATCACAAAAGAAGATATCACTCCCCATATTTAAATCTTGCAGAACTTTTGGCTCACTTATGCTTAAAACATAAGTGTTGTTTTTGCTTTTGTACCCAACTATACCGCTCTTTAAAATTTCTATCTTGTCGCCGTGCATAATCTCAAAAGTATCCCTCAAGTCACCCACCCTAATCTTGGGTCCGCTGATATCTTGCAAAACACCGATATACAAACCTGTTTGCTTGCTTACCTCTCTTATGTTTTGCAAAACACCAAAATGATACTCGTGAGTGCCGTGAGAAAAATTTAGCCGAAAAACATTTACCCCCGCTCTCACTAAAGCCGTGATTGTCTCCAGACTATCACATGCGGGTCCAACAGTTGCTACTATTTTTGTCCTTTTTTTCATTTCCTCTGCCTTTTTTATCTATATCAGCTTCAACTATTATCTTTGGAATATAATTATAAAACTCGGCTTTTCACTCCACGCTAAAACTGAAACTAAATTTTAAATCTTTTGTAAAATTTCTCAAGAACATCAAAGATAGATGCTGCGTTGTGTAGTCAATTCCGGATTCACTTTGACTCACAGTATAGTTTTTACAGATAAATATCTGTACCTCGTTCTCAAAATCAAACTTTAGAGTTTTTTTTAAATATGGATCAAAGATACTCAATATATTTGCATAAAGAGTCATTTCCTCTTCCAAAAGCGTACCGTTTATCTTCAATTTATCATACATTACAAAATGCAAATTCCACTCATTTGCATATACCATACTCTCCTCAACTTTACTCTTTATCTCAGTATCACACAGAAGAGTCTCACTTTCTAACATGTAGCTTTTTGTTACCTCCGCGTGAGTATCTAAAATCTTGCCATTGCACTCAAACAACGCTCTCTTTTCATCTACGCTTTCATACGAGGAGTCGACAAAACTTCCATACTCTGCAAACAGATTTGATTTAAAATTCTCTATATTTAAAGAACCATCACTTATATGGTCAAGATTGGAATATTTTTGATATCTGTCTATATATCTCTGCTTATCAGCCCCCAAGACAAAAACATTACTATGAATTGTTTTTGTAACAGAATCGTCCTCTACCGGATATTCACTCTCTGCTTTGTGATGATACTTTTCAACTCTTCTTGTAAGCGTATTTAAGAGATTAAACTTTTTATCTCTTAAATCAAACTCAACAATACTCGCTCCATAATTTGGTTTCACTATACATAAAAGCTCGCTGCTGCTTAGTTTATACTCATCATGCCCGTCAAAATCTATATCAATAATCTCTATATCTTTGCTTTTTAAAATATTTTCACACTCTATAATATACCTGTAGGCAGTATCTCTAAGGTTTGGCAGATAGATCCCGCCGAAGACTCCGTGCCACAAGACGTCATTACACTCTGCCTTATATAAGCACTCCAGAAAGTTCTCATCATTTATCTGTTTTTTTGAAAGCTCCAGTACCCTTTTGTGTATCCAGTTGCTTTGGGGGTATTTTATAAAAAAGTTTTTCCATATTCCGCCTCGCGAACTGTGCCTCTCATCAAGAGCAGACCACTCTCCCATCTCTTCATAAGAGAGCGTTGGCAAATATACAAGTCCCAACGCCCTGTTCGTTTCAAAAAACTCTCTGTAGGTTTGAGTTTCAATTACGGTGCCTGCGGTGCAGAGTTCAAAAAAATTCTTTAACCATCCGTTGGTATAACACAAATCGTAAGTCTGCGGCCATATGCCGAACTTCTCGCCGTCATCAAAGATAATAGCGCCGCTGTTACCCTCTTTTGTTGTTGCAATCGACAAAAGCTGCTCTTTTATATGATCTATGTCGTTAAAAGGAATAGAGTATCTCAAAGCCTTGCTTATGGGAAATATCGCTATCTTGTGAGAGTTGTTTTCCGTCAAATAGTACCCATGAAGATTTTGTGTAATGCCGTTTGCTATGAAGTGATAATCATCAACGATTACATATTTTATGCCGCATAAACTCAAGTCAGATATTATAGAGTCATCCCAAACTCTCTCGGTAAGCCATAAGCCGATTGGTGTTTGGTTGAAATTTTCTTCTATAAAGCTATTTAATTTTTGGATTTGGGCTACTCTGTCACATGAGGGTATGGAGGCTAAAATCGGCTCATAAAAACCGCCGCTGAAAAACTCTAGCTGATTTGAGAGATTTTGCATAAGCGAAAAAAGTTCGTTATCGTTTTTTTTGATAAACTCTAGCAGCCAGCCGCTAAAATGCACAGAACATTTAAAATCCGGGAACAGTTTCAGTGTTTGAAAAAAAGGCTTATAAGCTTTAGCTATAGCGCCAAAGAGTACCTCGTCAAAATTATCGACCGGCTGATGCGAATGAACCCCAAAAAGGAGTTTTGTTTTTTTCATCATACTATCCTCAACATTGTTTACAAATTTTATCCTAATTGAGTTACAATACATAAACTCAACTTTTGGATGGTTGCCTCCACAATTACTACACATCAAGAGCATACACTCTTATTACTTATAATTTTAAATACAATGAGGTTTTAAATATGAAAGCAATCGTTTTAGCCGGAGGGTTCGGGACAAGAATCCAACCTCTTACCAGCACTATTCCAAAGCCCATGTTGCCAATCCTTAACGCTCCCATGATGGAACATATTATTATAAAACTCAGAGATGATTTGGGGATAAAAGATATAGCAGTTCTGCTCTATTTTATGCCTGAAGTTATAAAAGAGTATTTTAAAGACGGAAAAGATTTCGGGGTAAACATAACCTACTTTTTGCCTGATGATGATTATGGAACAGCAGGCGCCGTAGGATTTGCAAGAGATTTTTTGGATGAGACTTTTATTATCGTAAGCGGGGATTTGGTAACTGACTTTAAATTTAATGATATCTATAAATTTCACAAACAAAAAAAATCAAAACTCACTATCGCCTTAACCCCCGTAGAAAACCCTTTGCAATTTGGCGTAGTCATAGCAAACAAACAGGGCAAAATTGAGAAATTTTTAGAAAAGCCTAGCTGGGGAGAGGTTTTTAGCGACACTATAAACACGGGTATCTACATCTTAGAACCTGAAATATTAAACTTTATACCAAAAGAGGAGAATTACGATTTTGCAAAAGACCTTTTTGTGCGTCTTATGTCAAGCAATATAACAATCTGGGGGTGTCACATTGAGGGATACTGGAGAGATGTAGGAAATCCGCAGAGTTACCGCGAAGTGTATCAAGATATATTTGAAGGTAAAATAACGCTTCCGATAAAAGGCGAAAAAACGCTATATCCAGAAGGAGTTCTCTATCTCGAAAAAGGTGCATCCGTAGATAGAAGCGTTCAGATAAAAGGAGTGGTTATAGTCGGCAAGAACTCTAAAGTAGCAGGATTGAGCGAACTAAACAATACTGTTATTGGTAAAAACTGTACTCTTGATGAAGATGTAAAGTTAAGCGACACTATTTTTTGGCAAGGGTGCAGCGTCGGCTCAAAAACAAATATACACAACGGCATAATTTGCAATGACGTAAAAATAGATAAAAGAGTAAAAGCAAAACATGGCGTTATAATAGCCCAAAACTGTACTCTTGACAAAGATGTATCTTTCAAAAAAGATGTTATGGTTTGGCCCAATAAAATTATAGAAGAGCACTCCGTAGTAAGCAACAATATAATCTGGGGAGACAAATATAAAGCCTCAATATTTGAATCTGGCACAGTTGCAGGAAGAGCAAACATAGAGCTATCTTGCGATATATCGCTTAAGCTGGCTGAATCATTCGGCTCAATCCTGCCCATAGGATCCAAAGTATATATATCTCGCGATTATCATAAAAGTTCTATCATGCTCAAACGCGCCTTTGTAAGCGGTCTCCTCTCAACAGGAGTCAATGCTGTAGATACTTCAAATATCCCATCAGTCATTATGAGATATAACCTCTCAATCCAAGATGAGATAATAGCAGGTGTTCATTTTAGACAATCGGCAAAAGATCAGGAGGAGACCGAGATCCTCTTTTACACAAGCGAAGGTCTATTTATTGATACAAATTTATCAAAAAATATAGAAAAAATATTTTTTAGGGAAAATTTTAGAAGAGCAAGATCAAATCAAATTGGTGAGATAGATGAAGACTTTGAGACGAATACTAGATATTCAAATGCTATCAAAGAGAAGATAGATACCAATCTATTTAAAAAAAGAGATATAAAAATAGTAACTAACTTGATGTTTGGTTCAACCTCAAAGATTTATCCGAATATTTTGAATAACCTCAATATAGAATCAATAATTTTAAATGCCTACAAAGACGACAAACAGCTGCAAAAAATGCCCTCCGTCATCAACAGAGCACACTCTGAAGTAGGTAAAATTGTAAAATCGCTAGGATTTGACTGCGGTATTTTGATATATCCAAACGGTCACAAGCTTCAATTTATAAGCGACAAGGGAGCTCTTGTAAAAGATTATATAGCGCTGCTGGTTTTGCTCAATTTGCTGGATTTTAACAACACTCTTATTAAAAAAGTTTTTCTGCCTGCTTGGGCGCCTGATTTTATAAAATATAAACATCTTGAGATTACAAGAGGCAAAGTTTATGGATTAAATGCAAAAGAGCTAAAAGAGTATAATCTCATAGCAAATACCGACGGATATTTTGCATTTAGCGAATTTTCTCTAAATACTGACGCCGTTTTTTCCAGTTTTAAATTTTTGGAGCTTTTGATAAAAAACAAAACAACTCTGAGTGATATTGTAGATTCTATACCAAACTTTACCTACAGGGGCGAAAATATAGCATGTCAAAGCGCTCATAAAGGTAAGATGATGAGAAAATTTTTAGAAGATTCAAAAGGCAAAAAAAGTTCTCATGCCGACGGCGTTAAGATATGGATTAGCAAAAACGAGTGGATTTTAATGGTTCCTGACGAACATAAAGAGTTTCTAAATATATATATTCAGGCAAAAGATGATACTAATGCAGAGAAAATTTTCAACGAATACAAAAGAAAAATTGACTTATGGATTAATGAATAGATGGTTTACTTAAATTTTATCTGGCACATGCATCAGCCCTACTACAGGGACAACTTATCAGGCAAGACAAAGATGCCGTGGGTCTTTTTGCACGCTATTAAAGATTACTACGATATGCCTTACCTCTTAAGTCTCAACCCTACCATAAAAGCAACGTTCAATCTGGTTCCATCTTTAATTGAGCAGATAAATCACTATATAGACGGCAGTGCAAATGATGAGTTTTTAGAGATTTTATCACGGGATGCAGGCATGCTAAATGACGCCCAGCTGGATGTTTTAAACAGCTACGTTTTTCTCTCAAATGAAAAAAATATGATTAATCCGTTTTGGAGATATAAAGAGTTATATATAAAATTTAAAAATTCACAAACAGGGATAAAAATATTTGACAAAAATGAGATTGAAGATGCTCAAGTTCTGTTTTTACTATCTTGGTGCGGAAACTATTTAAAGGAAAATAATAAAACTGTAAAAAATCTCATCTCTCAAGGTGCAAACTATACGCATGTACAAAAACTAGAGTTAGTACATGAACTTATAGGGTTCTTGCCCAATATTTTAAACCTCTATAAACAACTTTTTTCACAGGGACGGATAGAGATATCTACTTCACCCTACTACCACCCTATTTTGCCTCTGCTTATAGATATAAACAGCGCAAAAGATGCCGACGACAGTGTAAAGCTGCCAAATATCGCAAATGATTCATTCAAAGAGTTTAGCGAAGGGCAAATCACAAAAGCAATAGAATTTTTTGAACAAACCTTCAACGCAAAACCAAACGGTTTTTGGCCCTCAGAGGGCGCCATCAGTGAAGAAACAATCGAACTTGTAGCCAAACATGGCATAGCATGGATTGCAACGGACGAAGAGGTTTTATATAAAAGTATAAAAAATCACACCAAAGAGAAGCTATATAAGCTTTACACTCATGAAAAATTTAAAACCTTTCTGTTTTTTAGAGATAAACATATAAGCGACTTAATAGGGTTTGAGTACTCTAAGATTCCACCCCAGATTGCCACACTTGATTTTATAGATAAGATAAAAAAGATTCAATCCTACAGTAGCGGAGACTATCTTGTAACCATTATATTGGACGGCGAAAACGCTTGGGATTTCTATCCAAACAACGCTAAAGATTTTTTCAATGAACTCTACAAAACATTGCAAGAGAGCGACTCGTTTGTGCAAACTATTCTACCGAGCGAAGCCATAAATTTAGATATAGAAAAACTTCCGCTGCAAGAGATAGAAGCGGGAAGCTGGATAGATGCAAATTTTGACATATGGATAGGAAAACCTCAAAAAAATAGAGCGTGGGAACTTCTGGCATCTACAAAAGAGGATTTTATAAAAAAGAGTGCATCATTGGACGAGAAAACAAATCAAAAAATCTTAGATGAATTTGCCATTGCTCTTGGAAGCGACTGGTTTTGGTGGTATGACGATGACCATTTTACAGCTTTAAAGCCGCTTTTTGACAAACTTTTTAGACTCCACCTGCAAAATATATATACGCTTATGGGGCTAAATATTCCGCAAATGATTATCCACCCCATAGTACCGGAAGATGAGATAGTGTCGGCAAAATACGCTACTATGCACCAATCCAGAGATTTAAAATCTACAGAGTCGGAATTTAGATACTGCAAGCTAAACAAAAGATGGGTGCTTTTTGCTCCAAAGCGCTCAGACAGACCAAACAATTTCATTAAAAAACAGGTTCAGATAGAGGAGTGTATCTGCCCGTTTGACGCAGGAAACGAGCATCTTACCCCAAAAGAGATTACGAGAATCGGCGACACTAAAGAGTGGCGAGCAAGAGTTGTCCCAAACCTCTACAATGTTTTATCAACGGACATAATGCCCATTGGAAAAAAGGATGATTACTTTGATACTTTTAGCGGGTTTGGAGCGCATGAGGTTATTATAGAAACGCCAAAACATGATCTTGAGATGTTTGACTACTCTCTAGAGGAGTTTGCAGACTACTTGAAAATAGCAAAAGAGAGGATTGTAAGTTTAAAATATGACGTACGTCTTGCTTACATCTCTTTTTTTAAAAATCATGGAGAAGTAGCAGGAGCTTCAGTAAGCCATAGCCATTCTCAAATTATAGCAATGCCGTTTTTGCCAAATGAAGTAGCTGAAGAGATAGAGCGCAAAAAAGAGTATTATGAGAGATATAAACGTGCACTTTTGGATGACTTGGTATACGAAGAGAAGCAGTATGAACGAAATCTTATATTTGAAAATGAGTCGTTTATCTGCTATGCGCCCTACGCTTCAAGGTTTGCGTATGAGGTGAAGATTGTTGCAAAAGAGAAATACGCTTCTATAGCAGAGTTTGATGAAAATACACTTCTAAATCTGGCAAAATCTTTAGAGCTGATTTTCAAAAAGTATAAAAATGTTTTGGACTATTTTTCATTCAATATGGTTTTCAAAAATCACCCATACGAAGGATACAATGAGAACTCAAAAGATTACTTTAGGTTTTGTGTAAATATTCTTCCTAGGTTAAGCGGTATTGCAGGGTTTGAGATAGATTCAAAAATACATCTAAACAGTATTCTGCCAAATATTGCCGCCAACAGACTAAAAGAAGTTTACAAGGAGCTCTCATGAATATACTGTTTGCTTCAAGCGAGATTTTTCCGTATGCAAAAAGCGGCGGACTTGGGGATGTCGCACAGAGTCTGCCCGCCGAACTTAAAAAGGTTGCCAATGTATATACTTTTATGCCTCTTTACGCATCCGTAGATAGACTAAAGTACAACATCCGCTCATCTGATTTTTCGTTCGATATTCCCCTAAATGGAATTAACCACCAAATAGATTTGTACCAAAAAGCAGACAACGATTTTGAGTTTTTTTTATACAACCCTGTTTTATGCGATAGGGATAGCCTATATAATGACCATTACGGAGAGTTCGGCGACAACCAGTTAAGATTTGGACTCTTCTCTTACGCTATTATTGAGACCATGTTAAGACTTAAACTAAAAATAGACGTTATACATATCAACGATTGGCAAACGGCGATTGTTGCCCTGTTGGCAAAGACAAAATACTCTCTTAGGCAAAAAATAGTTTTTACCATTCACAACCTTGCCTATCAGGGGATATTTCATAAAAGTGCCATGAACGAACTGGATTTAAGCTGGGAAGAGTGTTTTAAAAGCGACAGGTTTGAGTATTTCGACCAAGTCAACTTCCTAAAAGCCGGTATATTTTACAGTGATGCCATCACGACGGTCAGCCCGACATATGCACAAGAGATACAAACGCCCTCTTATGGTCACACTCTGGAGAATATGCTTCTTGCAAACAACCATAAACTACATGGAATAATAAACGGTATAAGCTATGATGTTTTTAACCCCTTAGATGATGAAAATATTTACAAACATTTTGACAAAGAGAGTTACGATTTAAAACTAAAAAACAAAATAAAACTCTCAAAAGAGCTAAATTTGGGAGAGCCGCATCGTCCGCTGTTTATCTTTATCGGCAGATTTACGCCTCAAAAAGGGGTAGATATAATTTTGCAAAGTTTGCACCTTCTAAAAGATTTTGAGATAAATGTTGCCGTCTTGGGAAACGGCGACAATTATTACAACGCTGTTTTTGCAAAACTGACGAACAAATATCCAAATATTCATATAAGAGTCGGGTATGACGAAGAATTTGCGAGAAAACTTTATGCGGCTGCCGATTTTTTACTTATGCCCTCCATGTTTGAACCATGCGGGCTAAACCAGATGATAACGATGAGATACGGCGGAGTACCGATAGTAGCCAAAACAGGAGGGCTTAAAGACACTGTAATCGACTATACAGAGCATTATACAAAAGAGGTGGGAGTCGGCATCACTTTTGAAGAGTACAACCTGTTTTGGTACATGCACGCTATCACAAAGGCTATCTCTCTGTACTCAAATCAAAAAAAATATATCAAAGTTGCAAAACACAATATGGGCGTAGATAACTCATGGAAGCACTCTGCTAAAGAGTATATGAGAGTTTACAGATGAATCTCTATATAGATTTCGGCGGAACAAACTTTAGATACTGCTTAGATGATGGTGACCTCCTCACCCTAAAGAGTGATGAAACAGAGTTGATACCATTTTTAGAGTCCCAAATAAATATGCACAACAGTATCAAAAAAATATTTATCTCTTTTGCAGGACAGGTAAAAAACGGCAAAATATTATCAGCGCCAAATATAAAGATACAAAATTTTAATCTTGGGCAATATTTTTACGATAAATACAGTGTTGAAGTTTTTTTAGAAAACGACCTTAATTGTGCCGCTGTTTATGAATATTCAAAATACAAAGACGCAGACGTTTTGGCACTTTTTTATATAGGAACAGGCTTTGGAAGCGCCTTTGTCATTGATGGTAAGATATTAAGGGGCAAAGATAACATAGCAGGCGAAATAGGTCATATCCCATTTAGAAAAAAGGATTTACAGTGCGGCTGCGGCAGGGATGATTGTCTGGAACTTTGCGTAAGCGGCAAGGCTCTTAAAGGCACGTTTGAGCATGCAGACGAAGCTGCAAAAAAAGAGTTTTTAGAGGGCTTGGCATTTGCGTTTCATACCGTGCTTAATTTATTTAATCCGGATCTTTTTATTTTAGGCGGCGGGGTTGTAAGAAACAATCCGTTTATTTTGGATTTTCTAAAAGAGGAGTACAATAACAGCTCTTTTAAAGCAATCAGAAGCGAATTGAAAATATCTATTTCAGATATTGACAATGCTAGTATAGAAGGTCTGAAAATATTATCCAGAGGTTAGAGATGTCAAATTTTATACCATACAGCATAAATGAAAAATACTCCACAAGCGTAGCATACTTTTCTATGGAATTTGCGATACATCAAGCGCTCAAGCTTTACGGCGGAGGACTTGGATTTTTAGCCGGTTCGCACATGAGAAGCGCTTATGATTTAGGACAGAACATGATAGGCGTCGGGATACTATGGAGCTATGGATACTATGACCAGACAAGAGATGAGGAGAGAAATCTAAAAATAGAATTTAGAAGAAAAAAATACTACTTTCTTAAAGATTTGGAGATAAGCGTTGATGTAGTTATAAACTCCAAAACGGTTAAAGTAAAGCCTTTTTTAATAGAGAGCGAGATATTTAACACGGCTCCGGTTATACTGCTCTCAACCGACATAGAAGATAACGACTATTTGAGCAGAACAATAACCCATAAGCTTTACGGTGCTGACGAAGAGACAAGAATAGCACAAGAGATAGTTCTTGGTATCGGAGGTGCCAAAGTGCTTGAGGCACTGCATATAAAGCCAAAAATCTACCATCTTAACGAGGGTCATGCTCTTCCTGTCGTATTTGAATTATATAAAAAATGCAAAAACCTTGACGCTCTAAAACAAAAAATAGTTTTTACGACACATACCCCCGAAGCTGCGGGAAATGAACAACACAGTACGGCACTGCTTCATAAAATGGGATTTTTTGCGGAGTTGTCCATAGATGAGATCCAACAGTTCACAGAGGGTAAAGGCGACATCTTCAACCTGACAATCGGCGCTCTAAAAGCCGCAAAAATTTCAAACGGTGTCTCACTTCTTCATGCAAAAGTAGCAAACAAAATGTGGTCGCATGTTCAAAATAGATCCGAAATTATACATATCACAAACGCTCAAAACAGAAGATATTGGGCTGACAAAGGAGTTCTAAAAGCGCTTGACGAGCATGAGGATTATGAACTTGAAGCCAGAAAAAAACATCTAAAGAAGATGCTTTTTGATGAAGTAGCAAATCAAACAGGCAAGATGTTTGACCCAAATATTTTGACTATTGTATGGGCAAGAAGATTTACCGAGTATAAACGACCCGGTCTCTTAAAATATGATATGAAAAGGTTTTTAGAGCTTATTGAAAATCGAGAGATGCCTGTTCAGATTATATGGGCAGGAAAACCGTACCCTTTTGACAGCGGCGCAATAAACATCTTTAACGAAATAAACCACACAAGCAAAAACATAAAGAATGTAGCCGTACTAATGGGTTATGAACTCAGCTTGTCAATGATGCTTAAAAAAGGAGCGGACATCTGGCTAAATACCCCAAGAATCACACAAGAAGCAAGCGGAACCAGCGGCATGAGCGCTGCTATGAACGGTGCCGTAAATCTCTCCACATTGGATGGATGGCATCCTGAATTTGAAAAGCATGGCATAAACTGCTTCACAATCGAAGCAACGGACCCAACTTTGCCGATCGAAGAGCAGGACTCTATAGACAATGCAAATCTTATGGATATTTTATCCAATGAAATTATTCCGCTCTACTATGAAAATAGTGAAAAATGGGTCACCATTATGAAAAATTCTATGATTGATACCATAAATGCCTTTGATTCAGGCAGAATGGCTCATGAGTATTACGTTAACATGTACGATAAAAATAGTTAAAGGAACCGGAGATGAATTTTACGGATAAATTGATTGCACAGAGATATAATCAAGATAGGCTTATACTGCTTCCTATAAACCCAAACAGCTCTTTTGCATACTGGGAAATTACGGACAAAACACTCGAAAAATTCGGTATCGACCCAAAAAATGTACAGCTCTCTTTTAAGCTTTTTGATGCAGCAAATCATGAGATTGTAGAATTTAGCTCCTCTTTTGCAACAGGCGACTACTACATAAACCACGAATCAGACCACAAATCCTTATATGTAAAACTATTTTTAAACCTCGGCGGAGAGCTTGAATGTATATTGTGCTCAAATATTATAGCAGCACTGCAAAGCACTCCAAAGAGCATACGCGATGACTTAATCTACACTTCAGCTCTACTGGGAGAAAAATAGATGATAAAAGGATACTGGATACCCATCCTTCACTCTCACTTGCCGTTTGTAAAACACCCACGACATGAGGACTTCTTAGAAGAGCGCTGGTTATTTGAGGCTATTACGGAGTGCTATATACCGCTTTTGCAGAGACTGAAAAAACTTGAAGATGAAAATATAGAGTTTGCTCTAACCGTCTCCGTAACCCCACCTTTAGCGGAGATGCTTGATGACGAACATCTTATGCAAAAGTATGGCAACTATCTGCAAAACCTTATAGAACTGGGAAAGAAAGAGCTCACAAGAACCAAAAACAGCGACAGCTACAATGTCGCAAAATTTTATCTGGATTTTTTTACCCGTACTAAAGAGTTTTTTGAGGGCTTTTTAGACAAAAAGATTTTAAACGGCTACAGATACTTTTATGACAAAAATGTCTTAGAGATTATCACTTGCGGCGCGACACACGGTTTTTTACCGCTGTTATCCGTAAATGAACAAGCAGTAAGAGCGCAGATAGAAGTTGCTGTAGAGTCTCATAAAAAACATTTTAACAAAGCTCCAAAGGGCATCTGGCTACCTGAGTGCGCTTACTATGAGTCGTTGGATGCCATACTAAAGAGTTGCGGGATTGAGTTTTTTATTTTGGACGCCCATGGTTTGCTTTATGCGACTCCAGCCCCGAAAAACGGCGTATTTGCGCCGATAATAACGCCGAACAAAGTAGCGGTATTTGCAAGAGACAATGAATCATCCAAACAAGTCTGGAGCTCAAAAGATGGTTATCCGGGTGATTTTTGTTACCGTGATTTTTACCGAGATATCGGATATGACCTTGATTTTGAATATATAAAAGATTATATCAATCCCGACGGCATAAGAATCTTTACCGGCTTTAAGTATTATAAGATTACGGGAAATAGCGACTACAAAGAGATTTACGACCCATCTGTCGCACTGCAAAAAACTATAGAACATGCGCAGAATTTTCACTTCAACAGAGAAATAGAGATAAACCAAGTAGGCTCCACGATGGATAGGCTCCCCGCTATTGTATCTCCATACGATGCAGAACTTTTTGGGCATTGGTGGTTTGAGGGTCCTGAATTTTTATATAACATATTTAAAGAGATAGACAAACATAAGGTCATAAAATCAATCACTCCGCTGCAATACTTAAACATCTATCCGCAAAATCAAGAAGCGGTTCCACACCCCTCGTCTTGGGGAGACAAAGGCTACTTTGATGTCTGGCTAAACAACTCAAACGACTGGATATATAGACACCTTCATGAGATGGCTGATACTATGTGCGACTATGCAGACAGATACTTTAATGCAAATGAGCATCAAACTAAAGTGTTAAATCAGATGGCAAGAGAGCTGCTTCTTGCCCAAAGCAGCGACTGGGCATTTTTGATGAGCACACAAACGGCTACAGAGTACAGTACAGCCAGAACAAAAGAGCATATATATAACTTTTTCAAGCTTGCGGATATGCTTGAGAATAACTATTTTGATGAAGAGTTTTTCGCTGCCATAGCCAAGAAAAACTCAATATTTGACTTTTTAGATTTTAGAGTTTATTCAAATCATTGAGCAATATATTTCATAAAAGTACCCCTATTTTGTAAAGATTAGACTATTTTAATAAATTGTTCCTTATAATAGACTGCAAAGGATAGATGAGATGTCAATGCAAACAGACGACAGATACAACACACTTGAAAAAAGCATGAAAAAGCTCTCTTATGAGAAAAACGCTCTCATCGAGGTTCTTCACAGCGCTCAAGAGACATTCGGATATTTGGGTATTGATACGCTCAAATACATCGCCAAAAGATTAAAACTCCCCTACTCAAAAGTTTACGGTGTTGCAACGTTTTACAACTACTTCAGGCTCAAACCAAAAGGCAGACACAATGTAGTCGTCTGTTTGGGAACTGCCTGTTATATAAAAGGCTCTGACAAAATCCTTGAAAAGATAGAGCAGAGATACGGCATTAAAGCAGGCGAGACGACGTCTGATGAGGCTCTCTCAATTTTAACCGCTAGATGTTTCGGCTCATGTTCTCTTGCTCCCGTTATAGTTTGCGATGATGTGATAAAGCCAAAAACAACGCTTGAGAGCTCTACTCTCGAGATTGAGGAGATGATAAAATGATAACATCAACCGCAGAGCTCCAAGAGTTAGCTAACAAAAAAAGAGAAGAGAATGAAAAAAATCCAAGAGAGATTAGTTCTGAGCGTTCAACTCCTTTTTACACAAAACAGAGAAGAATCGTTCTTGAAAACGAGGGGCTTATCGACCCTGACGATATAGAGGATTATATAGCTCACGGCGGTTATATGTCGCTATTTAAGGCACTCGATGAGATGACACCAAAAGAGGTTATCGAAGAGGTAAAGATTAGCGCTCTTCGCGGTCGCGGAGGCGGAGGATATCCGACAGGGCTGAAATGGGAGAGCGTCTCAAAAGTGCAAAGCCTACAGAAGTACATCATCTGCAACGGCGATGAGGGCGACCCTGGGGCTTTTATGGACAGAGCGGTTATGGAGGGCGATCCTCACAGAGTATTGGAAGGAATGGCGATTGCAGGTTATGCCTGCGGAGCAAACAAGGGTTATATCTATGTTCGCGCGGAATACCCAATAGCGGTAGAGAAGCTTAACAGAGCCATAAAACAGGCAACAAGACTTGGGATATTGGGAGAAAATATCGCTCACAGCGGTTTTAATTTCACTGTTGAAATTCGCCTCGGAGCAGGAGCGTTTGTATGCGGAGAAGCAACCGCACTTATAGCTTCCATAGAAGGCAATCGCGGACATCCAAGGCAGAAACCGCCTCATCTGAGCGATCACGGTCTTTGGGGTCAACCTACCGTTTTAAACAATGTCGAAACGCTCGCAAACATCGCACCGATTATAAAAAACGGCGGTGCATGGTTTAGGGCCATCGGGACAGAGAACTCAAGCGGAACAAAAGTTTTTGCACTCACTGGACATATAAAAAATACGGGACTTGTCGAAGTTCCAATGGGAACGACTTTAAGAGAGCTTATCTTTGATATCGGCGGCGGAGTTGAAGAGGGTAGAAAATTTAAAGCCATACAGTCGGGAGGACCTAGCGGAGGGTGTATTCCAGAGCATCTCTTAGACCTGCAGGTTGATTATGAGTCGCTTAAAAGCGCAGGCTCCATTATGGGAAGCGGCGGGCTGATAGTAATTGATGAGAGCTCAAATATGGTTGAGATCGCGCGCTTCTTTATGGACTTTTGCAGGAGTGAGTCGTGCGGAAAGTGCACACCGTGTCGGGTAGGAACAACCGAGCTAACACTTCTTTTGGATAAGTTTATAAAAAAAGAGGCGACAAAAAGTGACTTTGAACTTCTAAAAGAGATGTGCAATATGGTAAAGAGTACCAGTCTTTGCGGGCTTGGACAGACTGCGCCAAATCCGGTTTTAAGCACAATAAAATACTTTGAAGATGAGTATCTGGCAGGGATTAAAAATGATTAGAGAAAAAGTAAGAGTTAAAAGCTTTAAGATAAATGATATCTGTGTAACCGGGCAGTCTAACCAGACCATTTTGGAAGTTGCGCGTGACAACAATATCGAGATTCCCACTATGTGTTATCTTGAAGGACTTAGCTGTGTCGGCTCGTGCAGAATGTGCATAGTGGAGATAAAGGGCAGCCATGAGCCTACCCCCGCATGCACCGCAAAGATAAAAGAGGGGATGGAAGTAACTACTTCTTCGCCCCAGATAGAAGCCGCAAGGAAGATGATACTCTCCATGATGTTTAGCGAGCGCTCTCACGTATGCTCTACCTGCGTTGCAAACGGAGACTGCGAACTGCAAAGCAAGTCGGTAGAGCTTGAGCTTGAGCACTCTGAGGTGCCGTATCTGAACCAAAGATTTGAGATAGACGCTTCGCATAAAAACTTTGTAAATGACCCAAATAGATGCATACTCTGCACAAGATGTATCCGTGTCTGCGATGAGATTGAGGGCGCACATGCGCTTGATTTAGCAGGCAGAGGGTTAAATATGAGAATAGTGCATGATATGGATGAGCCGTGGGCTGCTTCACAGAGTTGCACGAGCTGCGGCAAATGCGTCTATGTCTGCCCAACGGGTGCGCTTTATGAGAAAGATATCAGCGAAGAAGAGGTCATTAAAAAGAGAGGTATTATTACTGAGCTTATAAAAAACAGGAGCCAAAGATGAAGAAGATTCGCCTTGCAACTCTTTGGCTTGATGGCTGTTCAGGATGTCACATGTCGATACTTGATATGGATGAGAAGCTAATAGAAATAGCGCCGTTTATAGATGTAGTTTACAGCCCTTATGTCGATACTAAAGAGTTTCCAAAGGATGTTGATTTAACCATAGTTGAGGGTGCACTCAGCACCGACCATGACATAGCGATGATAAAGAAGATAAGAGAGAACTCCAAACTCATGCTCGCTCTTGGTGATTGCGCCATTACCGGAAATGTCTCGGCTATGAAAAACCTATTTGGAAGTGATGTAGTTTTAGAGAGGGGTTATTTAGATTTGGCAGATATAAATGAGAGTAAAGAGTACCCCTCCAAGATAGTTCCAAAACTCTTAGATAAAGTTTTGCCTCTGCATGAAGTTGTACATGTAGACTATTTTCTGCCCGGCTGCCCTACTCCCTCAGATGCAATATATGAGATGCTTAAAGCGCTTATAGAGGGCAGAGAGATAAATATACACTCCCTTACAAGATTTGGAAAATAGTTATGGAAAACAGAAAAATCATAATCGACCCCGTAACAAGAATCGAGGGGCATGCAAAGATAACAATCGACCTTGATGAAAACGGCAAAGTAGAAGATGCAAAGATACATGTAACGCAATACCGCGGTTTTGAGAAGTTTTGCGAGGGCAGAATCTACACCGAGATGCCAGCAATAACTGCGAGAACTTGTGGTATCTGCCCAGTCAGCCACGTTATAGCATCTACTAAAGCCATTGATAAGATTCTCTGTATCACTCCGCCGCAAGCGGGTATAAATATACGAAAAATCATAAACTTAGCTCAGATAGTCCAATCCCACGCACTAAACTTTTTTCACCTCTCAAGTCCCGATTTTATCTACGGTTTTGACGCGCCAAAAGAGGATAGAAATATCTTTAAGATGATGCAGACGCATCCTCAAATGGCAAGAGACGGTATAAATCTAAGAGCATTCGGGCAAAAAATCATAGAGGAGTTGGCGGGAAAAAGAATCCACCCCACAGGCATAGTGGCAGGCGGAGTGGAGCATAAAATAGAGCAAAGCCAAAAAGAGGCGATACTCTCACAAATCCCGGATATGATGAAAATAGCGCAGGGTGCGCTAGAGTTTTTTAAAACAAATCTTCACAAGTTTCAAAAAGAGATAGACTCATTTGCTTCGTTTCCCTCTCTTTTTATGGCACTTACAAATGAAAATAGAACGCTTGAACATTATGATGGTGCGCTCTGTTTTATGGACAGCGAGGGAAATATTCTCAAAGATAAAATCAATCCGCAAGATTACAGAGAGTTTATCGGCGAAGCAGTGGAGGAGGACAGCTACCTAAAATCTCCATACTACAAACCGCTTGGCTACGAGAATGGAATGTACAGAGTCGGAGCACTTGCAAGACTAAACATCGCCAAAACTTGCGGCACTCCTTTGGCGGATGAGGAGCTTAAAAAGTTTAAAGCGCTTGGTGGCGGCAAACCTGTTTTAAACTCATTCTATTACCACTATGCAAGGCTTATAGAGATTATTTACGCAATTGAGAAAATAGAAGAGCTTTTAAACGCTGATGAGACGATGAACGAAAATGTAAAAGTAACCTCAAAAATAAGCAACCTTAGAGGTGTCGGGTGTTCGGAAGCGCCAAGAGGAACACTCTTTCACGACTACCAAGTTACAAAAGACGGCATCATAACAGCCGTAAATCTCATCATTGCGACGGGAAACAACAACCTTGCAATGAACGCGGGGGTAAAACAGACAGCCCTTGCGTTTGTGGATAGCAAAAACATAACAGACGGAGCGCTAAACAGAGTCGAAGCGGTCATAAGATGTTTTGACCCCTGCCTTAGCTGTTCTACGCATGCGCTGGGAATTGTCTCATCTAAAATCGAGGTGCGCGACCACAACAAAAAAGTAATCCAAGTGATTGATAGAAACTGATGAGAGCCATCATTGGTTATGGGAGCTCTATTAGAGGCGAAGATGCTTTTGGGCTTGATGTCATAAAAGAGCTGCAAAAACTTCCGCTAAAAGAGACAAAACTCATATCTGTACATCAGCTAACACCTGAGATGGTTTTGGAGCTTCAAGATGCTGATGAGATACTCTTTATAGACAGCTGCCATGATGAGAAAAACCCCTACGCTTTGGCTTGCTCTTTGCGTGAGCAGAGCACCCTAAACCTAAGCCACCATATTTCGCCAAAAACAATTATCTACATGTTAAGAAGTCTATATGCTAAAAACCCTCACTTTTATATCTACTCCATGATGAGCGGCAGTTTTGATGGCATAACCGATAACGTACGCTATAAAGATAGAGTCTCAATGACGGCAGATTATATTGTTTCGTTTGGTGGAGAGTAGTATGAGAAAATCGATTTTTTCACTGCTTTTATCCTCTCTTTTTGCCATAAATATATATGCAAATGATAGAGAGGAGGCTCTTTGCGGCACTTTTTTTGAGCCGTTTGTTTTTTGGATGTGGAGCTCTATGACACCCAAACCTGAGAGCAGCATAGTCGCAAATATTCCATTTATAGAGCCAAGCCAATACGTGACGTCTGATGGCAAAACGCTTAGAGGTTACAGATACTCCTCAAATAACGGCTACGCAAAAACCTCTCCAAAAGGGTATATTTTGGTTGCTATGGGAAATACAATGCTCTCCGATCAGATGGTCGTTATGCTAAATAGCTTCTCACAAAGAGGCTACGATGTTTATGTTTACGACTACAGAGGTTATGCAAATTCAGAGGGAAGCAGACGCATAAAAGCGATAATAGAGGACTACAAAGAGATAACCCAAACGCTAAATAAAAGGTACAAAAGAAAACTGCTCTACGGTATCTCGCTTGGCGGTGCGGTAATGTTAAACGTCATAGGTTCGGGCTTGGAGTATGACGCGGCTGTTATAGATTCTGCTCCGAGCTTTCTCTCCCCGTTTGGATGTCCAAAATCCATAGACCCGCTGGAAAATATCCCCAAAGATGCCAGTAAAATTTTTGTGATCACTGCACAAAGTGATTCTGTTCTTCCTAGTAGCATGACATCCCCGCTAAGAGAGAGTGCAAAAGAGAGAGGTGCCAAAACGCTCGATGACAATGAGTATGAACATCCGTTCGCCGACAAAGACCTAAAGGTTCACTATCAGCGGATGGCTCTTATTTTAGAGTTTTTAGATGGCAAAAAATAAGAGTATCTACTACTCTGCTTTACTCATCCTCTTTTGCAAACTTTTTGTATAAAAACTCAAGTATAGCTTCGCGGCATCTTATATACCCAGGATCGCTTTGAAGAGAAACTCTGTCTCTTGGACGCTCCAAATTTACCTCCAAAATCTCTCCGATAGTAGCGCTCGGACCGTTAGTCATCATAATAACCCTGTCACTCAAAAGCACAGCTTCGTCAATATCGTGGGTGATAATGATTACGGTGTTTTTAACGCTCTCTTGTATTCGGATTTAATGAAAAATTAGTGCAGAGAAAACGAGAATTTTGAGCACGGATGAGCTTGTTAAAAAATATCTCTTTACTAGAAAACAGTTCTATTACAAAAGCTAAGGGTTCGGTTTTAAGTATTAAATACCGAAAATTAGAAGCAAAACAGGAAGCAGCAGCAAGTCGGCGACAATCGCCATAAACATGGCAAGCATAGTAAGCAACCCAAAGTAGATAGTCGGCAGAAAGTTGGAGAGCACCAAGACACAAAACCCTATCATGATAATGGTCGAGGTATAAAACATCGCCGTTCCAATGCTTTTATGCGCTCTAAACATAGAGCCTTTTGCGTCGCCCGACTCTCGGTAAAGCAGAGAGTATCTGTAGATGTAGTGTATGGTGTCATCAACCGCTATGCCGATACTGATGGCGGCAATAGTTATGGTCATCATGTCAAGAGGAATATCCATCCATCCCATAAATCCAAAAATCACACCTACGGGAATAATGTTTGCAATAATTGCTATTACCGCAACTTTGAGACTTCTAAAAAGGGCTAAAAACATTAAAAAGAGTATGAGAACAACTACCCCTATGGTTTTAATCTGAGAATCAAAAAGTGACTGGAGCATATTGTTGTACATGATTAAAAGATTTGCCGCTTTATGCTCCTCATACTCAGGGTTGAGCATCTCTTTTATGTCTCTGTTTATCTTCTTAATGAGATCATCTCTTTGCAGATTTGGCATTGAGTCGATGATTCTTGTACTTATACGTACCTGATTATTTTCTATATCCACATAAGGTGTGAGTATGATTTTTCTATACTCCTCCGGCAACTCTTTGTACATAAGTGCAAGCGTAAGACCGTCCGCCTCTTTGCCATCGTTTAAAACCTTTAAAATCTCTCCTGTTGTTGAGAGAGAGAGCACTTTTCCCACAGCCTCAAGAGACTCTAAGTACTGATGAACCTCTTTAATCTTGCGCATCTTGTTTTGCGTAAACCAGTACTTCTCTCTATCTTCCTGACTCTCCTCAAACTCATCTGCAAACGAGTCAAGTTCTTCATCTTCATCTGTTCCGACCACCTCAACGGAAGCCACCTCATCGCTTCTGGCTTTAAAGGTTAAGACGATATCCAGCGGTGTAGTTCCGCCGAGCTTTTGATCAATAAGAGCCATCCCTTTATATATCTCAGTGTCCTGTTTAAAGTAGTCTATAAAACTGTTTTCAACCCTAAGCTTTGTCGCACCGGAGATGGAAAAAAGCACTACAAACAGAGCTGAGAGAAGGATGGTTTTTCTGTAATGATATGCGACATGCGCTACTTTGGCGGTAAATGGAGCGCCTCCTTTGCCAAAACTAAGAGACTCTTTCTTCTCAAACAGAAGCAGAATAATCGGAAACAGAATATATGTCATAAGAAGTGAGACAACTATCCCCGTACTCATCATCCACCCAAAGTTTATAACCGGCAAAATACCGCTAAAAACCAAAGAGCTAAATCCAGCCATAGTTGTAATTACAACAAAGAAAGAGGGTTTTGCCATGGAGAGCACAGTGTCTAGCGTTATTTCCCTCTGCGTATCATGTTTATCATGGGCATATAACTCTTTGTACCTCACTATAAGATGCACGACCAGCGACATGTTCATAATAAGCTGCAGCGAGATATAGTTTGAAGAGACAACCGTTATCTCCCAGCCAAAAAGCCCCAAAAGTCCGCTTGTAACAATAAGCGAAGTGGTGCAGATAAAAAGTGCTATAACAACCCACTGCACCTTCTTAAGAAGTATATATAGAACTGCTATAAGAAGTATGACTATCAAAAACCCAAAGGTTTTCAGGTCATACTTTACAAATTCAACCATATCATCGGCAATCATCTCGACCCCGCCTAGATGGAGTTTGACGTTGCTGTGCTCCTGCTCAAAATTTTTGAGAATTTCTCTTAGTTTCAGTATCATTTGATGAGTTTCTTCTCTTAGAATATCTCTATACTCTTTGAGTTCTGTCTCAGCTTTTTTATAACTTCCCTTCTCATCCTCACTCAGCTCTTTTTGCTTTTTAAGCTTTACAAATCTGTCTCTGTTGTCTATAAGACTAAAATATTTCTCATCTCTTTTAAGGTTTACCATCAATGCGGTAGTCATAAAATCATCACTTACCAGATTTCTTTTATAGATAGCACTTGTTAAAAATTCCTGCTTTACCAAACTCTTGTCAATTTTAGGGGATTCTAACGTCGGTATATCTTTAAGGAGTTCTTTTAGCTCAACCGGAGGAGATTGCAAAAGCGGAACATTTACTATAGAGTTGATACTCTGTACTACCTCAAGAGTTTGTACCTGCGAGCTTAATTTCTTAATGTTTGCAATATTCTCATCACTGAGAAGGTCATCTTGCGCGGTGTAGGTAACAACCAAAAAGTTCGGCGCTTCAAACCTCTTAAGCACATCTCTTGTGTACTCTAAATCTTTATCATCTTCAAGAAGAAGTGTCTCGGCACTTGCGTCAATCTCCAGCCTAAAGGCAAAAAGAGCCATGACTACTATAAAGGCGCTCATGAGTGCTAGAACAATTTTTGGGTATTTTAAAATATAGTTTTTGTATAGACTCTCTAACATTATTTACGACTGCTTAACCAAAGCATCCATAAGTTCGTATATGCTTTTTGTCTGTAAAAACTCTTTAAATTGAGCTCTGTCGGTTTTTAAAATGCTGACTCCTAAAATCTCTACGTCATATACAAGCCACTCATCCTTGTCCGCCTGTTTTGAGCTTGGCTTGTGGTATTTATAGACAATCTCCAGTTTTTCAGATTTGCCTACAAGGTCTGTTGTGAGGGCTATTCTGTTTTTCTGCGGCTGCTCAATCTTTTTAACCTCAACCTTCTCATCTTCATAAGCATCAATTTTTGCAGAGTAAGACTGTTTCATTCTCTCTACATATAACTCTATAAATCTCTCTTGGTTCTCTTTTTTAAGCTCTCTCCATGCATTTCCGAGGCTTAGTTTTGCCATAAGCTCAAAATCAAACATCGGAGTCAATGCTTTTACAATACTACGGTTTCTATCATCTTTAGAGAGTCTTTTATCTTCAACTATTAATATCACTTCATTTATTTTGTCTAAAAAACGATTTTTCAGATTACTCTGCTCATCTGCCGCCAAATTTTGCGCAAAAAGCAGCGCCACACATAACACAACTATTTTTTTAAAGATATTTTTCAACTTTTACTCCTCAATCTGTTTGTTTCGATACTGCTCATAAACATCTCTGAAATACGGGTACAAATCAACCGCATCTCCTCTCATCTTCTCATACCTGTCCATATTTAAAGAGATATAGTTGACTTTTTCCACTGTTTTTGCACCCAAATACTCAGGCCATGTATCAGTCAATGTCCAGTAACTTCTCTCTGTGTAGTCAAGCGGACTAAGCAGAGCGTCAGGATACATACCTATTAAATCTCTTAAGTTTGATGGTCCAAAAAGAGGAAGTACTATATGAGGGCCGCTCCCTACTCCGTAAAATCCTAAAGTCTGACCAAAATCCTCATTATGCACTTCAAGGTTAAAGTGTACTTTTGCAGGATCAAAAAGCCCAAGTATCCCCACTGTTGTGTTGATGACAAAGCGCCCCGTCTCTTCGGCAGCGTAAGAAAACTTGCCTTGCAAAACGTTGTTTACAAATCGCATAGGAAAGTAGAGATTGTTAAAGAAGTTTTTCACACTCTCTCTAACTTCAACATGCATCACATAGTTGTATCCATTTGCAACAGGCTTAAGTGCATACTCATACATGCCGTCATTAAAGGTCGTCATGGCTCTGTTATAACCGCTAAACGGGTCATAAACCTCTTTGTCTTCAAACTCGTCCGAAAACCCTTCTAGTTCGCCGTTAAAGTCATCGCTTTCTTGCTCAACAACTGCAACCTCGCTTGGCTTCTCTAGCGTCTTTGAACTACAACCGCTCAATGTTACTACAAAAGTAAAAACAAAAGCCAAATAAATAAATCTCAAATTTAAACCTTTACTCTGCCCGATAACGCTCTCGTTAAAGACAAAATATCAATATTTTCTAAACTCACTCCGGTTGGAACGCCTTGAGCAATTTTTGAGTAGTTTATATTAAAATTACTTAATTTATCTTCAATATATAACATAACCGCATCATTTGCAATAGATGGCGTTAGAGCAAAGACTATCTCTTGTACACCGGAGGAGACCAATCTCTCCAGTTTTGAGAAATCAAACTCCGCTAATGATTCCAGAACAAAATATCTTCCGCCAAAAAGTGCGTTTTCCTCTAAAATCAATATATCTTTTGCATTTTCAACTATGCATAAAAGCATCTCATCCCTGCTCTCATCACAGCAAATAAAGCAGAGCTCATCTTCACTCATGCCACCGCATGAACTGCACTCTTTGAGAGATCCAAGAGCCTCTTCGATTGCATGGGAAATTTTCATCCCGGTAAATCTATCTTTCATAACCATGTGGTAAGCAAGCCTTGTTGCCGATTTCTTCCCGATGGTAGGGAGTTCTTGCAGGGCATCTACCAGTTTGTTAAACTTCTCCAGTGAGCCGTTCATCAAGAGCTCCCTTTTGGCAAAAGTATCCAGAGCTTCAGAGGCGCTTTTAGTCTGCCCGCCACCTCTTTTGCTTCCTCCCCGTAGCCCATAAATATATCGGCTCTCACACTCCCCTTGATGGCACCGCCCGTATCCTCAGCCATAACGACACGGTTAAAAGAGACAGCTTCGTCCTGTGCGCTCAGATAGAGCATGCTTCCCAGTGGAATATACCTTCTATCTACCGCGATTGAGCGTTTTGGAGTAAGCACAACCCCGAGCGAACCGCTTGCCGCATGCTCTTTTTGTCTGAAAAAGACCATAGACTTGTTGTAGTTGAGCACTTCATCAATCCTTGAGGGATTTTGCTCTAACCACGCTTTTATGCTCTGAAGCGAAATATCTTCCAGAGCTATTTCGCCCATATTTACAAGATATTTTCCAATTGAGGCGTATTTGTGCCCGTTTTGGTTCTCATAACCGACAAATATAGTGCTTCCATTATCAAGACTTACTCTTCCCGAACCTTGAACCTCTAAAAAGAAGAGATCAATTTTCGAGTCCGTATAGCAGATAATCTCCGCATCAAGTTCATTTTTTACAGCATCTTCTCTATCATGGAAAGGCACAAGCCTATTGCCGATAATTTTACCTCTTAACCTATAGCTTTTTAGTTCGGGATACTGCTCGCCCAGATCAACGACAACTAAATCTTTTGGAGTTCTATATACTGGGTAGATATATGGCTCTTTTTTAGTCAGTGAACCTCTTAGCTCAGGCTCATAATAGCCTGTTAGAAGCCCATCTTGCGAACTATTTGGCAGAGCTATTTTATATGGAGTAAAGTAGGTCGTTAAAAACCCTTTGGCATCTACGGCATCTGTTGCTCTAATGCATAAATCAGCATAAATCTCTTGTGTTTTAGCCGTTTTGCAGCTACGCACAAACGACTCTAGCGCATTTGCATAATCCTCTTGGCTCCAGTTTGGAAGCTCGCTAAAATCGCTCTTGTAAAGATTGGTATCGGGCATGTTTGAAAAGCTCACCGGAGGCTCTTTAGAACAGCCCGTAAAGAGTAAAAACAAGGTTAAATAGAGTGTAAAATGTTTCATAAAGGGATTATACATAGATTAAATTTAAAACGATATAATTGCGAAAAAATTTTAGATGTTAGGATATTAAAATAATATGCAGGATTTAAGCTATTACGAAATATTGGAAATCTCAAGAGATGCCGACCAAACTACAATCAAAAAAGCTTATAGAAAAATGGCGAAAATTTATCATCCAGACAAAAATCAGGGTGACAGTGAAGCCGAACATAAATTTAAACTCTGCAACGAAGCTTATCAGTGTCTAAGCGATGAAAAACAGCGAAGTGTTTACGATAGATATGGCAAAGAGGGGCTTCAAGGCATGGGCGGCGGAAGAGGTCGTTCTTCTGGAGGGTTTGATGATTTAGGTTCAATCTTTGAAGAGATGTTTAACGGTTTTGGGGGCTCGTCGCGCCGTCGCCAAAATCCGGCAGATACGGAGAAGTATCCGCTTGATATGAATGTTGACATGACCATCAGTTTCAACGAAGCGGTATTTGGTTGCGAAAAAGATATAGAGTTTAAGTACAAAAACTCATGCAACAGCTGTAAGGGTACGGGTGCTAAAGACGGCAAACTCTCCACATGTCATCAATGTAGAGGGCAAGGTCAAATCTTTATAAAACAGGGTTTTATGACATTTTCTCAAACCTGCCCTGTGTGTCATGGAAGCGGTTCTGCACCCTCAGCGCATTGCGGTAGCTGTGATGGGAAAGGGTATCATGAAGAAAAAGGCAATGTAACCATTAAAATCCCAAAAGGGATTGACAGCGGTAACCGCCTCAGAGTCTCAGGAAAAGGAAATATCGGCAAACGCGGTACAAGAGGCGATTTGTATGTCACTTTTAACGTAAGACCCGATAAGCACTTTCAAAGAGACGCAAATGACGTCTACATCGCAATTCCTATATTTTTTACTCAGGCTGTTGCGGGAGAGAGTCTCGCTATCCCTTCACTAACGGGAGAACTTGAGCTAAAGCTTGATATCGGTACAAAAGATAAGCAGCAGTTTGTTTTTAGAGGCGAAGGCATCGAGGATGTTCACGGTCACGGTAAGGGAGATCTCATCGCACAGGTAAACATCACCTACCCTAAAAAACTGACCGATGAGCAGCGCGAACTCCTTAGCAAACTTCAAGAGTCTTTCGGCATAGAGTCAAAACCGCACGAGAGCGTTTTGGACTCTGCCATCGAGAAGATGAAAAGCTGGTTTAAATAGGGAATCCTCCTATTTAAATCAAAATGTAAGCACCTGTTTACTGCCTACAACCCAATCTGATAGAACCTGCATTGTTGAGGATACTTTCTCATCAAAGTAGGGTTCGTTTTTAAAAATGCCGCATCTTGCGCTACATGTTCCGCAAGCTTGCAGTGAAACTCCATCTGCATAGAGTTTTTTTAGCATTAAAACCAAATCATGGTCATAGCTATCAGGCTTTTTTGTTTTGTCTCTTGCTAAATCAACTGCATCATTCATTAAAAAGATGTTTACATCTTCTGCGTTTTTATGTAGTGTTGAAGCGAGACGCAGGGCATTCCACGTAATATCAGAGCCGTCATAAGGCTCATGGTTCAGAATAATCGTTATCATTTTTTATCTCCTATTTTGCTATTTTAAAAACGCCCAATCCAGTTTTTACGCTATAACCGGCTTTTGCCCAATCCTGAATCCCGCCTTTGAGATTTTTGGCATTTTTGTAGCCCATCTTCTTTAATGTTTGAGCCGCAAGCGCACCACGACCGCCATTTCTGCAGTAAGTAACAACAGGAGTCTCTTTGTCTTTGATTTTATCCTCTATCTCCCACTCTAAATTACCGCGGGTAATGGAAATCGTATTTACTGATGCAAAGTCACTAAAAAGGTATCCTTCTGTCCTTTGCTCACTCTCTCTTACGTCAAGAATAATGACCTCTTCATCCTCTATCATCTCTTTTAGTTGCTCAGGGGTCACTTCACCCGCCTCTTTTTTTGCCTCGTTAATAAGCACCGTTTTCCCACTCTCTTGAGCGTACAAACTGCTAGAGAGCAGTAACATTACTAACAGTGCTGTATGAAACAACCTTCCTGATACTTTTTTCATAATCTTTCCTTTAAGCTATTTGCTTATTTAGGCATTTAACTAAATACCTTTTGGTATGATATAATTATCTAAATAATTTGTCAAGGAAAATAGATGCTCGATATGCAACAAAAAATCAAGATTTTCAAGGCTCTGGGTAATGAGACCCGTTTTCTAATCTTTAAAAATATTTTTACCGGCGGCTATGTCTGCTCTATCGACAAGAAGAATCCTAAAGTAAAAGTAAATCCGCATGCTACCTGCGTATCGACAATTGCCGAGCACTTTGAATACTCACTGCCTACAATATCCAAACATCTGCAACTGCTTCGTGAAGCAGGCGTCATAAAAATGCAAAAAAAGGCAAATAAGATATATATTGAGCCAAATATTGAAACAATCAGAGAGCTTGGGGGATGCTTTACAAACCTAGTTGAAAACTTCGAGAACAATAGAGAACTCTTTTTTGATGACGTTGTTTTAAAGTAAGCTTTGTGATAAACTTTTATATTTCAACAAAAGAGCAATTTTAATGAATAAAGATCATCTCAAAAAGAAACTCTCCGGACTTGCACTATCAATGTTTAGAAAAGATTTTTTCGGCATATATCACGGCTCCATCTCTGCAAAAACCGAATCAAACCGCTTTGTAATCAATACTAAAGAAGCTATATTTGACGCGCTTGATGAGAGTTCACTTATAGAGCTTTATTATAAAAAAGATTACAGATGGAACCAAGCGAGTATTGACTCAAATATTCATCACAGCATCTACTCCCAAATATCCGACGCTAAATTTATCTGTTTTAGTATGCCCCCTTTTACAACGGCATATTCGCTAGACCACAATATCATTACCCCAAAAGATTATTTCGGATACAAAGAGTTGGGTTCCATTGAGATAGTTGACCCTAGAAGCTTTGATGACTGGTATGAGAGAGCAAGCAGTGAGATTGCCTACTATTTTCAGAGTAAAAAAACAGACATCATGGTTATTAGAGGTTATGGAGTCTACACTTTTAACAGAGATGTTCACGAGATGGCAAAAAAAATTGCCATTTTAGAGAAGAGCTGCAGACTTCTTCTGCTGGATAACACTAAAAACGACTCTGCTTTTGATTAAACTTCTATTTAAGAAGACTCTTTATAGCTGAGTAAGCAGTGTCCATCATCTTGTCGCACTCATCTTTTGTGATAATATAGGGCGGCATAAAGTAGACTACATGACCAAGCGGACGTAACAGAACACCGTTATCAAGCCCGTATTGATATACTCTAAGCCCTATTCGCTCCTCTGGTGTGTACCCTTTTAACTCCACTGCGCAAATCATGCCGGTCTGCCTAATGGAAGCGACATTTTCAAGCTCTTGAAACTTTAAGAGTTTTTCTGCCATATACTCAGCGGTTTTTCTATTTTCTTCTATAACGTTATCTCTCTGGAAAATATCAAGAGTTGCATTTGCAGCGGCGCAGGCAAGAGCATTTCCGGTATAACTGTGGGAGTGCAAAAATGCTTTATGCTCGTTATAGTCACAATAAAACTTGGCATATATCTCATCTGTTGTTAGTACGACTGAGAGAGGCAGATAGCCACCTGTAAGCCCTTTTGACAAAACTATAAAATCAGGTGTTATGTTAGCGCTCTGGCATGCAAACATCTCGCCCGTTCTTCCAAAACCGACCATCACTTCATCGGCTATCATGTGAATGTCGTAACTGTTGCAAATGTCACGCACCAAAACCAAAAACTCTTTATTGTACATATGCATATATCCTGCACCCTGAACAAGCGGCTCAAGTATAATAGCGCTTATCTCATCAGCCCTCTCTTCACACAACTCTCCAAATGCCAAAGCCGCCTCTCTAGCCGCCTCTATACTCATATCTTTTGGAACAGGAGTCTGAACGGTTCGGATAAGAAGCGGCTCGTAAGTATCTTTATATAGTTTCACATCGCCTACGCTAAGTGCACCTATTGTCTCGCCGTGGTATGAGTTACTCAGAGAAACAAAAAGTTTTCTCTCTTTGGCGCTATTTTTATGAGCATGAAAGCTCATCTTTAGCGCTACTTCAACGGCACTTGAGCCGTTGTCGGCATAGAAGCATTTACTAAGTCCCTTTGGTGTTAGTTTTACCAACCGCTCAGAGAGTCTCACTACCTGCTCATGCGTAAATCCTGCCAAAATCACATGCTCTAGAGTATCTAGCTGCTCTTTGATTTTTTCGTTGATATAACTGTTGGTATGTCCGAAAAGATTGACCCACCAGCTGCTAACAGCATCTATATAAGAGTTGCCCTCAAAATCTTCCAGGTATACTCCATGAGCCTTTTTTATTGGGATTAATGGGAGTGTTTCATGGTCTTTCATCTGCGTACATGGGTGCCACAAAACCTCCAAGTCTCTCTTTTTTAACTCTAAATTATTCATATACTATTTTTTTAACTCCACAGCTTCATACTCTGGAGTAAGCTCAAGGTTCGTACATGCCAAAAGTCCGTGAAGCTCCATCTCTGCTCCACTTACATCAAAGAGCTCTTCGCCATCTTTGCCTAAAAAAATAAACTTCTCATATTGATGATTGTCTCTATCAATATATTTTGAGTAAACAACATAAAATGCCTCTTTAAATTCAGGCATCTTTGCACAGTTTTGAATATATTTCTCGCACTCTTTATTTATGCTCTTTATCTCTAAGACATCCGATTGAATCGTATTTAGCAATACCTCTGGCAGTTTTGGCAACTCTTCTTTAATATTTGAGTATTTTTCGATAGTGCTCATTAAAAATCCTTTCTTAACTCTTTGTTGATAAATTTTACCACCTTTTAATTAACACTCATATTTAGTTACTATCACCATAAGCTCTCTTTATCAAGGTTTAATACGAATTTACCTAAAATTACAAAAATATCATAAACAAGGCTTGAAACCGATGATCACATGGATGCAAAGACATAAAAAATATCTCATAATAACTATCTGGATTTCTACTATCGCTTTTGTCGGTGCCGGCTTTGTCGGATGGGGTCAATACAACTATGGAGATAAGGCCGGAGCAGTAGCAAAAGTAGGTAGTGTTGAGATAACAATGGGAGAGCTTCAAAAAAGTTATTCAAATCTTTACAATCAATACTCACAGATGTTCCAAGGAGAGTTTGATGAAGAAAAAGCAAAAAGTTTTGGTCTAAAATCACAGGCTCTTCAATACTTAACGCAGCAAGCACTCGTCCTCAACCTGGCTAAATCTTATGATTTGCAAATCAGCGACACAGAACTTTTAGATGAGATCAAAAAGCAGGATTTTTTCCACAAAGATGGTGTTTTTGACAAAGAGATATACAAACAGGCTCTATTAAGAAACAACCTAAGCATCAAAGAGTATGAGGCTGACGTAAAAAAAGAGCTTCTTATCAAAAAAACATTGAAGCTTCTACCTGTAGAGGTGCAGGAGAGTGAAAATAAAATCTTAAACACTGCAATGAATATCGCAGACAAGATAGAGTATAAACTCTTAGATGTAAGCCAAATAAATGTCGATACATCTGATGCTTCCCTAAAACCTTTTTGGGAGAAGATGAAAAACAGCTTTATGAGTGAGGTACGTTATGATCTGAAGTTCATCAAACAGCCAAAACTCTCACTTGAATATGATGATGCTACAATCGCTCAGTACTATGATGAGAACAAACTGAACTTCAAAGATAGCGAGGGAAAAATACTCTCTTTAGAAGATGCAAGAAGCATGGTTGTTAGTGAACTTAATGCAAAAGAGACTAAAAAAGAGGCATTAAGAGGCTATATAGCACACAAAAAGGGAGAGGTAAGCGAGCAAGAGATAAAAAGTGCGACCATCTCTCTCTCAAACAACCCTTTTGGCAAAGACGCTATTGATGTAGTATCTGGCTTAACTCCTCTCTCGCCCTTTTCTAAACCTATAATGGTCGGTGATGACTATTTTACATTTGAACTTGTAAAAGTTAACCCTTCACAACCAAAAAGCTATGAAGATGCCAAGAGTGAAGTTACTGCTATGTATATTGATCAAGAGAGAAAAATAAGAGTCTCAGAGCTGGCAAAAAACTCATTCGCTACATTTAAAGGCAAAACAACCGATTTTATAACGGTTAATGATTATAACAAGCTAACAGATCTAAGCGAAAGTGATGCAAACGAGTTCTTAAACACTCTTGTTACTAAAAACTCAAAGAGAGGCTACATTGCTCTTGAGAGCGGAAACGTTGTTATGTATAACATCTTGGAACAAAAGCTGCTTGAGAACGATAACAGCAATCAAAACGATGTTATCGCTAGATTGAAAAGTGCTATGTTTAACGAAGGGTTGATTAAAATCCTGCAAAACAAGTACAAAACTGAGATATTTATCGAAGGACTATAAGTTGAGCAGAACTGTTTTAGCCATAGATATTGGTTCGACAAAAATATGTGCAATTATCGCAGAGATAGCTGACGATAACTCCATAGCTATAACAGGAGCGGGAACTTGCAAGGCACAAGGTCTAAAAAAAGGAAGCATAACAAACATAGAACTTGCTTCAAGATCTATAAGAACTGCTCTCAATGATGCAAAAAGAGTCTCTGGCAGCGAAGTAAAAACTGCAATAGTCTCCATTTCAGGCGCTTACACAAAAAGCTTGAACTCCAGCGGTATCGTAAATATTCAAAACAAAGAGGTTAGTTTTAAAGAGATAGAGCGAGTCATGCAGACCTCTCTTTATAATGCTAACATTCCAAACGAGTACGAAGTGCTTCACGCTCTTCCTTACAACTTTAAAGCGGACGATCAAGACTATATAGAAGACCCTCTTGGGATGAATGCTTCGAGACTTGAGGTTGAGACGCACATTATCACAACGCAAAAATCAAACCTAAATAACCTCAGAAAAGCTGTTCGCGGCGCTGGTGTCGAAGTTGAAAACATTGTCCTTACAGGGTATGCATCTTCAATAGCAACACTTAATGAAGATGAAAAAGAGCTTGGTATTGCCGTTATTGATATGGGCGGAAACACCAGCAATATCACAATTCACGCAGGCAACTCCATCAGATATAACGACTTTTTAGGAGTTGGTTCCAACCATGTGACAAGTGATCTCTCCATGGCGCTGCACACTCCGCTCAATATTGCAGAGAGCGTAAAACTAAACTACGGCTCACTTCTAAATCCAAGCAGCGACTTAATAGAACTCCCGATTATAGGCGATGAAAATACAACACATGAAGTCTCTCTTGAAGTCGTGCATAATGTAATCTATGCAAGAGTTGAAGAGACTCTTATGATTTTGGCTCAGTTTATCGAAAACAGCGGACTAAAAGATAAAATAGGAGCAGGCATAGTTCTTACAGGCGGATTCTCCCAAATGGAAGGGATGAGAGAGCTTGCGGTTGCAACATTCGGCTCCGTGCCTGTGCGTCTCGCAAAGCCAAAAGAGATGAATGGTCTTTTTGAGAACCTTCGCTCACCGGAGTACTCAAGCGCAATCGGTCTTGTTATGTATGCAGCATCTGCCTACACACAGTACGAAATAGACGTAAACAAAAGAGTTAGACACTCAAACGAAGTTCTTACAGGTCACAGCAGCATAAACCTAACCGAAGAACCTGATATCTCAACACCACACCTCCAAGAGAGTCATAAAAAAGAGGGTATTGTTTCAATTTCTATGAAAAAGAACAAAAAAGAGGACGAGGCTGGAGCCTTTAGTAAATTTTGGAACTGGGCAACACAGTTATTTTAAGGAGAGAGTATGGAACCGTTTTTAATTGAAGAAGCATGTGGCATAAATGGAGCAAGGATTGTGGCTGTAGGCGTAGGCGGCGGCGGCGGCAACATGATAGGACACATGATCAAAGAGGGTGTTACTGGCATTGAGATGATTATGATAAACACAGACGCTCAAGCATTAAAAGAGACTGTCGGTGCAACAACAATCCAAATAGGCGTGAAGCTTACAAAGGGTCTTGGTGCAGGTATGAAACCTGAAATCGGCAAAGAGTCTGCGCTAGAGAACTACGACGAGATAAAAAAAGCTCTTGAGGGAGCTGACATAGTATTTATCTCTGCGGGTCTTGGCGGCGGAACCGGAACCGGAGCTGCTCCGGTAATTGCAAAGATTGCCAAAGAGGTAGATGCACTAACCATTTCAATCGTCACGAAGCCTTTTATGTTTGAAGCTCCAAAAAGACTCAAACTTGCAAAAGCGGGACTTGAAGAGCTTAAAAAAGAGAGTGACTCTATCGTAGTCATTCCAAATGACAAGCTTCTCTCTATTATTGATAGAAAACTGGGAATTAAAGACAGTTTTAAAATCGTCGACAGCGTATTGGCTCAGGCTGTAAGCGGAACAGCAGGCGTCATTCTCTCTACAGGTTCAAATGACATCAACCTTGACTTCGCCGACTTGAAAACGGTTATGAGCCACAAAGGCATGGCGCTTATGGGCGTTGGCGAGCATGAAGGAGAAAATGCGGCATACGAGGCTATTAAAGCGGCTATAGAGTCTCCTCTTCTTGATAATGTCTCTATAAACGGAGCGATGGGTGTTTTGGTTCATTTCCATATGCATCCTAACTTTCCTATGATAGAGACATCCGAAGCTATGATTGTGGTTCAAGAGAGTGCGCATGAAGATGCAGATGTTATCTTTGGAACTTCCACAGATGACTCTCTTCCTGAAAACTATGTAAAAATCACAATAATTGCAACAGGTTTTGAGAAAGACTTGCATGCAGGTTCAAATAACGAGAACTTTGTAAACGAGGCTCCGACTCCTGTGACAAAAATCCGCCCAAGACTGGTTGTAGGCGGTGATCTAGACGGCAGTCACTTAGATATTCCCTCATATATGAGACAGCAACAAGATTAAAACTTTTTAGTTTTTTTTGCAACGCTTAAGTGATTAAGGGTTGCTGTTGCGCACTATTTTTTACAAAGAAAGAGAAGAAATGAAATTTTTATTTACGATACTATTTATAATGTTTTCTGCTTTTGCCTCAGAAATGCAGCTACAAAGCGGAGAACTTTCATCACAAAATATGAAAAAGCAAAACAGAGAGATTGCTAAATTAGCTGCCCAAGAGTTATCAAAGGCACTGCCCTCAACAATCGATAAATATACAAAACTCAGAAGCATCAAAGCAGATAACAGCACGCTTGTTTATATATTTGAAATTGATATCTCCCCAAAAAGTGATGAAAGTGTAAAAAAAGAGGATCATAGCAGAATGAAAGAGGCTGTAACTCTAGGTGTTTGCAGAAACTCAAAACGCTTTTTAGACGCAGATATTTCAATCCAGTATATATATAACAGTGCCCACAGCAAGGCAGAACTATTTAAGTTCGATATAAACAAAGAGATATGTTTTAATACCCTGCAATGAATAAAAACATCTCTTCCAAGGAGCTTATCTCCTCTTTAGATTTTTTTTCATCTCTCGATAAAGAGCAAATAGAACTTTTGTCATCTATCTCAGTCATACACAACTACTCTAAAGAGTATGTTGTATATTATGAGAAAAAACAGAACAACTCTCTTTTATATCTTTTAAAAGGGTTGGCAAAAGCATATAAAATAGACAAGTATAATAACGAAATATTTTTATACTATATATATGAAAACTCTCTAATAACTGAAATATCAAACATAAAACAAGAGACTCTCAACTCTTTTGCAAATGTAGCACTTCTAAAAGATTCTCAAATACTTCAAATAGATTACAAAAAATTTAAAGAAGAGTTTCTAGACAAAGGCTTTCTTTGTTCTGAGTTCATCAATGAAGTTATTTTAAATTCCCAGCAGCTGCAATCTCTTATAAATAGAGAGTTTATCTTTAACTCTACCGCAAAAGTCGCTATGATGCTATATGATGATCTGGATATATTTAACAATTTAAAAAGAGCAGAGATATCTCTTATACTTCATATACAGCCGGAGACACTCTCAAGAGTTTTGAACATACTAAAAAGAGACAATATTATAGATTCTAAAAATGGAAATATAGTAGTTTTAGACAAAGAAGCTCTAATCTCTATCTATGAGGAGTAAAATTTGAAAAAAATTAAAATTGTAGGCGCACTAATATTTGTTCTCTCAATTACGCTTGCAACTCTTTTTAGCTACACGTCAAAAAGCATCTCACAACATAATGATTTTATAGATGCAATGAATGAACAAAAAGATTTCACCCAAGAGATATCAAAAAATATTTTCTATATATATAAAAATCCAAATAGCTCCTCACAAACACTCGACGACTCCATAAGAAAATTTTTAGCTGTTATGAATTACAGAGAACAAAATATTGCAACAAATGAAAATATTGCAAAACTATGGAACAATTTTTATCTTAATGTACAAAATTTCAGAGATCAGTTCAAAAACAGATCCATCTACTCAACTATTTTATTTGAAAAAAGTCTAAAAGAGATTTATAACACTAACTTAAAACTTATTTTAGAGTTCAACCATATCATTCAAAAAGAAAAAGATAGTTTTGAAGAAAAACAGCAGTTCTACAAATATATTCAGTATCTACTTTTTATTTTTTTAGTACTACTTCTTCTATACTTATTTACCGAGTTAAAAACAGTTATCGCTTTTGTACAAAAATTTCTATCTGCCTCAAAAGAGATTATTTCAAATGCATCAATCAAAGAACTAAAGCCTATTGAAATAGAGAATGCCGGTACAGAAATAACGCAGGCAAAAGACAATTTTAATTCACTGGTAAAAAAGATAAATGACTCCATAGAGTACTCAGCAAACTCCATAGAATATACATATAAATCACTGGAGAGTACAGAGAAGCATATAGAGGATTTAGTAGAGTTGATATATGCTATGAACGAAAAAACAAGAGATAAAGAGTTGAGAAAAAAAGAGGATTCCGTCATACAATCTCTTGAAGAGCTAGGTTCAACAGCTATAAAGTTAAAAAATTTAAAAAAAGATTTAGACGCTCTCATTTTATATTCTAAACTTAAAAAATAAAATTAATTAAATAATTTGACCATAGTCAAATTATTACTCCTCAAATTAAACTACCATTTTGTTATTAATGGAATTTAAGGAGAATATCATGAAAAGACATTTTACCAAGTTTTCTTCAGTCATACTGAGCGCTTCGGTGGCAGCAACTGGTTTGGTTGCTAGTAGCGGTGAGCTTGCGGAAGTTATGAAGAAAAGAGGTCTAAGCGAAGTTGATGTGGTCCGTGCTGCAAAAACCTACAACCCTTCGGGGGTAAAAGATGAGTTTGTTGTTTTTAGTTCAGCTGGTCAAGCCGGTCAGGTAATAGTATACGGCGTTCCCTCTATGAGAATTTTAAAATATATCGGAGTCTTTACTCCTGAGCCTTGGCAGGGATACGGATTTGACGAAGAGTCTAAAAAGGTTCTAAGACAAGGAAATATCAGAGGAAGAGAGATAAACTGGGGAGATACTCACCACCCTGCTCTCTCAGAAATAGATGGAAAATATGACGGTAAATGGCTTGCTATAAATGACAAGGCAAATCCTCGTATCGCAATCATCGACTTAGCAGATTTTGAAACTAAACAGATTGTTGTTAACCCTGTTTTCAAATCTGCTCACGGTGGGGCTTTCTTTACCCAAAACAGTGACTATATCATTGAAGCATGCCAATATGCAGCTCCATTTGACAACAACTACCATCCAATCGAAGCTTACAAAGAAGCATACCGCGGCGGTGTTACAATGTGGAAGTTTGATCACAAAAAAGGGAAGATTCAAGAGAAAGAGTCTTTTACAATTGAGATGCCTCCATATATGCAAGATTTAAGTGATGCTGGAAAAGGTGTTTCTGACGGCTGGGGATTCACAAACTCTGTAAATACTGAAATGTATACAGGCGGAATCGAAGTCGGTATGCCGCCAAACGAAGCGGGTATGAGTAGAAACGACACTGACTTCTTACATGTATATAACTGGAGAAAACTGGGAGAACTTGCAAAAGATCCAAAAAATGTAAAAATCATTAATGATCACAAAGTTATTCCTATGGATATTGCAGTTAAAAACAATGCACTATTCTTAATTCCTGAACCAAAATCTCCACACGGTGTCGACGTCTCTCCTGATGGTGAATACATCACGGTTTGTGGTAAACTAGATACGCACGCTTCTGTTTTTAAATGGAGCAAAATCAAAAAACTTATTGACAGCAAAGAGTATGTAGGAAAAGACCCATACGGTATTCCTATCTTAGATATGAAGAAATCTCTGCATGGTCAAGCAGAACTGGGTCTTGGGCCATTACATAACCAATACTCTCCTGTAGACGGTGAAATTTATACTTCACTTTACGTTGATAGTCAAATCGTAAAATGGAACTATAAAACTCTTAAAGTACTAGATAAAGTAAATGTTCACTACAATGTAGGACACCTTTGTGGGATGGAGGGTAAATCTGCTGATCCTCAAGGAAAATATATTATTTCACTCAACAAATTAGCAATTGATAGATTTCAAAATGTTGGACCACTTCATCCACAAAATCACCAGCTAATTGATATTAGTGGTAAAAAGATGGACCTTCTTGTAGACATGCCTCTTCCTCTTGGAGAGCCACACCAAGCAGTTGCTATTAGAGCTGAAAAACTTCACGGGCATGTAAGATATCCAATGGGTACAAACTCTAGAACTGACTCAATCCACGAGGGTAAAACACTTGCAGGTCAAGAGAGAATTGAAAGAGATGGAAACAAAGTCAAAATTTATGCGACTGTTGTTCGTTCACACATCAATCCCGAGAGAATTACTGTAAACAAGGGCGATGAGGTAACTATGTACCTAACAAACCTTGAGCGTGCTCAAGATGAGGCACACGGTTTTACGATTGGCCATTATAATATTCATGCTTCACTTGAGCCGGGCAAGACTGCAAGTATTAAATTTATCGCTGATATAGAGGGTGTTTTTCCTTACTACTGTACTGAATTTTGTTCTGCACTTCACTTAGAGATGATGGGTTACCTAATGGTAAAAGACCCAAACAAAAAGTACGAAAGTGCGCAAAAAATGAAGATGCAGACAATGTCTCCTGCAGAGCTACAAGCTGAGTATGAGAAAACTGTCGCAACAAATGCCGCAACCGATGCTGTTATCCAGTCAGTGGTGAAGTTCTTAAAAGACAATAACTTTGATAAGCATAAGATTGTTGCAGAGCTTGTTACAGATGCATTTGATCAATATGGTCAAATTCCGGCACAGAAAAAACTGGCTGATGAAGCTGTTAAAGCCGGTGATTTGGAAAAAGCCATCCTATTTGAAAATATGATTTGGCAGCTTATGGTTAAAACAGCCGATGTTGGAATCAGAGCAAAAGATGCCCTTGTTAGAATCATTGCTACAAAACAGTCAGCTGCAGCAGCAGCCGGCGAAAAAGCTTTTGGCGAAGGCGGATGTGGCGGCTGTCACGTTATCGGTAAAGTCTCTTCCGGTCCAGACTTAACAGGTGTACTTGAGAGACATGGTAAAGATAGTCAAAAATGGGTAAAAGATTTTATTATGAGTCCTGAACACATGTATGATGATCCATATGTTAAAGGGATGATTGATTACTTTAACCTTAAAATGCCTAATCAGCACATGAATGAAAAAGAGACTAAAGATATCATTGAATATCTTAAATGGGTAGATGAGAACGCAAATCTTTTCTAAAGATACATTTTTTAGAAACAATTAAAAAAAGGGGGAGGAATTTTATTCTTCTCCCTTTTTGCATTTATATCAATCCTTTATTATTTAAGCTTATAAGAATAATATTGTAATATAATACATTATAAAATAAAACTTGAGGATTGTTATTAATTTTCAAGTTTTATTTTTTATATACAAAGGACTTTCATAATGAATAAAAGTTTGACAAAAGCAAGAGTGTTTGCTACTTTAGCTTTATTAATCCTAACCTTCTCTTTTACACTTCCAATGCTGGCATTTCATGGGGTGTTAAATCAAATAGAAAACTCCAAAGAGAGTGAGATCTCATCTTTTAGTAAAACAGTTTGGAATTTTTATAATCAAGGACGATACAAAAGTGTTAGTACGCCACAAGAAGCGCACAATGACTTAGAAAAAATGATATCGACTACAGCGGAAATAGGTCCTGCTTCTATGCCTATTTGGGCAGTTTCGCTTGAAGCGCCAAACTATCCTAAAGATGCTTTTCCAGAAGGTATTCCCGTATTTTTTCATTTTGACGGCTACAGCGGAGAAGTTCATGAAATGAATACTATCAACCACTATGTAGGAATGGATCCTATGTGGGTTGGCGGAACTATTGAGAGGGAGATAGGCATATATGCTCTTTTAGCACTATCTTTGGGAATAATATATTTTATACTTTACAACTCTAAGATTTTAATTTATTTTATGCTGATTCCGGCATCCCTTCCACTCCTCTTTATTGCTGATTATTCATTTTGGCTCTATTGGTTTGGGCATAATCTGCATGACTGGGGGATGTTTAAAATAAAACCTTTTATGCCTACTGTTTTTGGAGACGGAAAGATTGCACAATTTGTTACACACTCTTATCCGTCAATCGGTTTTTATCTTATTTTGGCAATCGGTCTGCTGAGCTTACTTGCATTTTTTGCAAAACAAAAGGCTCTTAAGGGAATAAATAACCAACATGCTTAAACTTTTTTTTGTTTTATTAACTCTATTTTTGCCATTGTTAAGCGCAAATGTACTGCAAAAAGCAATTGATGATGCACCTGTCGGTTCTATCTTAAAGCTTCCTGAGGGGGTCTACAAAGGCAGTATTGTCATAAATAAACCTTTGACAATTATAGGAAAAGAAGATGGCGTAGTCATTGACGGTGAAGGCAAAGGAACTGTAATAACCATAAAAAGTTCTTATGTGACACTTAAAAATTTAAGGATTACGGGAAGTGGGGATAGGCATGAAAACGTTGATGCTGCCATCACTATCTCTGAAGCAAAACAGTGTGAAGTCAGCAACTGCACCATAGATGATTGCCTTTTTGGAATTGACATGCAGATGGTTAGCAACTCTATCATCTCCAACAACACCATAACATCAAAAGATTTTGACCTAGGATTAAAAGGAGACGGTTTAAGACTATGGTACAGCCACGACAACATCATAAGAAAAAACTCGCTTATCCGCTCTCGCGACATGGTTGTCTGGTATAGTCACGGAAATCTTATAGAGGAGAATATCGGGGAGTATTGCAGATATTCGCTGCACTTTATGTATGCCGGCAAAAATTATGTGAAAAATAATAGCTACAAATACAACTCGGTAGGAATATTTTTTATGTACTCAAAAGATACCGTAGCAACGGGCAATTTCATAAAAAGCTCTTTGGGCACTACCGGAATGGGCATAGGCTTAAAAGAGGTAACCAACTTTACCATAAAAGACAATACGATTCTATACTGTGCTCAGGGAATCTATATTGACAGATCCCCATTTGAGCCTGATACAAATAACTGGATAGAGAACAACAAAATATTGTACAACTCACAAGCACTTCATTTCCACTCTTTAAGTGAAGACAACATTATCAAAAACAACATAATAATGGGAAATATTGAAGATGTTATAAATGATGGAAGATCAAGCAGAACTTACAATAATGAGATTAGCCAGAATTACTGGGATAACTACGAGGGCTTTGATAAGAATGGTGATAACATAGGCGATACCCCGCATAAAGTCTATAGATATGCGGATCAGCTCTGGATTCACAACCCGGATGTTAAGTTTTTCTACGGCTCGCCCGTTATATCTTTGCTAAATTTTTTAGCAAAACTGGCACCATTTACAAAGCCGCTTTTTTTATTTGAAGATGCAGAACCCATAGTTAAGATAGAAGGATAAATTTTGGAAAAAGTTAAGACAGATAAAAGAGAATTTATAAAATACTCTACTTTAGGAGTACTAGGACTTGTTTTAGGCGGGGGCATGGTATTTAGCCCCTATGTCTTAAGGGCAGAAAATAGGTTGAGACCGCCGGGAGCCGTAGATGAAAAAAAATTTCTAGCGCTCTGTATAAAGTGCGGTCAGTGTCTTCAGGTATGTCCTTACCACTCTATAAAACTTGCCGATTTTCTAAGCGGGCATGGTGTTGGAACACCATATATTGATGCAGATGAGAGAGGTTGCTATGCTTGTAGCGCGGTGCCTTGTGTTCTTGCATGCCCAAGCGGAGCGCTTGATCATCATACTGAAAAACCAGAAGATATCAAGATGGGAATTGCCGTGTTAGAGTTTCCAGACACCTGTCTTGCTATGACAAATACTCCTATACCAAAGGGGTACAATAAGCAAATGCATAAATTTACAAACTCTGTTGTAAATATTCACGAACTTGAAGTAGAACTTCTTGAAAAATTTGACTCTTTTGAAGACAAGGAGTGTACTCTATGCGCCGACATGTGCCCTATTCCAAATCCTATGAGTGCCATAGCTATGGTGAGTGACAGCGGCGGAGGCAACAGACCTGAAATCTATGACGGATGTATAGGATGCGGTGCGTGTCAAGAAGTTTGCCCAACAACAATTGCATCAATTGTAGTCAAACCAAGAGTGACTTATGAAGAGTACTACTTAAACAAAAAATAAGGCCATAAAATGAAAAATTGTAATTTAAAATCAAAATCTAAAAGTTTATTCTATATCGGCGGTGTTTTGTTCCTTGCCCTTTTTACAGGTTGCAGCCAAGAGAGCGATAAAAAAGAGAGTGCAAATGCACAATCTCCAAAAACAGCTGCTTTGCAGAGTATTGAAGTTGTTGAAAACAAAAATGCTCTCGCTGTTAAAGTTGAAGAAAAAGAACATGATAAAAACCAGAGTAAATCCTACTACTATGACTACAACATACAGAGTGAATATGATCTAAATGCAATGCCTGCAAATGAAGATGCCTCTGTGAGGACAAAACCAAGAAGTGCCGTAGACGCAAACATATATGTTAGAAGCCCTTATGAAAGCATACAAGTTTCAATGCTTGTAAAACAGTTAAGCAAAGAGTTTATCGTCAAATGCTCTGCATGTCATAATGACTATGCAAACGGTGTTATAGGTCCCTCTCTTCTTGGAAAAGACTCTGAGTATATTTTTAATAAGATTGCAGAGTTTAAAAAAGACTCATCTAAAAATGTATTGATGAACGGTCTTATCAGCCAAATGGATGATGAAGAGATAAGAAGGCTCTCCGATGAAATATACGAATTTAACAAGATGATAAAAGAGATGAGGAGATGAGCATGAAAAATACGATAGCGGCAATAGCAACAATCTTAGTATTTGCTCTAATGGCATGGACTCTCTCAAAAGGAGGAGCTTACCATGGCGGCGAACATGCCAAAGGTATAGGAAGCTTTGCAGATGCTACTACCACAACACAAGCAGCACCGGCAGAAAAAAGTGATGAAGAAAAAGAGACGGATCAGCTAAGGGCACTTAAAGACAAAGCCGGAAATATAGGAGCCATAAAAGTAAGTATGGAGTACAAAAGTAAATGTGCCGCATGTCATGGAGCAAACGGCTCTGGAGAGCAAGACGGAAGAAAGCTTATGGGACCAAAACTTTATGGACAAAGTGCTGATAAGATATACAAAGATTTAACTGATTTTAAAGCCAACAGAAAAGAGAACGTGATTATGAGAGGGTTGCTCATTAACACCAGCGAAGAGGAACTAAGAAAGTTTGCAGATGAAATCGGAGAATTTCCCTCACGCGCAGCTGAGAGCAATAAATAGTGTCTAACAACCAGCCGAAAAATGGAGCTTTAAATGGATAAATATAATAGTAGAGAGACGATTAAACACTCTTCGTTTTGGTCAACATTTTTTGACAAAACAAAAGACGGTAAAAAAAAGTTTAGTTACAGGATGAAGAGATGGATTTTAATCATTTCCATTCACCTGCTCTTTTTTCTATCTTTTCACGTCGATATTCAGATGCTCGAGGGAACGCTGAGCGGTTCAAGATTTCTAGGTTTTCATCTTATAGATATTTTTACTACCATAGAGCTTTTTCTAGCTACGTTCGAGCTGCCTGTAAATATGATAATAGGCACTGCGACAATTGCTGCTTTTTATCTTCTTGTCGGCGGAAGAAGCTACTGCGCATGGGTTTGTCCATATGGCATACTAAGCGAAATCGGCGAAAAATGGCATGACACTCTTGTGAATAAAAAAATTATCAAAGAGAGAAAGTTTGATCACAGAGTCAGACATATTTTTTGGGTCATATTTTTGAGTCTCTCTTTAGTTAGCGGCTATTTGGTGTTTGAGACATTTAACGTTGTTGGAATTTTAAGCCGCACTATTGCGTATGGATGGAGCTTGGCGCTTCTTTGGGTTGTAGTGGTTTTGGCTTTTGAGGTTTTTTACTCCCGAAGAGCTTGGTGTACATATATTTGTCCAATCGGTACGACATACGGTTACCTGGGGAAAATCTCGGCACTCAGAGTCGAGTGGAATGACAACTGCGACCACTGTATGGTTTGCCATGATGTATGTTTTGAAAATCAGGTTTTAGAGATTACAAAAGCAAAATATGACAAACAAAGAGAAGAAAAAGGTATAACAAGAGAGTATATTACAGGTGCAGACTGTACGCTTTGCGGAAGATGTATTGATGTTTGCCATACAGATGCGCTAAACTTTGATTTTAGACTTAAGAGCCTGGTGTAAAAAATGATAACTATTTCAAACCTTACAAAAAAATTCGGCGAGCATATATCTCTTGACAGTGTGAGTTGCGAGTTCAATAAAAATGATTCTATAGCACTAATGGGTGCTAACGGTGCGGGAAAAACAACCCTTATCCGCGCAATTCTGGGGTACTACCATCCTGATTCGGGAAGAGTTCTTGTAGATGGTTTTTGCCCGATTAAAGAGAGGGTAAAGGTGCTGCAAAATGTCAGTTTTGTACCGCAGCTTCCCCCTCCCATAAAATTAAATATCCAAGAACTGATGCAGTATGTCTGCATGAGCACCGATATAGACAAAGAGCTTATTGAGCACTACTCAAACGAGATGAAGCTTGACATCAAAGGAAACCTTTACAAGTCATTTTTTAAACTAAGCGGTGGAATGAAGCAAAAACTGCTTATTTCAATCAGTTTAGCCAAAAAAAGCAGCATCATTATATATGACGAGCCTACTGCAAATCTTGATCCAAAGGCAAGAGATGACTTCTATAGACTTTTACAAGAAAATGAAGATGAAAAAATTCTTCTTTTTGTCACACACAGGGTAGAAGAGGTTCAAGGATTGGTAAACAGGCAAATATATATGGACATGGGAAAAGTAGTTGCAGATGAAAGACTTTAAATCTTTATTTTTTATCTTAAATTTTATGCTTCTGTTTTTTATATCAGGCTGCAATTCATCAAACTCTCTCTCTTCTGAAGATAGTGGCGGCAAACACAATGAGGTCTGCCCAAAATGCAAGATGGAGCTTCCTGCATCAAATATTTATACGGCAAAGCTTCAAGTACAAAATAGAAACTACGGTTTTGACGATGTTGGATGTCTTGTTCTTTGGAGCCAAGAAAAAAACATAAACATCTACAAAGCAGAGGTTTTTACGAACGATACGCAAAAATACATAGATGCGTCAAAAGCATACTTTAGTTTCAATGAGAAGACCCCAATGAACTATGGATTCGGTGCGTATGAACTCAAAAAAGAGAACACTGTAAAAATAGACGAGGTTAAACTCAGAATACTCAGAGGCGAACATATGGGAAATCCAAAAATTAGAAAACAGATACTCGAACACTAAAGGATTGATTTGAAAAATTTATATTTAATCGCATATCTAGATCTCAAAGAGTCTATAAGAGCCAAATGGTTTTTGGTCTACTCTCTTGTATTTGGAGGGTTAATTGCCCTCTTTTTTATAGCAGGAGTGACGGAATCTCAGGTCATGGGGTTTAGCGGACTCAGCAGACTTCTGCTTATGTATATCCAAATCACGATAGTTATACTTCCTATATTTATACTCATAACCACGGTTCGCTCCATCTCCGGTGACAGAGACAACCATATACTTGAGTATATGCTCTCGTTTCCTATATCGCTCAGGCAGTATTACTGGGGCAAGATCATAGGAAGGTTTATCACGGTATATCTTCCCGTTCTTTTTGCCATGATTATTGCTATAATTTTTGGTTTTATAAAAGGTGCGGCAATTCCGTGGAGTATCTTTTTTTTATATACTGGGCTTCTCTTCTCACTCTCTAGCGCTTTTTTAGGTATAGCATTTTTCATCTCTTCGTTTGTAAAATCATCCGAAGTTGCTCTTGGAATCTCGTTCTTTGTCTGGATATTTCTGCTCGCTTTTATAGATATAGCGCTTATCTCGCTTATGATGCAGCAAAGAATAAACGAGGAGTTGATTATATTTATAGCTATGATTAACCCCATGGAACTCTTCAGGGTGGCCGCTATATCTCTTTTTGATCCTGAACTTACAGTTATGGGACCTGTTGCCTTTTATATACTTGACCTTATGAGTCAAAGCGTGTTTGTTCTTGTGTCCATCGGCTATCCTCTTCTTTTGGGGCTGGCTTTTGCTTACGGCGGTTTTAAAATATTTGAAAAAAAAGATTTGGTTTAAAAGGAGTTTTTATGTACAAAAAAATATTCGCATCACTGGTAATTGCTCTATCTCTCTTGCCTATTTCAAGCTTGAGCGCAAACGACTCTTACAAGATGGATTTTGATAAAGAGAGCACGTGTGTAGTAAGGAAAATAAAGGTATATGAAGCGCCCATGTGGGCTTGTAAAATAGAGCTGACAAACGGCAAAAAACTCTTCTTTTCATCTCCAAAGTCAATGATGGAGTTTTATCTACAGCCCGGCAGATGGTTTGATATCGGTGTCAAAGAAGAGGAAGATTTTAAAGAAATTTTAGTTACCGATTTTGACACACTCAAGCCCATAAATGCAAAAGGCGCCTTTTTTGTATACGGAAGTAATGTGATTTCACCTGCGGGCGATGATTTGGTACCGTTTGCAACATATGAAGCAGCCAATAAATTTGCTTCTAAACACAACGGTAAAAGAGTATTTGCTTTCAACCAAATATCGGACGCTCTCATCAGACTGCTCAACGGAAGGCTCTAATAGAGTGCACATTAACACTCTATTAACAAAAAGTTAACATCTAATTCATACAAACCACATATACTTGTAACAATAAATCTCTTTAACAAGAGATTTAGTATTAAAGCCCGCTATAGGGTAAAATTCAAAGGATGTGTAAAATGAGAAAGATTCTATTGGCGTGTTTATTGACTGTGTCGGTATGGGCTGCAGAGAGTAACGTTTATAAGGTAAGCTACAAAGCTCCTGTTGATAAGGTTCTAGAGAATATGCTTGCAAAGTTCAAGCAAGAGATGCTTGTTGTTGTTTGGCAGCTGGATATTTTAGAGGAGTTTAAACAAAAAGGTCTAGATAAGAAGTTTGGCGCTGAGTTTAACAAAGCAGGTTTAACTGCAGTTAGAACGCTTGTTGCATGTAACGGTAAATTCGGTAACGACATTATCAACCAAGATTCAGATATGATGGCTTACTGCCCAATTCGTATCACACTTACTGAAAAAGATGGTGTAACTACAGTTTTATACGTTCGTCCTTCATCGGCTCCTAGAGACTCTAAAGCGTACCAATCTCTTGTAAAATTAGAGAAAAAAGTTACTAAGGCTATTGAAGATTCAATGGAAATGGAGTAACTAAAACTCCCTTCAAACTCCCGCTTTTGCGAGAGTTTGATACCTCTTATAAACTATATAATTCCCCAAAAAATACTTAATTATAAACAGTTAAAAAGTAAAACCCTCACATCTTAAAACTACTAATACAGCATACAAAACAGTTCAAAGCATAGCCAAATATGCATAGATAGTTATAGCTAAAGTGTATGCACTATTTATATGTTAGACAGCTGCAAAAGAGAGAAGATTGAACTATAAATATTTATTTAAACAAGAAATATTATTGGGAATATAGGCTCTTGAGAAGAGAGCCTATAAAAATTAAAACAGGAGAGTTTATTGCCAGACTAGTCCGGCAATCTTGTAGGAGAAAATTAAGTGTTAGAAGTTGTATACCGCTACAGCACGGTAGTGGTTTTGACGTCTTTCATGATCGTCAAATGCACTTGGAGTAGTACCGTTAAACTCACTTACACGTCTTGCATTAAATACTCTGAAAAACCAGTTTTCATTTGCTCTATAGTTAACACCTATATCAACCTCGTACGCATCATCCATAGCTAATTTTGTTAGCGCTGCAACATTACCTGCAGATGATGCAGATTTACCGTAGTTAGCATAGTCAACACTTACTCTCAAGCCTTTCATAATAACGTAGTGAGCACCTACTTTATATGCATCTACATCTTCACGGTATGCGTTACGAGAGAAGATAGAGCTTGTATATGCAGGGTCTGCTCCCCAAGCATTAAAGTATTGCCCCTCTTGGTTAGCTCCAAGATCATCTTTTTTTCCAGACTGATTGTATGCAGCAAAAACTCCCCACTTTTTAGTACCAAGTGCGACTTTTGCACCGAACATATTAAAGTCTCTCTCGCCTGCCAAACTATCGCCAGTATCTTTTTGCATTAAGTACTGAGCATTTAAGTTTACTGCCATACCTTCAGAGACTGGGATTTTATAGCCTACCTCTGCATATATGTCATTTGCTATATCATCAGAGTGATAAACCCAAAAATCAGCTTTAAGATTTTTTATACCCGTATATGTAGCACCAATCACAGTACGCCCTGCCGTGCTGTCTTTACCAGCTATTGTTCCCATATTGTAAAACTTAGCTTGCTCAATGTCTCCGCCTAACTGTTCAATGTTAACAGCAACGCCTGCCGTTCCTGTATTTTCACCTATTATTCCCCAATCCGGTGCTGCACGGGAACCAAGAGACATTTTTGTGATCTGACCTGCAGTTAAACGAAGACCCTCTATTACGTTTGTACCTAACATATACGCCTCATAGAAGTTTGGCATAAGAGATGTATTTATCTTTGTAAGCGGAGTGTCAAGTGTTTGACGTCCAAATTTTGCATCAAAATACTGATGTTTGTATGAGAGATAAAACTCACCCATAAGTGCTTTTGATTCACCATCCACATCAACAACCATCCCGTATGCGCCTTTATCATAAGTTGGAGCACCTTTTTCATCCCATTCTGTTAAACCAGCATCACCATTGACATACATACCAACACCGACTTTTAGACCATCTAGCCAAACATCAGGGGTTTCATACTTAAGCTTTACCAAATAACCACTTCCGTTGCTCGGTGCAAAACCATTTTTCTCATCATCTATTACGGTCATCGCCTTTAGCATTAAATCAATACTTCCACCTCTGTAACCATTAATATCAACATCTGCCGCCTGAAGCATTGCTCCGCCTGCCAAAGCTGCCGCTAAGGACAATTTTATAGCTTTTTTCATCCATAACCCTTTTTTTTAGAATTTTATCTGTAGTTTAAAACTACTTTGAGTTCAAACTGCATAAATGTAGTATAAGAGAGCTTTATAAATTGGGTGTTAACTTTTTGTTAATGAATTGTTAACAAAGCGTTATAGTAAAAGAGTTGATGCCATCTTTGTAGCTGTATAATAGAGAGTAGTCATGTTTTTCTAAAATGTAGTTTACTATGTAAAGACCCAGCCCGAAACTCTCACTCAAGTTTGTATCGCACTTTGTAAAAGGTTGCGTATAGTACTCAAGAGGATATTGTAGCTTATCGCCTTTGCTGCAAAATGCAAGTTCATTGCCTTGAAGATCAAGGTAAACTTCAGAATCTATTGAGTACTTTATGCCATTATCAATAAGATTTTTAAACGCTATGCTCATAAGATCAAAATCAACCTCAACAACTCTGTTATCAAGATTGTTTTTTATGCTCTCAGGTTCCAAAAAGAGCAGATCTGCAGCATTGTCTAAAATATCTGTCAGATGGTAGCTCTTTTTGTCTATATTGCAGTCACACGCGGTTATGTTCTCAATCTGCACAATCTCTCTGGTAAGTAGGTTTAGGCGCAAAAAAACATTTGTAAGAATATCTTTTGTACGAGACTCCTCCAAGAACTCCAAGGAGAGTCTCCCTTTTGTTATGGGTGTTTTCAACTCATGTGTTATATTTCGTATAAATATTGCTCTTGAGTTTATCATCGCTTTTATCTTTTTAACTGCTTTGTCAAACTCGTTTGAGACCTCTGCAATCTCATCTTTTCCCTTAGATGCAAGATCAATATCCATATCTCCCTCTCCAAAACGCCGAATCTGCGTCTGTAGATGTTTTAGTGGGTACATGCTTATTGCAATGGAGAGAAAGAGAGCCAAAAATACGAATACAAAAGCGCCATAAAGCCACCACATATAGTATACGTTTATCGGTTTGGTATTCATATCTTTTAAAATAAGTCCTCCGGTTACATCCGGCGTTACAAGATACCTGTATCCATCCCTCTCGTAAAGATCAAAGTAGAGCATTCCGCACGATATGGAATCGCTTTTTGGCAATTTCACTAATTTTTCTTTATCATCCCCTACTATTTTTATGTGCTTTTTCTCCAGATTTTTCAAGAACTCCTCGTTGGAGTCTATGCCCGTGTGGTGCTGCATAACGTATCTTGCCACTTTGTGATAGTGACCCTTTAGCTTCTCTTTGACCGATAAGAACTCATAGTCATACATAAATTTAAAAAGAATTGTGATTATGACAAATGCTATAGAGAAAAAGATCCCTATCTTAAATAAAATAGAGTGTCTACTCAACTCTTCATCCTGTAACCGATGCCGCGAACAGACTCTATATATGTAGGAGCTCTTGGATTGTCGAGTAGTTTTGAGCGCAAACGACTAATGATGACATCTATACTTCTCTCATCACTCTCCCAGCTCAAACCCTCAACTGCATCTAGAATCGTTCCTCTGCTAAGCACTATGCCTCTTTGATTGATAAAAAAGGACAAAACGCCGTACTCTGCTACGGTTAAATCAAGGGCAATATCTTTGTGGTGTATAACCATCTTTGATTTGTCAATTTTAAAATCTCCAAATATCTCTTCCTTAAGAGGTGCGGATGAAGATGATTTTTTACGCCTTAGCATTGCATGTATTCTAGCAACAAGCTCTCTAGGGTCATAAGGCTTAGGGAGATAATCATCCGCACCCTTCTCAAGACCCAAAACTTTGTCGCTTACCTCGTCTCTTGCAGATGAGATGATGATGGGAATATCAAAAGCGGCGGAGATCTTTTCACAAAGAAATAACCCGTCCATCTTTGGAAGCGTCAGATCAAGGATAATAAGATCAAAGTTTGTTTTTTTAAGATGCTCTATTACGGTTGTAGGGTCAGAGTTTACTTCAACTGTTATTCCGCAATTGTGAAGATAATCAGATATAAGCTCTGCTAGTATCTCATCATCTTCCACCATTAATACTCGTACATCTTCTTGTACCATTTATGCTACCCGTAATATATATTTTATTTATTAAGGTATTTTACACAAATATAAAAAATTGTTACTTAAAAACCAAATGTCTCACTTTTTAAAACTCTAAATTTTGTAAACTCTTTGTCAAGCTCTAAGCCAAGCTTTTTAGCACCCTCTTGAGATATTCTTTGAACTCCCAGAGTTAGGGTAAGCTTATCTCCACCAAGAAGAGTCTCATTAAATAAAACCTCTCTTTTTGCATAAATAAGGGTATCTTTTATAGCCTCATTCGCTTCCCACGGCATAACCTCTACGCCATCACGAGCCAATATTCTCTCAAATATAAAAGGCTCAAGCGTAATTGTCTTATCGCCCCTCTTTATTTCTGCTTTTAAAATTCCCTGTCTAAATGCCTGTCCAAAAAGAGCATGATTTGATCTGTTTATGACGTTTACACTAAAGCTATCACTCTTTTTTGAGAGATTAAAGTCAATATATTCTCCCATGTTCGTGCTTTTGTGGTAAATCCCCGCGATACCGTGATACGCATGTGTTTTTGTCTCATGTATTGTGACTTTTGAGCCGATAACCTGCGGCATATGGCATGTAACACAGCTATTTTTGTCATCTTTGCTTATTAGTGCGTCAAGCATCGTTATATCAAAACCGTGATCGTTATTTGCATGAGAGTGACATCCCATACAGGCATTTCCGCTATAGTAGTTTTCGTTGTCATAGTCAATCTTGTGATAGGGAGAGCTCTTTGGCTCCTTTTTTAATCCAAACCATGAGGACTCCATCTCATACTCTGCACTGCCCTTTTTACCCTCTTGAGCTGTATAGAATTCGCGTTTTTTATCGACTAAAATATTGCTGTTTGAACTCTCACCCACTTGAACATCTTTTATGCTGTGACAGTAGATACAAGAGATCGGCTCTTCTACCTGAGTCTCATTTTTTGTAACGATTCCGCTTTGAAGAACCTCTAAATCACTTGGAGAGTGGCACTTTGCGCAAGTGTACCCCTTCTCGTCTTTTGGGTGTTTCTCCCACATAGCTTTATGGATTGGATTGTTATAAATAGATGCGTTGCGGTGAGAAGATTCGTAATACTCATCATAGATTATCGGGTGGCAAGCCTGGCACACCTTGCTCTCGCTTGCCTCTAAGTGAGCTGCAAATAGAATTGCACCTAGCAATAAAAAAAAATAACGCATTCTTCCCTCCGTGGATTAAAATTGAAGTATTTTAACTAAGCGAAGAGCTCTTGGCGTTGATATAGGTCAGTTCTATCTCTATTTTTAAAAAAACTCTCTTAGAGCCTCTTTGTCTGCAAATTTGGTTTTGACATTGATTATCTCTTTGTCTTTGAAAAACTTAAGTATTCTAGAGAGTGTTTCAGGCGAGACGCCGAGAACTTCTGCTATCTCTATGTTTTTAGTCTCAAAAAAATCTTCCGAATGGTTGTAGATATATTTAGCGACTCTCTCTTTTGAGTCTAGAACCAAGTTGGTAGATATGATATTTTCGAGGTTTTTAATCTTTTTTATAAGAGAGGTTTGAATATTAAATGCCATATTGGGATTTGAAAAGATGACCTCTTTTAGCTTCTCAAAATCTATCTTCAAAAACTCCACATCGCTGTATGCTTTTGCGGTCGCAGGGTATGGCATACCTTCAAAATTTGCAACTTCGCCTATAAGCTCATTGTCATGAAAGTATTTAAGCACTACCTCTTTATGATTTGATGATGTTTTATAAAGCTTAATCACGCCCTTAACCAAAAGATATAGGTATTTAGGCTCATCGCCCTCATAAAATACAATATTGTCTTTGCTAACTCTGTGCTCTGTAGTAAAATTTTCTATCTTGTTAATTGTCTCTTCATCAATATTTTTAAAAAGAACTATATTTTCTAAATGTACTCTCATTTTATTCTTTTTAATACCTCATCATAGGCGATGACTTCTTCGCCCGCTTTTATATACTCTTTTGATTCATAAGCACTAAATCCAAATGCCATAGGAGTTATATTGTTAGTTGTGTAAAACGCCTCTCTTGCATTTATCCACTCTCCCGTGTAAGCATCTGTAATCCAGATAGCAGCACTCTCTTTATACTCAATGTTTTCTTCAATAAACCATAATGCCATACAGCCTATATCATCAAACTTATAGACTCTTCTTGTATTTGGGTCTTTGAGCTGCAATGCATGCTTTCTGTCACTTATGACCATAACACATCTGTCACACATATCTCTGTCCCAGTTTATTTTTGCAGGACCGTTACTATCTCCTTTCTCACAACCTAAAAACATAAACACCAGCAACGAAAATAGAATAATCTTGAACTTTACCATATATATCCCTATAGAAAAACACCATTTTTCATGTAGTATACAACTACATACATAGACAACAATATAACATAAAGAGAATTAAATAAAAGTGAGGCTTTGTAGCTTCTCTCCCTCTCTTTTGAAAAACTAACAGATATCCCATGAAATGTTCCCAAAAAAAGAAGAGTATATACTAGATACCCCACATAATAGTAGTCACTCTGCAAAAAGCAGAACGGGCAGTGGTGTGATGGAAGCTCGTAGATATATGTGCCGAAAAAAAGTATCAGAGAAATAAGCGAGATAGGTATAAAAAGAAAATTTAAAAATGAGAAAATATATCTGTTTTTTACAAAATAAAATAGAACAATCAAGAGGTAACTACCATAAAACAGAGCAACCAAAACAGAGGTATCCAGTAAAAAAAGCGAAGATATCACAGAGGTAGAAGTACTTGAATATATGCTTCCGCAGCAGCTTACCATCTTGTCAATCTCAATGGAGCTAAACATAACTGTCTCTAAAATCACCTCTGCCGCAAAGAGAAAAAACAGAGGTATGAAAAATCCAAATTTCATCCTTGTATAGGGCTGCTGCTTATCGCTCAAGTCTTGTGCATGAAGTTTTAGCCACAGAGCAAAAAGATAGATATTTAGGATTTTTAAAACAATCAGAGAAGCTCCCGTCTGCGTCGCATCGACCACGCCTGCCGCACACATGGCTCCGGTTATAACATTGGAAATCTTATCAAGCGTAAATATAAAAAAGAGAAAAAGAGCTGTTTTGGTTATTAAAATATACTTTATAATCGTAGCGCCCAAAAAACTCTGCTTCTCAAGCTCATACTGAGAGGCAGAGGATGAGTTCATGTTCCACTTTAGATAGATTCTAACACTAAGAAAAAATGCAATGGAGGCGAAGAGCGCAAATACTGCATTTAAGATAAATATTGCAAGAACTTCGGGAGTTAAAAACATCTAAAGCATACTCCCATGATGCAGCTCTATCTCTTTGTCTGCAAAAGAGAGCCCGAAAAAGAGAGGGTCATGCGTTGCGACTACGATTGTTTTTCCCTCGGCTTTTAACTCCTTTAACATCTCTATAAGATGCAGCGACAACTTTTCATCCAGATTTGCCGTAGGCTCATCCGCTAAAATAATCTTGGGATTGTTTATATTTGCTCTGGCAATTGCCACTCTTTGCTGCTCTCCGCCTGAGAGATTTTTGACAAGCTGATTGGCTTTATGCTCAATATGAAACATTTTTAAAACTCTCAAGAGTCTCTCCTCTATCTCTTTTTGGCTAAGATTCATGGGAACAAGCGGCAAAATAATATTCTCTTTGACGCTAAGAGTAGAAATAAGATTGTATTTTTGAAAAACAAACCCTATGTTATGGCGTCTATACTCGGATGCAAAGTTGTCCGCAAGCTTGGAGATTTTATCTCCATCAACCTCCACCTCTCCGCTTGTCGGCTTGCTAAGTGCGGCAATAAGTGAGAGAACGGTGCTCTTTCCGCTCCCGCTTGCACCTCTAAGCACTACAAACTCCCCCTCTTTTATCTCTAGACTTATCTTTTTTAAAGCGGTTACAGTATCTGCATTGTTCGCCGTATACTCTTTGACTACATCTTTTAGTTTTATCACTATCTTATAACCTCATCAGCTTCGAGTGTAGCGCTTCTCCATGCAGGGATAATAGTAGCCGCTATATAGATTGGTACACTTAGAAAAAATATGAGCGCCATGGTCTGCACATCAAGAACAAAAGGGAGATTAAAGGATGTCTTTAGCTGCGAATAGCCCACAAAGATGTTTTGCATAAGAGGAGCCCTTAGGACATAAACAAAAAACAGAGCTAAAATGGTACCCGTCATGTAGGAGAAAAACGAGACCACAAACCCCTCGTAAAATTTCTCCTTTAAAACATCGTCAACCCTCCAGCCAAGAGCTTTGAGTATCCCTATCTCCCTCTTCTCTTCGCTGCTGAGCCCGCTTGCTTTGTCGTAGATAATTATAAAAAACGTAAAGAGAGAGACAATAAAGAGTGCTAGAAAAACCCCGCTTTTATAGTCAAAAATATTTTGATAACTTATCTTTAGATCATCTTTTGTAACCACTCTTGCATCTGGGTACATAAGCTTTATCTTTGAAGCAATGGTCGCTATCTCGTTTGGATTTGCGACTTTTGCCACTATGTCCGTCGCTTTTGTCTCATCAATCCCAAAAATCTCTCTAATGTTTTTTTTGCTCATAACTATGACGTCGTTTGACTCAAGCTCGGTATCGCCCTCAAATGTGCCGCCTATATGAACTCTTTTTAGAGTTCCCTCAGGCTTTATAAAGTTGAAGTACTCTTTGTAGTAGCTCTCATCCATAACTCTCTTAACGCCCTCGCCTACCATCATGGAAGAGCCATCAAAATCAAGCAATTCTGCAACACCCTTAAGCGACTCTTTATGCTGCTCTTCATACTCCTCAATTCCAACGAGAGTGAAGTTTACCCCTGCATTTTCAAAGTAGTAGTAGCCCCACACTCTTGCAACTGCGCTCTGCACACCGCTCATCTGCAAAATATCATCTACAACCGCTATATCTATCTCATCTTGACGTCCAGCTTTAATCTTTTGAATAGTTATCTCGGGAAGTGAGTCGAGGGTGGAGTAGAGCTCATGCTTTATAGAGTTTGTTATAAAAAAGAGCGAGCTTAGCAAAAATATAAGAGCGCTCAAAACCAAGAAGATAAAAAATGTTTTATATTTCTGGCGAAGCAGGGAGTTTATGGCATACTCGGTTATGTAGAGGTTAAACTTGCTTCTCATTTTTCCTCTTTTAAAATATCGAAACTGCTATAAACATAGGTAGATGCAAAGTACTCTCTTAAGGTACCGTCATCTCTATAGATTGAGAAAAAATCGCTTAAGCTTCTATGTCTGATATATGAAGCCTCTGTTGCGATACAAAGGTCTGGAAGCTGCACGGTTTCTACAAACTCTCTTTTGTTTTTCAGTGCTGCTTCATCTATGCCTTTTGCTAGAGAAAGATAGCCAATCTCTGCAAACAAAAGAGCACTTAGAGCAAAAAAAGAGTAGATAAGAATAGTGCTTTTTCTATTCATCTAGCTTCTTAATCTCCATCTCTGTTATCTCATCAAACCTTAGTATCTTAGAGCCTTTGTGGTCCATGTAGAAAGTTTTTGCCTCACTCTCTTTTGCAAAAGGTATAAGCTCCTCTCCCATCGGACCATAAACATCACTTCCTACTACATAGTAAGCCTCTTTGGCATTGAGCGCTTTTTGGGAGTAGTAATCGCTCACAACTATTTTTGAGACCTCCTCTTTGTGCATAAAAAAATACTTCATCATATCTTTTACGCCATCAAATGAGAAGTGTCTGTCTCCGTAAAATATCTGCGCCGCCCATTTTGGATATTTGTAGACAAACATACCGCAAATCGGGCACTTTTCATTTTTATCAACACTTATTGTCTCGCCAATATTTTCAAGGTCGCCAAACCTTTTTACTTCCCAAAGGTAGAGAGAGAGCGGCTGTATCTCACTCTCTTTTAGTTCGCCGCAAACATTTTCATCTTTTATGTGTGCTTTGAGTTCATTGATCTCAAGATAGCTCTTCAAGTCTATCTCCTTTTCGCATCTCTTCTCAAATATTTTTTTGCCAATAGAGTAGACCTGCTTCTCTTTTTTATTCTCAACCATTGCAATATCTGACTTCAGTGAATCCTGTGCTATCTTGAGCGCTGTTTTAAAATCAACTATCTCCCCGCCCTTTTCAATACTGAAATCTTCCGCAGCCTCTTTATCTTCAAAAGCAAGCTTACTCACCTTTGCCATAGTGCCTCTGATATCGGAACCGACGACATAGTAGGCATTTTTGGCACCTATTAGCTTTTCGGTTGAAACATCAACGACCTTAATATTATCAAGGTCTATCTCATACTCCTGCATATCTATCGCAAGACATCTCATGGAGCAGTATTGTCTGTTTTTATGATTGTTGATTATTGAAGAGTGTGAAGTTTTATAGTAAGCCTCTATGCTCATGCCGCATACCGGACACCACTCTTTTTGAGAACCTGTTTGGACTAACTGAGGTTTTGTTGTTGCTGCTTTTGTAAAACCGTTCGCATCTAAAGCTGCTGCTGATAAAATGAAACTAAAAAAGAGGAGTACTTTTATAAACATAGAATTTCCTTAAATAATAATTGTATTATTCTATCCTAAAGTAATAAAAAGTAGTTTAGATGATTCTTTATATGAAGAGATTACCTAAGTTAAAAACTTAGGTAAAAATATTTAAAATTTGTATTTTAGACCAAAAAGAAGACTCTCGCCTCTAGAACTTGTAACATTTGCACCCTCTACTTCAAACACAAGTTCCATATTCTCTGCCACTCCATACTCAAATCCCAACGCATAAGTAACGCCGTCAAGAGTCTCTTTTATATGAAGTTTGTCCATCTTCTCATACTCCCATGCATAGCCTAGTTTTGCGAGTATTGCAAAATGACCTACAAGAATTCTTGTATATGCAAAGTTAAAACCATATGTCGTATACTCTGCAGTATCTTTAACATGGTCATCTTCTACAACATCAGCTTCCGCATGTGTAGCAGACAACTCCAGCGCATAGTTTGGAGTAAAAGAGTAACCCAGATCTATACCTGCGCCGACTCCGGTCTCTCCGTTAAGTTTATGTCCATGATGCATAATTGTATCTCCCAATACAACTACCACTTTTGGAACAATATAAAATCCGCTGCCATCTCCCGAAGAAGAACTTGCAGAAGCAGTCTGAGAAACTGCTAATAATGTCAACCCGCTAACTATAAATTTACTTAATATACCTTTCACAATAGCCTCCCCAAAAAGTAGTATTAGCTAAAATGATATTAAATTTGTCGCTCAATCATCTTGATTGAAATCAATGATTAAAAGAAAAAGTTATACTATGAAGGAGAATAAAAATTGGGCGTAGCTTTTTAAAAAGCGCCCTTATTGGAGCCTAAGAAGCATCAGCCTTCTGATAAAAAGTACAAGCAGAGCCGCAGCTAAGATTTTAAAATCCAATTCACTTGCCATATGGATGTTTCTAAAAGTGTCACTTTGTGTAGCTTCTACTCCAAGAACCTGCATAGAGAGTATCTTTGGAGAGTAGACCGCACTAAACATAAGTGCAGAGAAGACAACGGTAACTGCACTTGTGAATATTATCACATCTCTCTGCCCTCTTTTATACATCGCAAGTTCGTATACAGTGACAAAAAAAGCTAAAAAGTATATCCAGTAGCTAAAACGGCGAAAAACTTCACCCATAATAATTCCTGCGTTGTAGTTGTCAAGCAAAACTGAATATAAAATCTTATCTGTATGAAAAACTATAGGGGCGACGACAGCACCCAAAACTAAAACAGCTCCAAATGTAGCGCACAAAAGAGTAAAATATGCAAAATCTATAAAAATATTTCTTTTCAAATACTATAACCTCAGCGTAAAACCTCTGTCAAAACCGCTATAGTCTTTATAAAACTCTAATTTTGCAAAGCTTTTGTCTTTTAAATATGCCGATATTTTATCTTTTTGGTCATAACCCATCTCACATGTAAAAAAGTTAATCTTTCTGCTTAAGACTTCATCAAGAAGTTTTTTAATTATCTCATCGCCTATCTCTCCGCCAAAAAGAGCATTCTGTGGCTCATAAGAGAGGTTTGGCTCAAGCTCTGCACTCTGCGCAATATAGGGAGGGTTTGAGACCAAATAATCAATCTGCTCATCTACGGGTTCTAGAAGTGAGCCGAGTCTTAGCGCAACTCTATTTTCTACTCCAAACAGCTCTATATTTTTCTTTGCAATACCCAGCGCCACCTCTGAAATATCTACCGCTATAATATTTGCATTTGGAAGAAATTTTGCAAGCATAATCGATATGATTCCGCTTCCCACACCCACCTCTGCAATGGTAATATTTGCATTTTTATCGGCTATGTTTTTGAGCACCTCATCAATAAGAAGTTCAGTTTCAGGACGCGGAATAAGCGCTCCCTCTGCTATAAAAAACTCCTCGCTGTAAAAACTGACCCTTCCGGTTATATACTCAAGAGGCTCACTCTTGGCTCTTCGCTCTGCCAGTTTTAAAAGTTTATCACTCTCTTTTACATCTGCCTCTTGGTTTGTTATAAGCCAAAGCTCATCCACCTCAAGATGGTACATTAAAAGAAGTTGCGCCTCTCTTGAGGCCCTCTCTACATGAGGAGCAAGCTTTGAAGTTATCTCTTTTAAAATATCTTTTACTAGATTTCCGCTTGACATGCTTCTCCCAAAGCCTTTTTATCAATCTCCCCTACATCAACGCCAAGCTCTTTTAGTCTCTCTAAAACAGGCGGGTGCGTATAGTGAAAGAAGATATAGAGCGGATGCGAGAGCGGAAAACTTTTGTTCTCATTTACCAGTTTTTTCAAGGCGTTAGCAAGCTCTATTGAACCGCCTGGACCGCTAAGCTCACTTGCTGTTTTGTCTGCCTCATACTCGTTGTGTCTGCTTACGATTCCCATTATCGGCATCATAAAAAAGCCCAAAACAGGCATAAAAAGCATCAGCAAGATCATAACTGCATAAGGCGCTTGCGATATTTCAAGCTCTGTATAAAAAGAGAGCGGCAGATTACCGAATATTGCAAACATACCAAGCAAAATTGCGCCCATAAGAGCGATATTTTTATATATGTCTCCATGTGCAAAGTGCCCAAGTTCATGACCTAAAACCGCCAAAAGCTCTCTGGTCGTGAGCTTCTCTATAAGCGTGTCAAAAAGAACGACTCTTTTGGATTTACCGATTCCTCCGAAGTATGCGTTTAATCTTGCATCTCTCTTACTGGCGTCACTTATGAAAACACCCGAACTTACAAAGCCGGTTCTATCCATCAAATCTTTTATCTGAACATCTAGTTCTTCATTTTGAAGCGGAGTAAGTTTGTCAAAGAAGAGCGCCCTAAAAGTCGGGTACAACATATTGATAAGAATAACGACCGCAAAGATAAATACAAAACTCCACATCCACCAAAGTTCAAAACTTGAAATTATCTCATAAACTCCCCAAACTACTAAAGAGCCAAAGAGAAGCGTCATAACAAAGGAGATAAAGATATCTTTTATCCACTGCCCAAGAGTTGATTTGTTAAAACCAAACTTCTGATCCAGAACAAATTTTTCGTAGTATGAAAACGGCAGAGAGATAAGCGAGTTTATAACCAAAAAGCTCATGACGATGGCAATATTCAAAAGAGCTTCATTCTCATAAGATATATTTTGTTCTAAAAACTTGATTCCAAAATCTATCCACAAAATAAAGACAATATACTCTATAAAGATACTTGCGATACTCATCCTCTCTTTTGCAACGCTGTAATTTCCCGCTTTTATAAAATCATTGTCCAAGAGAAGAACTGCTTTGCCTTTTTTCGCCTTATTTACATAACCTATCTGCATAACGCTTGTATATATGGAGACAAGCACAAAAAGAGTATAGATTCCTACTATTGTCATTAACATCTCTCTACCTTAAATTTTTCGAAATTCTAACATTATTTTCGATACAATCTTTTAAATCTTAAAACACTCAAGGAACATCTGTGAAAACTTTTATAAACGGTCTTAGCCTTATTCTCCCTACTGCTCTGGTTTTATATATTCTCGTATGGGTTTTAAAAATGACGGAGAACTTCTTTGGCAATCTTATTTTATATGTGCTGCCAAAAGAGTACTATTTCACCGGTTTGGGCCTTATTGCCGGAATTGCCATCGTCTTTTTTGTGGGACTGCTTCTAAAACTTTGGATTGTTCAAAAATTAAGAGATTTTTTTGAGTCACTTGTCGATAAAATGCCTCTCGTAAACACTCTCTACAGCGCCGTAAAAGATTTTTTCAACTTCTTCTCAAACCTAAAAAATAAAGAGAACGACATTGTTGTTCTTGTAGATACGCACTGGATGGATTCTAAGATAATGGGTTTTATAACTTCTGAGGATTTACAAAGGTTTGATTTCTTGGATATGGAAGAACCAGTTATGGTCTATTTTCAACTTAGTTATCAAATAGGCGGTTACTCCCTTTTTATCCCTAAAAAAAATATAACTCCAATCAATATGAAAACTGAAGAGGCTCTAGGATTTATTATGACTGCCGGAATTTCAAGCAGTAAAAAAGGTGAGGGCAAATGAGCAGCCTCAAAGATAAAAAAGTCGGGCTAGCTCTAGGCGGAGGGGCGGTTTTAGGCGCTGCTCATGTGGGTGTTTTAAAAGCGCTTGAAGAGAAAAAGATCGAAATAAGTGCCATTTGCGGAACAAGTGCGGGCGCAATTGTAGCAGCACTCTATGCTTTTGGAAAAACTCCCCAAGAGATAGAGAAGATAGTCGTTGAGTTTGAGTGGAAAAAGATCTCTTCGCTTACTCTTTCAAAATATGGACTACTCTCAAATGAAAAAATAGGCGAGATTATTAAACACAACATAGGTAATAAAAATTTTGAAGATGCAAACATCCCGCTTGGCATGATAGCTACTGATATTACAACCGGAGAAAAGGTCATCTTGAACAAAGGAAGCGTTGCGGACGCAGTTGTTGCAAGCACATGTATCCCTGGAATTTTTATTCCAGTTGAGATTGAAGAGAGACTTTTGGTTGATGGCGGGATTGTTGAAAATGTTCCTCTTAGCTGTCTAAAAGATAAGGATGTTGATTTTTTAATAGGAGTAGACCTTGTTCCTGAGCGCTCTTACAAAAAGCCTGAGAATGTTATTGAAGTTCTATATAACAGTTTTAACTTTTTGGTCAAATTAAATAAAAAAGCTCAAACAAAAGAGGCGGACCTAACCATAAAACCGGACCTCTCGGAGTATAATGCAGTCGATATGTCTCAAATGAAAGAGCTGATTAATCTTGGGTATAAAGAGACAAAGAGAATACTAAAAGAGCTTTAAAAAGGAGTCTTCTCGATTTACTATAAAAATATGACAAATCTTCAAGACTACTCACAACAGAACAGAGTCGGTGCTCTCTACGCTTTTAAAAATAACACCGAGGTCGATATCTCCTATAACATCAACAGCGGAGGGACTTTAAGCGAGTTTGGAAAAAAGCATGTAGAGGATTTTATCTGGCTGAGATTTACGCTTAACTATTAATGTGCTACAATATTTGCAATACCAAACTTAAGGAGTCTGTTATGAAAATGTTTTCTAAACATGTAAGATTGTCTCTTGTTGCATTAAGCCTGTTGTTGGTCGCACCGATTGGAGTTCTGGCACAAAACGGTGGGCGCGATATGCCTACTTTTGAAAGTTTTGATTTAAACAGTGATGGAACTCTTACCGAGAGTGAGCTTCATGAGGCTAGAGAGAAAAGAGTCCAAGAGAGAAGAGATGACGGCAGAATGCTAAGAAATGTCAAAGAGCATTACGAGTTCTCAAGAATGGATGCTAACGAAGATGGTCTTGTAAACAAAAAAGAGTTTGAAGATCATCAAACCAGAAGAAGAAGATAGATATAGATTCGGCGTGTTATTTCTTTAACATGCCGAGAATCCTCTACTATAAAATATAATCAACTACTTTTGACTCCGACGTCACGGACTTTATAAGTTCGACTGCTTTTAAATGCTCTGGATGGATTGCGTAAGAAGCCAAATCCTCTTTTGTTTCAAACGTAGAGTATAAAGAAAGGTCAAACGCCCGCTCGGAGTCGGTAAAGTTCACGCCTACCTCCATTGAGTTTAGCTCAGGAATCAGCCCGACTAGGGCATTAAGCCTGCTCACTACCTCTTTAATATTTGACTCTTTGTTTTCTTCTTTGAATTTAAACATCACTATATGAACTATCATACGAAACCCCTGCTTTTTTTGTGAAATTCTAACAAAAAAGTGCACAAACAACTTTATAATTCTCAAAAAACTTTGTTTTTTGTAGCTTCTAGGTATGCTAACCAATGGCATACTCCATGGTAAGGGGGTTGTAGGGACTTTAGTCCCTGCCAATAAAACGGACGTGTTCGCTTTGTTGTGTAACATCAGTAAAAAAGGGTAAAATAGCCTTATGAAAAGAATTTTAAGAGAGCTCTACGGGTCGGCAATACTGTTTTTCTACTTCTTTAAGTGGCCCTACTTCCTCTTTTTTCCATATCTTTACGATAACGGACTTGATGGCAACTACATTTTAAATATTTTATGGTTTTTTACGGCGGGGCTTATTTTAAAAGATTTTTATACGATGTACAAAAACAGGGATTCCTAAAGAAATCCCTTCCAGAAAAACTCCGCGATCATCGCTATTAAAAAGATCCCTATAAAGTTAAAAACAACCCCATATCTTGCCATATCTTTCACACTCACGGCTCCGCTGCTCATGGCTACGGCATTTGGAGGCGTAGCAATTGGGAGCATAAAGGCGTAGCTTGCGCACACCGTGGCTACCATCATAAAGAGAGTCGCATCAAGCCCGCTCTGCTGCGAGACTGCATATATAACGGGAAGCATGACCGATATAAGCGCCGTATTTGAGGTTATCTCCGTTGTAAATGTTATAAGCATAGCCACGCTTAGAATGATTAAAATAGGGTGAAGCTGCGTTATGACAATTAGGTAAGAGGCGACCTCATCGGCAAGACCCGTTGCGCTAAAGGCGGCTGCAATCGAAAAACCTGCGCCAAATAAAAACATAATCCTAAGCGGGATCTTTGCTTTGTCCTCTGTCCACTCAAGAGTACTAAATGGCGGAGCAAAAAGCAGAAGTCCCGCACCTAACAAAATGCCGTTTTCATTGAGCCCTAACCCGCTCCAGTATGGCTTAAGAGGAGCATTTAGCAGAAGGAGCAAAATAACTCCACCGATTAAAAAAAGAACTTTTTTTTGCTGGGCATCAAGGGCTTTTTTTTCACTCTTTATGGATATCTCTATATCTTTTACGCCAATGCTAAGCAGAGATGCAACCACAAAAAACATCACAAAAACAAGCGGAGCGACCATTACCATCCACTGCAAAAAGGAGATAACCTCCATGTCGCTCTTCTGCATAAAACCGAGCAAAATAAGGTTTGGCGGCGTCCCTATTGGAGTTAAAATCCCTCCTACGCTAGCACCGTAAGCTATTGCAAGGGCAAATCTCATCTTAAGCCTGACATCTTCGGTTATAAAAAGAGCGATTGAGATTAAAAGCAGTGTCGTTGTGGTGTTTGAGAGAAGCGAGCTAAGCAGTCCAGACGCTATTGTGAGCGAAAAGATTATGCCTTTTGGAGTTGATGGAAAGATGGCAAACATCTTATCTGTGACCCATCTATGAAGCTCTGTTTTCTCAACTGCTATAGCTAGCAAAAAGCCGCCGAAAAAGAGAAATATGATTGGGTTTGCATAGTTTGCAGTCGTCTGAGTCGTCGAGAGAATTGAGAAGGACGGGAAAAGAACGATCGGCAGCAGAGAGACGACTCCAAGAGGTAAGCCCTCATTTGTCCAAAGAGTTACAAGAAATGCTATAAGCCCAAGAAGTGAAGCCTGTGTAGCATTAAAAACAGTAAATGAGAGTGCGAAGAAAAATAGACCGATGACAATAGCTACCGTTATTTTTTTAAACTGTTCTTTATCTCTGCTCACTTACTTTCTCCTTGTGTTTTGTCTAACTGTATACCAATCATTTTTCTCACAATGCAAAATACACTTATCTTCTGATGTTACGCACTAAAACGAACTCGTCCGTTCTAGTGGCAGGGACAGACGTCCCTACAACCCCATTGTCATGGAGTATGCCATTGGTTAGCATACCTAAAAGCTACGAAAACAAGCTAATGCGGTTTTCACGAAGTGAAAATGTTTCTTTAGAAAAAGTATCTTTTTCGAGAATTACAAGGTGTTTTACAAACTTTTTTACAAAAGTGCGCAAGGTCAGTTATTTTCTTGCTCAAAACACTCATTTTTACAATTTTCTACGCTACATGTAGCCATCTAGTAAACCTCTTTCCTATGCCTAATGCGAATAATAACTATTACTAGAATTTCTTCTTTTACTTGAAAGACGACTCTGTATTGGTTTATGCGAAGTCTAAATTTACCTTTGTATTCGCCCTTGAGTGCTTTGATGTTGTTTTTTAAAATATCGGGATTTGTGACTAAGAGGAGGAGTTTTTCTTTGATAATTTTTTGAGCTACAGTGTCAAGTCTAACGAACTCTTTTTTTGCACTGCTTAAAAAGTTAAGTTCGTACATGTAGCTATAAACCTAACTCTTTAAAAACTTCACTTGTGGGGATAAGCTTCTCTTTTTTGTTTTCAAGATTTTTAAGTCTTTGGTCTGAGAGTTTTTCATCTATTGCATCAAAGTACATACTAAGAGCTTTTTCAACAATATGACTTTTCTTCTCATTTAGCTCTTGCGATACACTATTTAACTCATCAATGATAAAGTCAGAGACTGTAAATGTGCTTCTTATTTTGTGCATCATACACTCCTATTCATATAATCGTATGAATAATTATACATATATTTTAGCTATTAAGCAACTTTTTTATTAATTTGCAAGGAAATTACTCAAACTCACATGCGGGTCTAAACCCTCTAACATATTATAGACCTCTCTTGCTATGGGAAGATAGAGATCTTTCTCTTGGGCTATTTTATAGAGCGCATATGTTGTTCCGATGCCCTCTGCCACCTCTCCGAGCTCCTCTACTATCTGCTCTTTAGATTTGCCTTGAGCAACCCCTAACCCGACACGAAAATTTCTGCTCATGATTGAGGATGCTGTTAAAAACAGGTCTCCTGCGCCGCTAAGTCCTACAAAACTCTCCTCTTTTGCGCCATACTCTTTGCCAAATCTCTGCATCTCTACAAGACCTCTGGATATTAGCGAAGCGGCTGCATTTTTCCCAAGACCCAAACCTTCGCAAATGCCTGCCGCTATAGCTATAACATTTTTATAAGCACCCGCAACCTCTGCTCCGGCAACGTCCGTAGAGGTGTATGTTTTTATAAATGATGGAAAAAAGGAGGCAAACTTTTTGCTAAGCTCCTCATTTTTAGAGTTGACTACAAGTGCGGTAGGGAGCGACTTCATAACCTCAGTGGCGAATGATGGACCTGAGAGAAAAGCAATGTTATTATCGGGAACATACTCCTCATATATCTCATTTAAAAACTTTCCTGTCGTAGCCTCTATACCTTTTGCGGCAACCAATATTTTTTGATTGTTGTATTTAAAATTCTCTCTTAGCCAAGACGAAACCTGTTGCGCAGGAATAGCAATAACTATGTACTCCAACTTTAAAATCTCATCCAAAGAGACAAAATTTTTCATATCTCTGGGAGTCCTTGAGGTTATATAAACTTCGCACTTCTCACTTAGTGCAAAAGCCAAAGCACTTCCCCATTTTCCGGCTCCTATTACTCCTACTTTAGTCATATCTGCTCCCCATAATTCTTTCAAATTCACCTAAATCTTTCTCATACCCGACCACTACAAACACATCGCCTTCTTTTATTTGGTGATGTTTTGCTTTTGATGAATATATAAACTCAGTCTCCAAATCTTCTCTTAAAACCGACAAAACCAGTACATTATACTCCGCTCCCCAATCTATATCATATGGGTAGACTCCTTCAAATTTATGAGCATTATCTACTCTTATCTGAGCAATCTTTAAATCGCTTTTTTCATATAAAATATTGTGAAGCACTTGTGTGATTATCGGCTTTTCAAGCATCTCTACTATCATATTTGCCGTTGTTTGAATAGTAGGTATAACCTTTGAAGCTCCCGCAAGAGAGAGTTTGTCTGCACTCTCCTTATCCTCTGCCAATGCCACAATGGTAAGCTCCTCAAAAGCCTCTCTCAAAGAGATTGTAAGAAAAATATTCTCCGCGGTATCCTCTAATACGCAAAAAGCTGTACATTCGTCTATATTGACGCTATCCTTTAGCTCATCCCAATCATCGCTTAGATCAAATCTAGATATTTTATACTTGCTGTTTTGTATATTTTTATCACTACTCTCATCAAGTCTGAATATCTCTATATTTTCATAATAAAGAGAGATATTTTTTACAATCTCAAGCGTATAGTCGTTATATCCAAAAAGCAGTGCGGTACTCTTTCTCATCTGCCATCCTTTTTGTATAAAAAGCTATTAAACTCTTTTATAAACTGTATATTTCCTATAAGAAGCAGATAGTCCCCTGCCTCAACAGTTGTATCATCTTTTGGATTGAACAAAAACTCTTTTGAGTCGCTTTTGTGAAGACCCAAAAGAAGTATCCTAAACTTTTTGCTCTGAAGCTTACCAACACTTCTGTAGTTGCCTGCTATTCTCTCGTTTATAACAATCTCTTGCATATCAACACCGTTATAGCTAGAACGAAGAGCATGAATAGCCTCAAATGCGATTTTTTGTCCTGCTAGACCCTTTGCAATCATTCCTACAAGCTCTTTTTCGTAAAAAACCTCATTTACGCCTGCAAACATCAGCTTATTTTTATTCATTTTATTTTTTAAAATAGAGAGTATATATACATCTTTGTTAAAAGAGCGAACGGTCAAAGCGGTATAAACATTCTCAACATCGCTGTGCCCAAGGCAGAGTATCGCTTTTACCTGGTCTTGTATATTTATGCGAAGTTTTCTGTAGCTATCTATACTTCCCGGGTCATAATTAAGAGCGAAAAAACCATCTTTTTTTGCTTGTCTGGCTTTTTTGTCATTCTCCTCCAAAACAATAATATCGCTGTTGTGGGATAATTTTTTTGCAACCTCTTTCGATATCCCCTCATAGCCGCATATAAGGTAAAAGCTTTTCATCTTAGCTATGTCGTTGATTAACTTATCATCTTTTATCTCATCGAGCTTCTCCGTAAATGCGGTCACTATCAAAGAGGTTGTAAATGAGAAGACCGCAATTCCGGCTACGATAACAAACATAGCCACAATCCTCCCCTCTTCGGTCACAGGAGCAATATCGCCGTAGCCAACCGTAGAGATTGTCACGACTGCCCAGTATATAGCTTCAAACAGAGTGTTTACAGGCGAAGTCGGATTATTTGCCTCCATAACGTATATAAGAACGGATGAGACAAAAATAACTATAGATGCAAAAATAAAGAGCGTTAAAAACTCAAACTTCTTTGTTGCTATAACTGAGCCGAATGTCTGTATGCTTTTGGCGTATCTAAAGAGTTTAAATACCCTAAATAGTACAAAAAGCCTCAGAAGTCTTAACTCATGGAAAAATGGAAGTATGGCAAAGAGGTCTATAATAGCCTTTATAGAAAAAACATACCGCATCTTTATAGCAATAATCTCTCTAAAAGCTTTTAGAAGACTAAACTCTCTCTTTAGCATAACGTCATATTCACTATGCTTGATGATTATCTCGCTTACACTGCTGGTTACCCAAAACCTAAGCAGATACTCTATAAGAAAAATGATTGAGATGATGTAGTTGTTAAAAAAAAGAAGGGAGTCGTCTACATGAGACTTTACCTCTCTAATGAGTATGGCAACACTTGAGAAGATAAGCGCTATCATAAAGAGGTCAAATATCTTTTTGTATTTGTTGGAGTCGTTTTCTAAAAAATTGTAAAAAAAATGCTTTATCTTGGCATAACGTTTTGACGTACTAATCGCATAGGCGCCGTCTACTATCAAACGTTTTAACAAAATATTATCCCAACTTTGCTTTTAATATCTCGTTTACGCTCTGCGGATTTGCGCTTCCTTTGGACTCTTTCATAACCTGCCCGACAAAGAAGCCAAAAAGCTTCTCTTTACCGCCTTGATACTCTGCTACTTTGTCTTGGTTCGCATTTATAATAGCATCACAAATAGCTTCTATCGCACCCGTATCGCTTACCTGTTTTAGTCCAAGTGCATCTATAGCCGCATCTACCTCGCCGCCTTTTTCTAAAAGATAGTCAAGAACCTCTTTAGCAGCTTTTCCGCTTATGGTGCCATCTTCTATTCTCTTTACCAAAAAACCGAGTTTATTAGCATCAATAGGAGAGTTTGAGATATTAACCTCTCCTTTGAATCTGCCCTGAAGCTCAACAGTCAGCCATGTAAGAGCATTTTTAGCGCTTATGCCCTCCTCCATCATTCTCTCAAAGAAGTGCGCCATCTCAAGCGAAGATGTAACAACCATAGCGTTATACTCGCTCATGCCGTAATCTTTTACGAAACGCTCCATCTTCTCATCTGGAAGTTCAGGAATTTTGCTAAATTCCTCCATCATATCATCGGTTACAACCACTTTTAGCAAGTCAGGCTCTGGAAAGTAACGATAGTCAGCCGCTTCCTCTTTACCGCGCATTGAACGGGTCTCTTGTTTTACCTGATCAAAAAGTCTTGTCTCCTGAAGAATCTCTTTATCATAAACACCATCTTCCCAAGCTTCACTCTGGCGAGCAACTTCAAGCTCTATGGCTCTTTGGATAAACCTAAAGCTGTTTATGTTTTTTATCTCAACACGCGTATAGAGTTTCTCGTCACCTTTTGGGCGAATAGAGACGTTTACATCCACACGAAATGAACCCTCTTGCATGTTTGCATCGCCGATATCTAAGTAGCGAATAATCGAGTGGAGTTTTTTAAGATAAAGAGTAACCTCTTCGGCACTTCTCATGTCAGGCTCGCTCACTATCTCTAAAAGCGGTGTTCCGGCACGGTTTAAATCAACTTTTGAAATAGCACCGTCATGTATGTTTTTTCCCGCATCAGCTTCAATATGTGCACGATTTATACGAATAATCTTATGGGTTCCGTTCTCAAAATCAATACGCAGTTTTCCATGTTCAACTACTGGAGTATAGAGCTGCGTAATCTGATAAGCGGATGGGCTATCAGGATAAAAGTAACTCTTTCTATCAAAATATGATGTTTTATTTATAGTTGCATCTATTGCTGTTCCAAGCATTACAGACTTATGAAGCACCTCTTTGTTCAGTACTGGAAGAGCTCCAGGAAGTGCCAGACAGGTCGGGCATGTGTTTGTATTTTGTTTGTGGTTAAAGCTCGTAGGACATGAGCAAAAAAGTTTAGTTTTTGTGTTTAGCTGAACGTGGACTTCTAGACCGATAACTATTTCAAACATAGTTTTCCTTGATAAAAAATTATAATATTGTGTTGGATTTTACCCAATTAATGCTTTTATGTTTCATAAAGCGCAAATAATTGTGGATTTACTTGGTATGTTTTGAGTAGATTTTTTCTAAGAGTTGTGTATGTTTTTTTGCCTCTTCAAGCCTTAGTCTGTTTATAACAAAAGCGTCAAGCGCTAAAATCAGGAAGAAAGAGATAACTATAAAAGTTATAGTAGTAAAAAGAGCGAGTGAAAAGCCTAAAAAAGAGAAGATCTGAAAAGTTATAAGAGCACCGAAGATGACGATTGCCCACGATGCTCCAAGCAAAAAGCTAATAATTCTATCGAATTTCTCTTTTTGCATAGTGTTTAGCCGTTAGTGTTCGTCAACAGCTATAGCTCCACCAAGGTAAACATACGTAAGCATCATAAAGATGAACGCCTGCAAGAATGCCATAAATGTAAGAAGAGCAAAAGGGATCAACGGAAGAACCCATGGAGCAAGCATCAAGATTACCATTAAGAACATATCGTCACCCTTAACGTTACCGAAAAGACGGAAACTAAGAGATACCAAACGAGAGATGTGAGAAACTATCTCGATTGGGAACATCAACCAGTATAACCACCAAACAGGTCCAAGGAAGTGCTTGAAGTATTTGATAACACCTTGACGGCGGATACCTTCATAGTTGTAGTAAACAAATACGGCAAGTGCCAAAGTAAGAGGCATCTCCAAAAATCCGGTTGGAGCCTCAAAACCTGGAATGACACCGACTATATTAGCAATACCTACAAACAGTCCGATAGTCGCAACAAGCGGAAGATAACGACGAGCATTCTCTTGACCCATTACATCCGTTCCCATTTTAAGAACGCCTGAGATGTACGCTTCCATTACGTTTTGAGTTCCGGTTGGAACCATTTTTAAGTTTGACATAGCCATTTTAACAAGCATCAAAGCAATGCCGGCTGAAAGCAGCATGTGCGTCATGTAGATAAAAGTCTTATCGTGAGAAATCAGACCGAAAAATGTGAACAATTCACCCATATGGTGTACTCCCTGTCTCATAAATATTTTGTGATTATAGTAAAAATTTAATTAAACTTTTATAATACGAGAAAAAATTTATCTCTTTTTTTTACTTTTGTCTCTTTTTACATCTTTTGCGCTGTAATTTTTCCCCGCAATACTCTCTAGAAAAACAGTTGCGTAAGCGCCTTTTGGCATCGTAAAAGAGATATTTAGCATTGTCTCTTTTTTAACGTATTTACAGTCAATATCGGTAGGATAAACTAGGGCTTCACGTCTTTGACCCTTCTCCTGCAAAAACTCATCATCGTACTTTGCTTCTATCTCCGCCGCATCATATTTTGCACGAAAGACATCTCGACCGCAAAGAAGTCCGGTCGGTACCAATTTTTTAGCCGCAAACTCTTTTGAGGGTATCAGCTTTAGAGTTGAGAGTTTGCCATCTTTTGACATGTAAACATCGCCGCTAAGAAGCGTAAATTCCAAAGAGCCGCTCTCCTTGGAAAGCATTATCCTCTCTCTTAGCCACTCGTTAAAGTAGTAGCTCTGATAAACAGAGATCAAAAAGCTTTTAAGTTTCGCGTCTTCAATAAAGAGTTCGCCCTTTATCATCTCTCTAGATTGCTCAATACTGTCTGCATCGCGCCCGAATCTTTGGTAACCGAAGTAGTTTGGAAGCCCGTTTTTTGCTATTTTTCTAGCAACTTTTTCTATTTTGCCTGCGTCTATTGCATCAAGCTCGTAAAGATTTATGCTAAATCTGTTTCCTGCCAAATCTCCCATTCTAATGGAGTGCGAATGTCTTGTCGTACTTAAGATTTTAATCTGTTTATGTTGAAATTTTTTAAGCATATACTCATGTTTTGTCTCCACAGAGAGGTACTGCGTAGTCGTTGCATGTTTGTCTTTAAGCCCGGCGTAACCTATCTTTTGAGCGGGAATAGCCAAGTATTCCGCAAAGATGGCAATCATGTCCCAAGTTGTAAGTTCAACTTTTTGCACTTTTAAAATGAGGTAATTTCCTCTGCCTAAAAACTCTTCCATAGGAATTTCATCGACCACGAAATCTTTTTCATTTTGGTAAAATTTTAGATCAATATCCTGTATGCTGTGTAGATACTCTCTGTCCAGCTCTTTTATAATTGTAGAAATTTTAGCTCCTTTGAAGCGATTGCTATATCTTTTTTTATAGCTTTTCTTAACTCATCTAGCGAGTCAAATTTTTTGTTTTCTCTGATAAAGTTGACAAAACTAATGCTTGCGCTCTCTTTGCATGACACTTCTCCATCAAGTATATGGCTCTCTAGCGCGAAACTTCCATCTGTTGTTACTCTGTGCCCGACAAAAGAGACCGATGGATGAAAATGTTCCTCATCATCAATGCGCGTAAGCGTAACGTAAACACCCTCTTTTGGCATCAAAAACTCTTTTGCCTCTACGTTTATAGTAGCGACCAGCTCTTTTTTGCCTATGCCCTGACCTGAGACGACATGCCCTTTGATAGTGTAATTATGCCCTAAAAAAGCGTTAGCTCCCTCTATATCTCCGATTTGAAGCTTTGCTCTTATCTTGTGGGAGTGCACGGAATCGCCGTGAAGCGAGACCTCCTCAATCACATCTACCTCTCCATCAAATAGAGTTTTCAGGTCATTAAAGGAGTATTTTCTGTTTTTTCCAAAGTGAAAATCATACCCGACTACTATCTTTTGGAGTTTTGGGAACTTCTCTTTTAAAAAAGCTATAAACTCTTCCCCGCTAAGATGACGGATATCATCAAGTTTAAGATAGAGAAAAGGAAAGTGCGAAAAGTGCTCGCGCTCCTTTTTTGGAGTAAGGTTTGCATAACCAGTCTCGATAACGACAATAGTGCTATTCTCATCCAACGCTCCAAAAAGCTGCTGATGTCCGATGTGCATCCCGTCAAAGCCGCCAATTGCGATGGATGTACTGTTTCTCAAATCTTTTTCCTCTTTACTAAAATAGCTTCTTTTTTTTATGCGAAATTTTATCTAAATGGTCTATATATTATCATTAAAAGCGTTTTGCTTTTTATTTCTATACCACTTTTTAAGCCCGTAAAGACTTATCAAAACCCAAACAATCTCTATGATAAAAGAGGCAAGATTCCAGTTATACAAGAGTGAATAGACAATAAGTAGCGCCCCTAAGAAGTTAAGAAACGAGTATAAAAAACCTTTGGCGTCTATCTTTTCACTTTGGAGTAAAAAATATGTTGCCAGAACCATTGCCACACCTACGATACCGACGACATCTACTGTGAAACTGTTCATTTATTCTCTCCGTGGTTTGTTTGTTAGCTCACTTGCATCTAAAGAGTAAAAAGAAATTGAATAGCCAAACACTTATATTTTTATTTTACTGTATTTTTTTACCAACAAAACTATCTGTTATCCAGCCCTCTTTTAAATTAACCAATGATTTAATTTTTAAAAAAATTCTACCATTTACATTTTTAACTTCCAAAAGTTTTACTCTTGCGCCTTGACATTTTAAACCTCGGTCTTCTCTACCCTCACCAGACAATCTACCAATAACATTAGCAGCATTGCCTGGCTTATTCCACATATTAACAACTGGCACTACTAATGTTCCATTTTCACAACCCGTAATATGAAACTTGTCCCCTATTTTTATATCTAGTGCTGCAACTGGGCTAATTAAAGCAAAAATAAAAAAAGTAATAACATAATATTTTATTTGATTCATATTTTTTACTCCTAAAATTGAAATTCTTTAATGATACACTAATTTTATCTTACTTCTCTGTATTTAATTTAGATATTGTTCATTTAAACAAGAAAAGAACTTGACGTTGCTAGAGCGAAGCACTTACAGTATACCGCCATCCGTGTTTCATTACAGTTACGCTAAAACCGTAACTCTCAAGTATCTCTTTTAGTGCACTCGGCTCATAAAAATTGGCGGGTTCTCCGAATAGTTTTTCCATCATGTATATGCTTTTTCCCAAAAACGTGCCTAAATCAAAATCGTATATAAAAAGTCTTCCGCCATCTTTGAGCACACACACTACCTCGCTAAACGCGGCGTCTATATCTTCAAAGTGATGCAGCGACTCCCCCATAAATACGGCATCAAAACTGTTATCTTCAAACGGCAGCGCCTCTGCTGCTCCTATGTGAGTTTCCAGATACGGCAGAGCGTATTTGAGCATCCCCTCTGCGGGGTCAACTGCCACATACTTCAAGTTTTCGTTGCATCTGTAGGCGAACTCGCTCATCACTCCGGTTCCGGCACCGATATCCAAGACGCTCTCTTTGTCGGTAAAGCCATGCAAAAACAGACATAGATCTTCTAAAATAGGTTTGGAATATATAATGGAGCCGAAGTGTTTAAAGACAAATCCTAGATTGTTAAAAGGCATCATGCTGCATCCTGTTTCTTTATCATTTCTTTTTTTCATTATCTTCAAGTAGATTTTTTGCGTTTTTGCTTGTCACTACCTTTTTACCTGTTTTAGCTTCAAGTTCGGCTCGTGCGACTTTTGCCACGTTGCCGCCTTGTTTGGCTACATCTTTGCTCTCTTCAAAGCTTTTAGGGTTTATCGCTTCTGAGATATCTTTAGTAGATGCTTCTGCCAACATATTCAAAATCAGCTCCGTATTTGTCATATTGTCGCGCAGGTTCTCTTTTTTGAGACCTTTTAAGACTTTGTACTCTTTTGTTGTTTTATCTGCCCAAGTTTTTGTGATAATATCCGTAAGTGTCGCGAACCCTGTTCCCTCTCGCACTCCTACTCTATTCCACTCATCTGTCAGCTCTTTTCGTATTTCGATGCTTTTTAGCCTTTGATTTATCCAGTTTTGGCTATATCCGAGTTCCAAATACTGTTTCAATGCTCTATCTATGGTAAGTTCAGGGTCACTCATCTCATCAATACGCTCACTTCCGACACGAGCCAGCCAAAGCTTAAAAGGCTCTGCTTTTGGTGAGGGGATAGACTGAATAAGCCTAAAAAGCTGCTCAGTATCGGCTACATCCGTTTTATAATATTTCCCATCAGGTGATTTCATTTTCAGTTGACTACAATTTGTAGCCAACTCACTTCCCTCAGCTTTTAGTCGTGTTTTTAAAACGCTCCAATATTTTCTAGGATTTACACTTTCCGTAAGTATCTCTACGACATCAACGACAGAGATGTACCATTTCTCTTGCTCATCATCCCAGAGAGTTCTTACTTTTTTCTCTTCAAAAAGTTTGATAGATTCATGCGGTTTCATCAGTTTTGCCTTTTATAATCATTTCAAACATTATAGCTTTTGTGATAAGCCAACTCAAAAAATATTGCAATTTGTTATATTTTATCTAAAATCTATTTCTCAAAAAAATAGCAATACTCCAAATTGCCCTCTTTGCCCGTGAGTTTTGAAGGCGATTTTAAAACCAACTTCCACCCCAGCAAAGCACAAGCATCCTCAAACTTTATCATGGCGCCGAGTATAACTTTTTCATCAGTCACGACGCCGTTTCTGTCTCTTTTTGCCTCTCGCCCGACTTCAAACTGCGGCTTGAAAAGGAGGATGATTTTGTCTTTTGCGAATCTATCGACGGCATCCAAGATATAAAGCAGAGATATAAAAGCGACATCGCTTACAACTATGTCAAACTTTTCGTCGCTCTCAAACTCTCTTATGTCGCAACCCTCGTATGAGTGAACTCTCTCATCGTTTTTCAAGCTTACATGTAGTTGTTCGCGCCCGACATCTACCGCCGTTACTTCTTTTGCTCCGCCCTCTAGCAAAACCTGCGTAAAACCGCCGGTTGAAGAGCCGATGTCAAGCGCACTCATCCCTTTTACATCAAGAGAGAGTTCATCTAAAAAAGCGCTCAGTTTAAAAGCTGCGCGGGAGACATACTCTTTATGCTCTTTAACCGCTACTTTGTCACTCTCTTTTAGCTTATGCGATGTCTTTATAATCTGTTCGCCGTTTACGCTCACAAATCCCTCTTTTATAAGTGTCTGCGCTTTGTTTCTGCTCTCGCACAGACCATTTTCTACCAGATAGTTATCAAGCCTGCTCAATTTTTTCCCTCATCTCTTGCTCACTAAGAACAGCAACGCCCAAATCAACGGCTTTGTCATATTTGCTTCCCGCATCTTCACCGTAGATGACAAAGTCCGTCTTTTTGGAAACGGAACTCACCACCTTTGCACCTAAAGCTTCCAGCATCTCTTTTATAACGTCTCTTGACTCGCTCATGCTTCCGGTAAGAACAACGTTCTTGCTCTTAAACGGGTTCTCTTTTGGCTCTTCTCTTTGAAGCGGTTCAAGCGGACGCAAAATCTCTTGGAGTTTTAAAATCGTCTCTCTGTTTACTCTGACAAACTCCAAAACGGACTCCGCCATCTCTTCTCCAAAGCCGTCAAGCGCGACCAGTTCATCTTTAGAAGCATCCACAAATGAGCTTCCAAAACGAGCACTCATAGTTTTAGATGCCACCTCTCCTATGTGCTCGATACCCAAAGAGTTTACAAACCGCCGGTAGTCACACCCCTTTGCGGCCTCAAGCGAATCAAGCAGATTTTGCGCCTTTTTCTCTTTGAAACCATCTAATGTTAAGAGCTTCTCCAAAGTCAGATCAAACAAATCAATAACACTCTTTACCAAACCTGATTCAAAAAGTGCCTCTACTATTTTAGAACCCAAACCGTCGATATTTAGACACGGTTTTGAGGCAAAATAGATGATGGAGTTTATAACTCTTGCCTCACATGTAAGGTTTTGACACTTTAGAAGCACGCCCTCATCCAAAAGCTCGCTGCCGCAAACCGGGCAAGTCGTCGGTCGTTCATATTTCATCTCGCTTCCGTCTCTATCATGAGTTAAAACTTTTATGATTTTTGGTATAACATCGCCGCTTCTAAGGATGATAACCTTATCATTTATGCGGATATCTTTTCTATCTATCTCATCAAAATTGTGCAGAGTTGCCCGCTCGACTATAACGCCGTCGATATTTGTCGGCTCGACAATGGCAACGGGAGTAACCGCACCCGTGCGTCCAACCTGAAGCACTATCTCTTTTAAAGTCGTTATCTTCTCAACTGCGGGAAATTTATAGGCAACCGAAAAACGCGGGTTTTTAACCGTATAACCCATATCTATCTGTGCGGCTATCTCGTTTACTTTTATAACCATACCATCAAGCATCATCGCATAGCTGTCTCGGTTTTTGTTCATCTCTTCATATACGGCTTGAATCTCGTCAAAATCTTTACATGTAGCTCGAAGCGGCGGTTTTTTAAAGCCCAAAGAGTAGATATACTCCATTCTTTGGCTCAACAGTTTGTGTTCCAGTCTGTTTTCTCCGACACCGTAAGTCAAAAAGACAAGATTTCTTGAAGCGGTAATGCTTGAATCAAGCTGTCTTAGGCTTCCTGCTGCGGCATTTCTCGGGTTTGCAAAAACCGCCTCGCCCTTTGCGGCTCTCTCTTGGTTGATGCGCTCAAACTCATCTTTGTAAAGCACGACCTCGCCGCGAATTTCGATGCGCTCTTTATGCTCTATGGTTAGCGGGATTGAGCGGATGGTTTTTACGTTTTGCGTTATCAGTTCGCCCACACTTCCGTCTCCGCGGGTTATGCCTTGAGTAAGTTTGCCCTCTTCATAGATAAGGTTCAGACTTGCTCCGTCATACTTCGGTTCGCAGTAAAATGTTATGTTTTTATCTAGTTTGTAAGTTTTTATAAGCCACTTTTGCAGTCCATCACTGTCAAAAACATCTTCCAAACTCCACATACGGCTAAGATGAGGAGCTTTTGAAAATCCCTCCGAGACTGTGTCGCCTACTCTTTGCGTGGGTGAAGAGGGCAAAATATCCTCCACATGGCGCTCTTCATACTCCAAAACTTCATGGTAAAGCTTGTCATAAACCTCATCGGTTGTTATCGGGTCATCAAGTACATAGTAATGGTATGAGTAGAGATTAAGAAGCTCTACCGCTTTTATATATTGTTCTTTATTCATGGGCAAAATTTTATCAAAATCTTCTTAAAATAATTAACTTGATAATAGTTATCAATATTTATATTTAATTAAGAAATATTGTTGTAAAGTTATAGTTGAGAATGAATATCATTATATAAAAAGGAAAACAAACAATGAAAAATCTATTTATAAAATCGCTTTTAATAGCTCCTATGCTTTTAAGTGCGGATGTTATGCCTGCGATTAACTCTAAAGGCGGTGCTTTGGTTCTACCCGAAGGCAAGCTAAAGATGGGGATTACGCACATTAATTTTGAGAGAAACAGCATGTTTGACGGCTCAAGCGAGGTGCAAAACAGAGAGAATCTTGATGCAACGGCAAACATAACCATGGTTGCTTTAAGCTACGGTCTCTCAAACAAAACGACCGTAAGCGCAATCATCCCTTACAAAAATATCGAGGCAACAGCAAGACTCGGCTTAAACGATGTCGCCATAGATAACAAAGGCTTGGGTGACATCGTTTTGGCGGCAAGACATATTTTGGTGCCCATGAGTGATGCGAACTATCAGCTCTCTCTTGATGCAGGCATAAAACTCCCGACAGGTGCAACAAACGGCTCATTTAAGACTGCTCCGGCAGTTGCAAACGGCGTAAATACTCCAATGCCGACACAGATGGGAACTGGAGAGTTTGAGTATATGCTCGGGCTTGGAGCGACAAAGATGATAAGCGAGAGCTGGGAAGCGGATGCGCACGCTATGTACACGTACAGACCAAAAGCGCACAACGACTACGATTTCGGTGATGAGATTGCTCTGAACCTCTCAACGACAAAAGCAGTCACAAACAAACTAAATATTGGTATTGAGTATAACATTAAGTATAATACAAAAACGAATATGGGAGATGACACAAACGCACAGCTTCGCGCCATGCTTCCATTTAAAGCATTTAGCGGAAGTGCGGGTTATATAACGCCGCAAATCGAGTTTTTGCCTTTTGGTAAACCGAAGATTCATTTTGGTTTTGGAGTCTCGTTTTTGGCGCATTATGATTTAAAAGAGTATCAGCCGCTTGAGAAAGAGAAATTTATCTTTAGAGTCGGCTATCTCTTTTGAAATTGATTTTAATCAATGATAATAAATATCATTATTGCTATGATACAAAAAATTAATTATAAAGGCTAAAAAATGAAACGTCTTATCACTGCTTTTTTATCACTGACACTTGCATCAACCGCTCTTTTCGGTGCTGAAAAACTACAAAAGATTGTCGTATCGGGTCCTTTTGCATCCGTCTCGCATCCTATTTTACATATGATTGAGACAAATGCTCTAAGCGACGTAGCGGATAAAATAGAGTTTAAACTCTGGAAAAATCCCGATGAGCTTCGAGCTATGACAATTAGAGGCAATGTAGATTTTGTGGCTGTTCCGACAAACACCGCGGCGATTTTGAACAACAAAGGCGTAGATATAAAACTTCTCAATGTCTCCGTTTGGGGGATTTTAGGGATGATAAGCCGTGATAATTCACTAAAAACCCTTAAAGACTTTAAAGGCAAAAAGATAGCTGTTCCCTTTCGCGCAGATATGCCCGATATCGTCTTTAAACAGCTGCTCAAAAAAGAGGGGCTGGACCCGCAAAAAGATTTTGAACTCGTCTATGTGGCAAGTCCGATAGATGCTATGCAGATGCTTATCATGAGAAGAATAGACCACTCGCTTTTAGCTGAACCCGCAATCTCTATGGCACTTAGAAAAACAAAATCTTTTCCTATCAGCATAGTCGCACCTGATTTATACAGAAGCGTAGATCTTCAGGAGGAGTGGGGTAAGGTTTTTAACACAAACGGCGATCTTCCCGAAGCGGGTATTGCAGTTATGGGGCATGTCAAAGATGAACATCTCATAAAAAGATTTCAAGAAGAGTATGCAAAATCGTTAGAGTGGTATAAAGCAAATCCAAAAGAAGCGGGCAAACTGGTTGCAAAAAACATTGAGATGTTAAGTGAAGAGGGCGTGAGCGATTCAATCTCGCAAATAAGATTTAAAAACGTAAGTGCAGTAGAAGCAAAAAAAGATTTGGAATTTTTCTTCAACATCCTAAAAGATGAAGATCCTAAAAGCATCGGCGGCAGACTCCCCGATGATAGTTTTTACTATGGACTTTAATATATGAAATTTGCTTTAAAAATTCTCAAAGATTTTCCGGCATATTTGTGGAGCGGATGGGGAGCAGTTGCTTCCATACTTCTTTTTGTAGCGCTCTGGGATGTAGGCAATCAGGTTTACGGCGATTTGGTTCTTCCCTCTCCGCTTGAGACCTTCAAAACACTGGGCTTGATGCTTCATGACGATGCAGTTATAGCAGAGATAGAGACGACGCTTTACCGCGCTTCTATGGGTTTTGGCTTCTCGCTTATTTTGGGAACTGCTCTTGGGCTTTTGGCTGGATTTTTCGCAACAGCTTCCATGATGAGCCGCCCTATTGTTACCATTTTAGTGGGTATGCCACCGATTGCATGGATAGTTTTGGCGATGATTTGGTTCGGTATGGGTGATGAAACCGTAATTTTTACGGTTATTGTCGCCTCGTTTCCTATCATCTTTGTCGGAGCGCTTCAAGGAACTCGTACGCTTGATGGTGAACTAAAAGAGATGGCGGAGAGTTTCAACTTTCCATGGCACATGCGCTTTTTTGATGTCTACTTTCCGCATATCTTCTCCTACGTTTTTCCTGCGTGGGTCAGCGGTCTGGGCATGGCATGGAAGATAGTAATCATGGCGGAACTTTTGGCGACAAGCAACGGTATCGGCGCATCTTTGGCTGTTGCAAGAAGTCAGCTAGATACTCCTACGGCTCTCTCAATCGTTGTCATCATGATAGCTTCGCTCATGTTTATTGAGTACATAATATTAGAGCCAATTAAGAGAGAGGTCGAGTTATGGAGAGATTAGAGGTTAAAAAACTAAACCATCACTTCGGTTTTACAGAGATTTTAAAAGATATAAACTTTACGCTCGACAAAGGGGAAGTTCTCTCCATAGTAGGTCCAAGCGGCGGCGGTAAAACAACACTTCTGCATCTCTGCGCCGACCTCCTTGATGTTCAGGAAGGAAGCGTTACAAACACCTTTGAGAGTAGCGCATTTGCTTTTCAGGAGGCAAGACTTCTTCCATGGAAAAACGTTATAGATAACATCTCTCTAGGACTCTTGGCAAAGGGCGAAAAGAGAGAGAGCGCAATAAAAAAATCGCAAGAGATAGCGCTTCGTTTCGGGCTTGAAGAGGATGATTTTGAGAAATTTCCAAAAGATTTAAGCGGTGGAATGAAGCAGAGAGTTAGTTTTGCAAGAGCGCTTGTTCTCAAACCCTCCCTGCTTTTTTTGGATGAGCCATTTTCCGCACTTGACATAGGGCTTAAAAAAGAGCTTCAGAGCGTGCTCATTGATATGATAAGCAAAAAAGAGATAAGCATACTTTTCATCACGCATGACCTTATGGAGGCGATTCGCCTAAGCGATGAGATGCTGCTTCTAAAAGCCGATCTGGGGCATATTGTAAAAAAATTCAGGTTTGACCTTATCCAAAACCAAAGAGAAGATAGGTATGTTTTCTCTAAAAGCGTGGAGATACTACAAGACGAAGAGATTATAAGTACGTTTGAATTGGAACTAAAATAATGAAGCACGAAGAAGAGAAACCGCAAGTTTTACATGCAACGAACCACTATCTTTACTACCCCGATGAAAAAGGTGTTCCTCCATATTTGGCATACGGATTTAGACCTATCTTTTTGCTTCTCGCACCCTACTTAGTAATCTCGATGATTTTATGGGGATTTGTTTGGAGCGGAGTTTTAAACATCCCGTTTATGGACAATATCCTTATCTGGCATGTCTATGAAATGCTTTTTGGCATACTTACGGCGGGGATTTTGGCATTTTTATCGACCGGACTTCCCGAACTCTTTCCCGGATTTGTGCCGCTTGTGGGTAAAAAACTAAGAAACGTCGTCATTTTATGGATTTTAGGAAGAGTTAGTTTTTGGTTTATTGATATTACGGGCGTATATATCGCTGCATTTTTTAACCTTGCGATGCTTGGCTACCTTATCTGGTTTGCAAGAGCTGCCGTGCTTGATAAACTCCAAAGACATGCCTCTTTAGGCTATACAATGGTAGCTATTTTCATCCTTGAAACATGGTTTTTTGCTTCCATGGCGGGACTTGCGCAAACAGACCCGATGGATATCTTAAAACTAGCACTCGGCGCACATGTCATTTTGATACTTCTAGCACTTAGACGCGTCAATATGGAAGCGGTAAATGAGCTTATGGAAGACAAAGGCATAGACGATGTCTATGTATCACGCCCGCCTCTTACCAACTTGGCGCTATTTACAATCGGACTCTTTAGCGTAGTGGAGTTTTTATACCCTGAGAACTCAGCACTCGGCTGGCTTGGACTCTCAGCCGGTGCAGCGATTCTTGCCATAACGTCTGACTATAAACTAAAAGATAAGTTTATTCTCAATCAACCCTACGTTATCTATCTAAGTCTTATATATGTACTTTTGGGGCTCGGTTACGCCATGATGGGCTATAGCATCCTTGCAAATGAAGTTGAAAATATCACTCATTTCAGACACTTCATAACAAGCGGCGGCTACGGTCTTGCCTATCTTATGGTCATGATAATCATCGGCTGGATTCACACAGGACGCCATCTGACCTCAAACATCTACACGCATCTTATGGTCGGACTAATAGTTGTTGCAACGCTTATGAGAAGTGCGATAGCCTTCTATCCAGAGTATTCAAGCGAACTCTATCTCTACTCGGCTATCTTATGGAGTGTACCTTTTATGCTTTACGCTAAGGTCTTTTTTGGTTTTTTGACGGCTCCAAGAGCAGACGGGATTAAGGGCTAGGAAGCTCTCGTTCCTATCGTTCCAGCGTAGGAATGCATATTTCAGCTACAAGTTTCATGCATGCATTCCCAGCTACAAGTTGGGAATGAGGAAAGGGTTAATTTAAGTCGTAAGCTTTGATTTGCTCTTTTAGGTTTTGAAGATGCTCCTCGATGTTCTCTTTGGTGACGAGGACTCCGAAATCTTTTGGAACATCAACTGTTTGGTCGTTGAAAATTTTAGCAGCGATTAGTCTACCAACATTTTCCCTATAATGGCTACTTTCATAATAGTTCATATTATTTATTGTAATTGAGTTATATCCTGAAAAATCATAGAATTCACCAACCCTTGAAATTGTTTTTAAAAATTCTAAATAGTCATCAATAATAAATGTATCCATCATATTTTTATTATGTGGTGTAGTAAAAATAATTAAGTTTACACCATGCTTTTTAGAGAGACTAGCAATTTCTTTCAAAGCTTCTAAATTATTTTTGCTTTGAGTGTTCTTAACGTTTCGTAAATTCTTTGTGTTGAAGGATGGCTCATTTTTTATAAAATTTAGAGGATTTATTTTTATGTTTTCTTCTTTCTTTGGTCTCGTCCATATGCCTGTTTCAATAAAATAGCCAACTAGATCGTCTTGTTTGATATTAACTTGCACTTTACCTTTAATATTAAAAGGAAAAAAGCCAGTTAAATAAGCAATATAAAAATTATATAGTTTTTCATTTTTTACAAAAGGATGAAATTTTCTTAAATAATCTGTATCAATTCTTCCAAAGTTATTCATATTATCAATATCTATTTGAATATATAAATTATGCAAAGGATAACCTCTTTTTATAAAATATTTTAAATGCATTAAATAATCATATAAATTAGCGCTTGAAATTGTAAAGTTATAAAATTTTGCATCCTTTACATACCTATCAATTACACTTGGTGGAGTTGTGCCAATTCTTGATGAACCAAACATGTATGAATTAAATTTAGAATGATTTTCTTCTAGGTATTCTATTTTCATAAATCTTTCATTCCTTTGAAATTGTTCTTTTAAAAACTTTGTATGAAAAATGTTAAATGGGTCAACCACATAATTCACACCGCCAACAAATCCAACAATCAAAAACGCAAACAGTCCAACAAAAGCTATAAATTTTTTACTACTCATTAAAAACCTTAAAAATTAAAATATAAAAATTCACTTATTTTTGTAAGTGATAAGATGCCAAATGAGAGCAAAAACGCAGTAAAAATCGCTACTTTTTTATTTGGAGTGAAAGATTTTATTTTTTGCATTGAGTTTTTAAAAAATAAAATAATGATAAAGGCAAACGGAAACCAGAGTGTTTCTGCCAAAGGTAAAGTTATCGTATCATAAGGTTGAAATTTGATGTTAAATTGATGTAAAAACGCAAATCTTTCAAAAATTGGATGGAGTGTAAATCCGCCAAGTCCAACCATCCCACCTAAAACCTTCACTGCATCCTCCCACTCTTTAGCTCTAAAAAAGACCCATGTGATATTGATAAAGTTAAAAGTGATAAACCATGCCAGTACTCTTGGTATGTGGAAATTAAATTTGCTCCAAACTCTGTGAAATACTAAAGCCAATCCATGTAAAAATCCCCAAAAGACAAATGTCCATCCTGCTCCGTGCCAAATTCCACCGAGAATGAATGTTGCCATTAGGTTTACATGCGTTCTATACTCTCCATGTCTGTTTCCGCCAAGAGGAATGTAAACATAATCTCTTAGAAATCTACTAAGCGTGATGTGCCATCTTCTCCAAAAATCTTT